>NZ_JAWOTS010000022.1:0-59645 GCF_033338975.1 Vibrio sp. Vb0349 | reverse complement strand
TATGCGTTGGTTTTAGTGTTTAAGGTGGCTTGCGGCGGCTTCTATATTGCGTTGCTCACCCCTTAACAGGGCGTTATGTTTCCACGGACTCATCTGTGAAATGTATCGACTTTCTTGCAGGTGAGACAGCGTTTTCATTGTCTTATAAGCCACTTGTTTTATATTCTTGCTTTTGTTCAATTTCATTGTCAAGGAGCCGTTATGAGCGAAGGAATACTTGAAAAGCGAAAAGGAAATTTTTGTCAGATACAAGGTTTCAAACCAAGCAGAAGATCTTTAAAAGCTATAGAAGAAATGAATCAAGTGATAGAAATGGGCAGTTTGTTGGAAAAAATAATCCCACTTTTGCCTTTTTATTCTATTTTTGCAGGTCGTAAAACGTACGATATAGTAACTATAGGTGCTGCTGGTTGGCAAGCAAACACTTATGATTGGGAAAACTTTCGTAAAGCTATGCTAGCAGTTCCGGCCGTAAAGAGAAGACGATTAGAGAATATTGCAAATTTACAACGACTTCACTCAAAGGGAAAAGAGTATGAATTTTGGACGTGTGTATACAATTCTTTATAGTTTAGTTTCCGTAAGTATTTTTCTCCCATCATATGTATCCGCGCAAGACTTTATTGTAGACATAGAAGATGCATATCGTAACCTAAAGTCGTCGTATGTCAGATTAAATAATGTAGTTGAATCTTGTTTGGATAAGAAAGATCGAAAGATAGTAATAAGCGATACTTGGCTTAGATCTCAACCAATCGAAAAAAAGAAAGCTATTTTATTTTTTCTACAATATGAAGCAGAAAATAACTGTGTTAAACAGGCAGAACTGGAATACTTACAAGCAGCTTATAAGCTAGCCATACTGGGAGATTCTCAAGCGATAAATGAGTACATCCAGCTAAATAAGTTTGGTGCTATTAGTGAAGATATTCAAAATCAGATAAATAGTGTCGATCGAGAAGAGTTGTCTAGACTTTTAAAATTAGAGAAGTATCAAACTCCATTCGATATTTTCTCTGCATTTTAGTAATGCGGAGAAAAGAAACATAACAAAGCATTTAAGCGTGATTCCCAACGCTTGGTATTTTCAGTTCAAGGTTGGGTTTCGTGTTTACGGCGCAATGGTTTTGGTTAGGTTGTAGCGTTGCTCACACCTTAATGCGGCGTTATATGTAAAGGGAAATTACGGTGAAAGCAATAACAACTCTTTTACTTGTACTGATCAGCATGTTTGGTTTTACAGCGGAAGCTAAAGTTTGTAAAAAAGGTCAGCCATGTGGAAATTCATGCATTTCATGGAAGAAAACGTGTAGAGTTGGTTCTTACTCTAAAAATTCTAACAGTTTCAGTTCTTATAACTTTCAGAAAAAGAAAGAGTCAAAATCTCCTGAATGGGTTGCTGTTAAATATATAGTTACTGCTAACAAACTAAATGTTCGCGATAACCCATTTGTGCAAAACAACAATATCATTGGCACGTTAAACAAAGGTGATGCAGTTGTAGTTCATTCTTTAGTCAGTGATTGGGCATTAATCACTTATAACTCAGGTTATGCGTGGGTAAATCAAAAACACATAAAAATAGCCGCATAATTTACATATAACAAAGCGTTTAAGAGGGATTTGGCACGCGTGGCATTTTTAGTTTGCGTTGGGTTTTGTGTTTAAGGTGCTTTGCAGAAACTTATGTATTGCGTGCCTGCACCCCTTAACGCGGCGTTATACGCTTAATGGAAAATGATACAAAAAGGACGTTATGAAGTTATCTGAGTTACAAAGTCATATAAAAGAATTCGATTATGCGCCAGAGCAATATGAACACTATTTTTTAAAACTAATCGAAGAAGTTGGCGAATTATCAGAATCTATTCGCAAAGGTAAAAGTGGGCAACCAACGCTAGATGAATTAAAAGGTTCAATCGCAGAAGAGTTATATGACGTCTTGTATTATGTTTGTGCTTTAGCCAATATTCACGGTGTAAACCTTGAGAAAACGCATGAACTAAAAGAAGTTCTGAATAAGGTTAAGTACAACCGATAGGACGCGTATAACAAATTGTTCAAGAGGGATTCAGCACGCGTGGCATTTTTACTATGCGTTGGTTTAAGTGATTAAGGTGGTATGCGGTAGCATCGGTGTTGCGTGCTTCACCCCTTAACAAGGCGTTAGCTGTTTGAGGAAAAAATGAGAAAATTCGATAAGCCGCTATTCTGGCTATATATAAAAACAAGAGACTCATTGTTGTCATCTTTTAAGGGCTTTCTGGGAATGCTTTTAGTGTTGATCGGGGCAGCAGTAGTTTTAGGTAATGAATCCCCTGAGAATGTCTGGATTTCGGTGGGAATCATTTTATTAGTATCTAGTCTTCCAGTCTCAATGGGCTTGATGATGGTAAAGTTCAAATTTAAGAGCTTTGCTGGATCAATACCTACAGCAGAACTAGCGTACTTCTTACAGCACGATGAAGGTGCAAACTTAGATAAAGCTGTGAGAGGTTTATTTTCGTTATACCTATCTTTTATGATTTACCTTTGGTTTACGATGGTAGCTATCGCAGCTCTTGGTATGTTGGGAGCAAAGCTCGTGTTGTAAAACACAGCTAACAAACTGCTCAAGAGGGATTCGCAACGCGTGGCATTTTTACTATGCGTTGAATTTAGTGATTAAGATGGTTTGCGGCGGCTTTTGTATTGCGTTGCTCACCCCTTAGCAGGGCGTTAGTACGGGTTTGACATCAAAGGTCATAAGTTTTGGTGTTTATCTGTTTTTGCGCCCGTCTTTACACCTTTCAGTTAATGCCTTTCACGTTCTTTCCGGTGGCACTATATGCGGAGTGTCCGCTTTGATTTCACCGTTTACGGTTTCTAACTCTTAGCCTATTTCTTTGGTGCTTCTTCATTTTTGTGGCGGCTTCTGAGTGAATCTTGGCTGGAATTGATGCTGTCGTCGGAGTACGAGGACCGAATCCTTTTCTAAGTTGAAGCCAGTAAAAGTAGGGGAGTTCAGTGCGTTTTTCTTCGAGCCAACTTCCGTCTTTCAATCGAGGTAAAGTTTTGTAGCTGCCCGTCTCACTTCAGTGTTCAAAGCCTTTCATAGTATGCCACTTTTCAATATCTTGGAGCGCACAAATGGAAGTAGCGCATGTACTAACAAATTGCTTAAGAGTGATTCGTAACGCGTGGCATTTTTACTTTGCGGTGGCTTAGGGTGATTAAGGCGCCGTGCGGTAGCTTTTGTATTGCGTTACTCACACCTTAGCAAGGCGTTATACGCAGGGCGAGTTTTGCTGATTATTCCTTGTGTCAAAGTCACCTTTTCTTGTGGTTCATCGCTTTGTATTTCCTCGTGTTTTAGTTAAATCATCAGGTAATCTCCCCGAAGCCTTCAGATCCAAATTCGACGCGGTAGTGGTTGTTGAAACTCAGCCCTATCAAGTTGTCTGCCCAAAAGCTTATGTGCTTGCTGAAATACTGCTTTCTTTGGTGTTGTGTGTTTCAAGTGCACTTCAATCAAAAATCGCTGAATGTCTTAGTCTCACAAAAGTGCATCAATACACATAAAAGTTCGTGCTTACAAAGTGGGGCTTGGCTTAAAATCGTAGCTTCAGCGTCGGGCGTATAACAAAGCATTTAAGAGCGATTCACAACGCGTGGCACTTTTGGTTTGCGTCGAATTTTGTGTTTAAGGTGCAATGCGGTAGCCGTTGTATAGTGTTGTTCACGCCTTAATGCGGCGTTAGGTGCTTGAAGGAAAAAGTAAGTATGGAAATTGTTTTTCGGCAGATAAACATTGATGATTTCGAATTATGCGTTGCTGCGAGAAAAGATGCATACTTTTGTAGTTTCGGGCATTACGATGGTTTCGACGACTTCATCAGTGGTTATCGCGAACGACTCTTAGACCGGTTAGTAACATCAGGATGGTTTTATACCCATATATTTGTGAATGGTCAGTTCGCAGGGCAGTTGGAGTTTCGCAGTTTTTCACCTGAACCGGAAACTGGCTATGTACATCTCATTTACTTAAAGCCGAGTTTTCGTGGGTTGGGGCTCGCTCCAAAAGTGCAGGATTATATTGTAAGCACTTTGAGTCAAGCAGGTTGTTTACGTGCTGTACTGTCAGTAAGCCGAACTAACCATCGAGCCCTCACATTCTATAAGCGTTATGGTTGGGAGTTCGTGCGTAAGAATCCCAAGCACCATGAAACAGACTTTTACCAACTTTGGCTACGCACCTAACAAGGCGTTTAAGACGGATTCACAACGCTTGGCGATTTTAGTTCAAGTCAGCTTAAGTGTTTAAGGTGCAATGGTTTAGGTTTGGTGGTTGGCGTTGTTCACCACTTAACGCGGCGTTAGGTGTATTCAAGTTTTCATGGAAAAACTGCGCATGAATAAAGAAAAGATAGAATTAGTATTGTCTGAAAATTTGGGTGAAGGGTTTCGGATAGTCTATGAAGATGGACAAATTTCACCTGCTATAGAATGGGTTGATTGGGTGCAACTGTCTGATGACGAAAATGACATCCAAGTGGTAGTTAACTTTGAAGACGACAGTGAAAAAGTCTTCAGTAAGGGAGTGGCGTTAAGCCAAATTTGGCACGAAGATGTCTAAAGTATCGTATCGCCACTGATTTTGTATTTGTTTGGTTCTGTCTTCTTCAAAACAATTGGAACACACACCTAACAAGGCGTTTAAGGCGGATTCACAACGCTTGGCGATTTCAGTTCAAGTCAGCTTAAGTGTTTAAGGTGCAAGGGGTTTGGGTTTGGTGGTAGGCGTTGTTCACCACTTAACGCGGCGTTATACGCTAGGGGGATAAATGGAATTAGCGACAATTAAAAATGACTTCTGGGAGTTACGCAATGGAGAAAAGTGTAACGAGGAAAACCCAGAAACCTTTTGGATACCTTCCTTAGATGCCAGAAAAGCATTAAAAAGAGGTGATGCTGCTAGGATTATCTTGGAAATCGAATGTGAAGATGAAGATGGCTCATTAATAATTTCAGGCGAACGTGGATATGTAATCGTCAGCGAAGTTATCGGTGAGCAATACTTAGGTATCTTAGATTTTCAGCCAGCAACAATAGAACAAGGTAATGATGATTTCTATTTATGTTTTGGTGCGGAGATTCCATTTGAGCCGCAACACATTATTAATATAACTAGACCACCAGAAGCATATATAGAGTGGCAGTTAGGACAGGAACCAGAACGTACTTGGTATCGAAAATAGCGCGTATAACAAAGCATTTAAGACGGATTCCCAACGCTTGGCATTTTTGGTTTGCTTTAGCTTCGGTGTTTACGGCATCATGCTTTTAGTTTGGTGGTCTGCGTTGCTCACCCCTTAACAGGGCGTTATGTTCTAGGAGTAAATATTGAAATTTCAGAGAGATAAGGTATCGACTAAAACTTTCTTCAAATTACTTTCACATATCTACAAGGCAGTTTCTTTTAAAGTGCTTGGGCAAATAGAAAAACTAGAATGGCAGCAGATACTAATCGCTGATTGTTTACGGATTATAGGTATCAACAATTTAGCCTATTGGTTGGCTACAAGAGTGCAGGCGACGACTGTAAACGAAAAACATAAATTCTGGTCTTTACATGCTTCTGGTGTTGCACTTCACTATGCAGGCAACTTAGCTGAGGCAAAAAGGGCTTTTATATCAAGCCAAGCCTATAGCTGTGATCTGACATTAAGTTTTAGTTTGCAACATTTAGGTAAATTGAATGTTGAAGCTGGCAACTACGATGAAGCTCTGAGACAGTTAAATGGAGCATTGCTTATCAGAAAAGAATTAAAGCAGGAACACTTAGTTAAGTCTACCGAAAGAGCAATTCAGGGACTACGTGAGCTCCGAACATAACAAGCAATTTAAGAGTGATTCCCCACGCTTGGCATTTTCGGCTTAGGTCGGGTGTAGTGTTTACGGTGTTCAATTTTAGTGTCGTGGTTGCGTGGCTCACACCTTAATTGGGCGTTATACATCAAAGGATGGCTAGGTGAAAAATTCTGTTCCTACATATCAGGGAAAGCCAACAGCTTACCTTGATCATAATATCTTGGATTTATTAGTAAAAAATCCCTCATTGAGCTTCAAAGAAGAACTTCGGCAAAAGTTCCAGATTTTATACTCAGACGAAAACCTCAAGGAGATAAGACGGACTGGCGAAAATGGTTCGCTTTACTTGGATGTATTAGATGACCTAGAGGCTATGCATTTAAGGTTAGCGCTAACTCCCCAGTTCGAATTTACCGGTGATGCAAGGATAAGTATCACGAAGCCAGTGGATGCGTTCAGGAATTATTGCGAAAACACTGAGCCAGTTTATGAGCAATTGGAAAAATCGACATCTCAATCACTACTAAAATTCTATGGTGGTCGGCTCGGAGATACTTTTGATGATATAAATAATGAGCAAATTGGTGCGTTTGATAATTTATTAAGTCATATTCAGACTTTGGTAAGCGTGGATGAAGTTCAGAAGTTTTCCCCTGAGATTATCAAACAAGTATCTGCTTATACACTACAACTAAAAAAGTCACATGATGAAGCACTTAAGCAAGCCTCAAAAAAGTTACGTAAGCATGTTTCAGACGAAAGTAATTACTCAGGAGTGAGTGATTACAGGGAAAGTACTGGCATTGGTCCTGTTCAACTCAATAACATTGAACCACCAAACGTTCTTGAGCAAATATGGGAAGCACATAAATATGTTGACGGTTATGTTGGGCTAAATTTCACCATTGAGCAATTCTACGGCATTAGCTTGAATCCTATTTACAACCGAGAAATGTACCTCTTCGAAAAAATAACATCGATATACAATGTACTAAATATTGTTGGCTATCACCCAGATTCGAAAATGAAAAAAGAGAAAAGGTTCACTGCTGCTATGAGTGATGCTGGGCATGCATCAATAGGCAGTTTCGCAGACTTCGTCTTTTCTAGAGACATAGCTTTTGTAAAGAAAACTAGAGCTGCATATGAGTTTCTGCAGGCAAAAGCTCAGGTTATCGAAGTCACAGTAAATGATGTATAACAAACTGTTTAAGAGCGATTCGCAACGCATGGCATTTTTACCATGCGTTGGTTTTAGTGATTAAGGTGGTTTGCGGCGGTTCTTGTATTGTGTTGCTCACACCTTAACAGGGCGTTATACGAATGAGGAGGATTCGTGAAAAAGTGGAAGTTTGTATTCTGGGTAATGTGTTTCTTAACGGTTTTAAGCATTATTCAACTCCCGTTTTCTGAAGAGTTAAGTATTGGAGCATTTATAGGCTCATTTATATCCGCAATATCTCTTGTCAGCTTCTACGGCTTCAGTTATCGAGTTGCTGTCGGTAGCAAAGTGCTAGCGATCATCATCTTTGGGATAAATGCACTTTCCATGCTGGGCTTTGCGATATTTAGTGTGTTCTTCTTACTGACTTATCTAAGCCCGGGAACCTTGTTCTTTTTCGTTACAGGAATGGGACTAATGTTTGTTTACCTGTATCCGTTGTATATGTATGCATTTAAATCTACAGAGATTTGGCAGCTGGAGTAATTCGTATAACAAACTGTTTAAGAGGGATTCGCAACGCGTGGCATTTTCACTATGCGTTGGTTTTAGTGTTTAAGGTGGTATGCGGCGACTTCGGTATTGCGTTGCTCACCCCTTAACAGGGCGTTATGCGTCAGGATAGTAAATGCGCACTTTTTTTCAAAATTCAGATTACTTTGAACGCCTAGTTACTAAGCCTCTGTATTATATTAAACCTGAATACGAGCTAGATTGGGTGGGCGATAAACTTACAGAAAGTGAAGATAGCTTTGCTTGTTATCTGAATCAGCTCTTTGATGAGCTAGATGCAGTAGTTGCACCTAAGAATTATCATAAGTTTGAAGATATTATTGCCAAGTACAGTGCTTTGGAAGACTCTACAATCAGAAAGCAAGGTAAACTCTGGATTGGGCAAGACTACGGCTGGATTCTAGAAAATGGCTCGTATAATGACATTGATGAACAGAATTTAGTGCTGGCGATTGCTGGTCGTATTAGAGCTGCAAAGCGTTTCAAGCAGTACAATTTTGATGACATGGAAAAAGGGCACAGAGACATGCTTTCTGAGCTTTTACAATGCTTTATATATCACCGTTCAAACGCATAACAAAGCATTTAAGAGTGATTCCCAACGCATGGCATTTTTCATTTCATTGTTGGGTTTCGTGTTTACGGTGATAAGGTTTAGTTTTGTAGTAGCGTTGCTCACACCTTAATGCGGCGTTAGCATACTTTGATAGGAGTTTAGATGACTACGATAGTCGAACAAATTGTTAATCGTGAAATTGACTCGGTCATCGTGTACGAATCTGACCAAGTTATAGCTTTTGCAGACCATGACCCAATCAACTTTGGACATATTTTAATTTGTCCCAAGACTCAATACCGCACTTTCATCGACTTGCCCGAGTCTGTGTTTTTAGAGATCACCGACGTCGCAAGAGATTTATATAAGCGTATAGAAGCTAAGTTCAATCCCGCTGGTATCGGCTTTATGCAAAACAACGGAGAGGCACCTCATTTCAACGAGCTCGACCATTACCATTTGCATATTTTCCCTCGGTTCCATGGCAACCAGTATGGTTGGATTAGTAGTGAACTTGGGATTCAAACTATGGATAAACTTAGAGAATCACTTAAAGATCTATGAGCGTTGAAAAAGTATGCTAACAAATTGTTCAAGAGTGATTCGGCACGCGTGGCATTTTGACTATGTGTTGGTTTTAGCGGTTAAGGTGGTATGCAGAAGCTTCGGTCTTGCGTGCCTCACACCTTAACAAGGCGTTAGCACTCAGAATCATTCAACAAGGAGGTTTTATGTTTCCATTAGAGGTATTTGTTACTTATACATTAGCTTGTTTACTTTTGGTGATCTCGCCGGGTCCGGATAACTTGCTCGCTATAGGTAGAGGTTTAAGCCAAGGTCGACTGGCGGCAGTAATGTTAGGCATGTCTTCTGGTGCTGGTATTTTATTTCATGTAGTCGCAGCAACATTCGGGCTAACCCTTTTAATTCAAACCTCTGAAGTGGCGTTTTATGTTGTAAAACTGGTTGGTGCTGCTTACCTAATATGGTTAGGTGTGAAAGTACTCCTTACGAGAAACCTGTTCTCACTGGAACCAGCGAAAAAACAGTCTCTGAAGCTTATCTTTTCTACTGGGTTTCTATCAGCAGCACTTAATCCGAAGCCAGGTATGTTTGTTCTTGCTTTTGTACCTCAATTTGTAAACCCAAGTTTAGGCTCAGTGACAACTCAAATGATTGGCTACGGTGTGTGGTTTGCAGCATTAACAGCAATTGGCTTTAGCTTAATGGGTGTGTTTTCTTCTCAATTTTCTGAGTGGTTTAGAAACAAGCCTAAACTAGTATCAGGGTTAAATATTGGTGCAGGTATCACATTCGTGTCTTCTGGGTTAGCAATAGCGTTTATGAAGCAGCGATAATCTAAGTGCTAACAAACTGTTTAAGAGTGATTCGCAACGCGTGGCATTTTCGCTATGCGTTGCGTTTAGTGTTTAAGGCGGTATGCGGCGGCATCGGTATTGCGTTGCTCACACCTTAACAGGGCGTTAGGCTACAAGGAGAAAATATGACACATCGAGTAAGAGTTTACCCACATAATGACCTTATGAATTTAGCTCATTATCAGCGAGAAACGATTCGTGGAAAAGTTGCTAATGAAGATCGTGATGGGATTAAACTAGATTGTCTTTCTTGTTTAATCTCTTTGGCTTTTTCTGTCGAAGCATTGGTTAACTTTGTGGGGTACAAGAAGATCGATAAGTGGAAAGAGTTTGATCGATACATAAATAAAATCACAAAAGTATGTGCCAAAGCTGGTGTAGAGTTCGACAAAAATGTCGGTATTTACGCACAACTATGGCAATTAAAGAAGTTACGAGATGATGTTGCTCATGGTAAGCCCATCGAAATTGACACTGAGGTTAATACTCGTGAAGAACTCCGTGAAAGAATGAGTTGTCCTTGGGATGTTAACCTAACGCCTGAAACTGTCGAAGCCATGTTTGTGGTAGTTAAAGATTTTGAGAAACTCCTCTTTAAGAATTGCCAAATTAATATTGGTGATACATTAACTTCAGCGGTGAGAGTGGGTTAGTAGCCTAACAAACTGTTCAAGAGGGATTCGCAACGCGTGGCATTTTCACTATGCGTTGGTTTAAGTGTTTAAGGTGGTACGCGGCGGCATCGGTATTGCGTTGCTCACCCCTTAACAGGGCGTTAGTATGGGTTTGACATCGAAGGTCATAATTTTTGGTGTTTATCTGTTTTGGCGCTCGTCTTTACACCTTTCAGTTAGTGCCTTTCACGTTCTTTCCGGTGGCACTATATGTTGAGTGCTCGCTTTGATTTCATCGTTTACGGTTTCTAACTCTTAGCCTATTTCTTTGGCGCTTCTTCATTTTTGTCGCGGGTTCTGAGTGAGCCTTTGTTATCTTTGGTGCTGCTGTCGAAGTGCGAGGATCGAATCCTTTTCTAATTCGAAACCAGTGAAAGTAGGGAAACTCAGTGCATTTGTCTTCTAGCCAACTCTCGTCTCTTAATCGAGTTGAAGTTTTGTAGTTGCCCGTCTCACTTCAGTGTTCAAAGCCTTTCATATCATCTCACTTTTCAATATCTTGGAGCGCATAAATAGAAGTAGCGCATGTACTAACAAATTGCTTAAGAGTGATTCGTAACGCGTGGCATTTTTACTTTGCAGTGGCTTATGTGATTAAGGCGCTGTGCGGTAGCTTTTGTATTGCGTTACTCACACCTTAGCAAGGCGTTAGAATAAATTGGAAGCTTCAGAGATGATATCTAAATATAAGTCGTTCGAACCAAAAATAATTCCTTCAAGTGCTCTCACTAAGTTAGGTTTATCAAGCGTTTTAGATGTGCCAATTCAACCGGAGTCGTTCTCTCAATTGAATTATTTATAACAATGTTCAAAAGCATTTAGAAAACAATGCTGGCACGATGGTGTTTGGCTGGATAACTTCAGTCTGGGGTAATCTTGTTCTAAGACTAACTGCACACGTAGTTGTTCAGAAGCCCGACGGAAAATTAGTCTGTGTATCGCCATCGGCGTTAAATGCAAAAAAAAGTAAAGTTCATACCAGACCCTGAAATCTCCGTTCTCATCAAAAATGGTCGTATGCCGATAAAGCATATGGCAATAAAAGAACATGAGCTTGTTCAACAAGTTTTAGACATTGAGGCAGAATTTGAGGCTTTGCATCTTTCAGGTGCTGGAGCAATAACGGCGCAAGTAGCTAACGAGTTCGACTTTAGACGTGCTCTAGCGTATTCAAAGCTTGAAAAACTAGCGCAAGAAGTAACTTCAAAAAATGATCTGTGCTTTTGCGGTTCAACTAAACAGCGGAAAAAGTGCTGTAAATAAATTTATTCTAACAAACTGTTCAATAGCGATTCGCAACGCGTAGCATTTTTACTATGCGTTGGTTTTAGTGTTTAAGGCGGTATGCGGCGGCTTTTGTATTGCGTTGCTCAACTCCAAAAGGTCATTAATACTCAAAGGTCAAATATGGATATTTACCCAGAAATCGAATTATCTAAAGCGCAGCATAATGCAATTGAAGCTCTTAGAAACAAGTCGTTTCCTGAACACCAAGTTACTCGCTCTTACTATAAGCAACTCCCGCATATGAGAGTTCTGAATTACGAAGGTGATCAGTTAGTTGGTTACATGGGATTAGACTACAGAGTTGTTCGCGTTGGTGATGAAATTTATAAAGTATTAGGTGTGAGTGACTTTTGTGTCGAGAGCAAAGTTCAAAGACAAGGTATTGGCACAACAATGTTGTCTCAACTCAGCGAGTATGCGTCCACTAAAGATGTCGACTTCATCATTTTAGTCTCCGATTTGGAGCGCTTTTATCTGGCTAATGGTTATCAGCGCCTTAACTCTCTAAGTTCTTGGTTGCGCGTTCATGAACATAAAAATTACGGTGTTGCTGTAGAGCAACTATATGATTTATATGTTAAACCTATCAGCGGTAAAACTTGGGCTGTTGGTCATATAGATTGGTTAGGGTATATGTATTAGTCTGTAGTGGGCTAATAAATTGTTCAAAAAGAAATACTACACGTGGCATTTCCAATTAGCGTTGCTTATACCTTACGAGCGCGTTTTCCCACAAGGAGCAATATGTGATTGTAGTAGCAAGGTTTTCTTTTCCTCATGAAGCTCATATTGCGAGAGCAAGCCTAGATAGTGTCGGAATAGAAAGTTACATCGCTGACGAGCACACGGTAAATACTCAGTGGCTTTATTCAAATGCAATAGGCGGCGTCCGTCTGATGGTGGCTGAAAGTGATGCAGAAGATGTGAAACAAATACTTAGTAGCGATTTCTCAGAATCATTGGGAAACGAAGTTGACGTTGATGAAGAAAAAGACGTTTGCCCTAAATGTGGTAGTAAAGATCTATTTGCATTTACAAAAGGTAAACGCCCAGCTTTCTTAGTTTTTATTTTACTGGGTTTTCCACTGTTTTTTTACAAGCATGGTTATAAGTGTAAGCAGTGTGGGGAGTTTAGTGAAAAACTTTAAATCTTTAGATAACAAGGCATTAAAGAGATAATTTGTATTCCTAGTATTTTTACGATGAGTTATGTCGAGTGCCTATACAAGAAATCAGAGTTACTGCTTGCTTACAAGCAAAGCATTATACGATAGTGAAGGAATAACATTGAATGAGTGAAATCAAAACAATAGAGCAGTTAAAAGAAATTTACGCAGAGCCAAGTGCGAGAGCTAAAAATAAAGCTCTGCCTGTGCTGGATGTTCATGCGATTACATTAATTAATAATTGCCATTTTGCAGTTCTAAGTACCGCTGATTCACAAGGGTATATCGATCTTTCTCCTAAAGGAGGGGAGCCTGGCTTCGTAAAAGTTTTAGATGAATCAACATTGTTGCTCCCTGATAGCTCGGGGAACAATCGTATCGATAGTCTAAAAAATATCATTAGTAACCCCAAGGTAGGATTGTTATTGATGGTAAATGGTATTGATGAAGTGCTCCGTATTAAAGGAATCGCAAGTATTCACACCGATGCCTACTTGATATCTGCTTGCCCCGATGGAAGTAAAGATCCTAAGGTTGTTATCAAAATAGTCATAGAGAGTATGTACTTTCATTGTGCGAAAGCGGTGATGAGAGGGAAACTTTGGTCTGATGACTATAAAGTAAATCGCTCAATTCTCCCTTCATTAGCTCAAATCTTTAAAGATCAACAAAAGTTAGAAAGTAAAGCGCTTAATCAAGAAGAGATGTTGAAATATTACCAATCTAGCCTTTAGAACGAGCGTGGTAATATATTGAAAAGATAGAAAAATTAGGTTCGACCGTGCTCTGCGGAAGTATGGATTAGGTTTAGTGGGGATGTTACTGTCTCAATAATGTTAGTTCACCAATAAGCAATTGTTAGTCCAAATTTTAAAATGAAAAATGCAGAAAAATTTACTCTAGAAAATTACGTTTTGGCTAGTCCGGGAGTTAGGTGTGTTGGACAAATGATTGATCTTTTTGTCAGTTTTAGCATTTTTACTCTCGTTTTATGGGGCGGCTTAGAAATCGGTATTGAAAAAGAGCTTGTGCGCGCTACAGCAGTAACTGCGACTGTATCGTATTACCTTTTTTCTGATTGTTTACCAAATGGTCAAAGTGTGGGTAAAAAACTTTTGGGCATTGCAGTTATAAGTGCAAGAACGGGTAAAAAGTGCAATATTTTTCAGTCGCTCTTTCGAAATGTTATTACTCCATTCTTAGGTTTTATTGACTCAATTTTCATTCTTGGTAAAAAGAGGCAACGGCTCGGTGATAAGTTAGTGAGAACGGTGGTGGTAGTGCACTAAATTGATAGCGCTGAGGACTAGGGTTCAAGTCGGGCTTTGTTTTCGTGGTGGAACAGCCTCGCTTAGGAGGTAGCGTTACTCACATACTTAATGTAGCGTTGTAAGAAAATTGGTATTGGAGTCCAAGTTTTATGTCAGAAAAAGAGAAAATGTTAGCAGGTGAGCTTTATGACCCAAGTGATGAAGAGTTATTAAAGTTAAGGTTGAGCGCTAGGTTACTAACTGAAAAATTGAATGCCACGTCTGTTGAGCATAAACAAAAGCGAGTTCAAATAACTAAGCGCTTGTTCGGCACAACAGGTGACGATATTCATGTTGAATCTTCTTTCAATTGCGACTACGGATCCAACATTCACGTTGGAGATAATTTTTACGCTAATTTTGGTTGTGTGATTTTGGATGTTGCGGAAGTTAAGTTTGGTGATAACTGTTTACTTGGGCCTCAAGTTGGAATTTATACTGCGACTCATCCCTTAGATCCTATCGAGAGGAACAGTGGTTTAGAGCTAGCAAAGCCCATAAACATTGGTGACAATTGTTGGATAGGTGGCCATGCCGTAATCAACCCTGGCGTAACACTTGGGAACAACGTGGTGGTAGCCTCTGGCGCAGTCGTTACAAAGAGTTTTAGAGACAATGTCGTTGTTGGTGGCAACCCAGCCAGAGTACTGAAGGAAATCGTCACTAAGCGATAATAAAGTATATGGACTATTTTGAGCCTGAGTTTAGGACTTATGATCAACTCACTCCAAGCTTTGATGCGTTCAGCGGTTACTTGTTGACGCACTTGAATGTCTAAAATTTGCTTCAATATAGAATCGTGACACGTGGCGCTTTTACCGTGCGTTGAGCTTGTTTAAAAGTCTCATACGAAATCATTTGTATTACGTGTCTCACACTTTTATTGTATTTTCGTCACCAATAACAAACCAAAAGGCTGGCTCCAAAATGTTAGTAACAAAGATTGAAACGGAACGATTAATTCTAAGAGAGCTAGTTGAAGATGATGCAAGCGAATTGTTTGACATCTTCTCAGACCATGAGGTCATGAAATATTGGAACTCTGGCCCTTGGGTTTCAATTGAAGAAGCGCGGACATTTATAGCCAAGAGTACACAGGCCATGAATAGCAATACAGAAGTGACACTAGGCATCTTCCTAAAGAGCAATGGCCAACTTCTGGGTAAGATAATGCTGTTTAATCACGTGAAAGAGTCTAGGCGCGCAGAAATTGGCTTTGGCGTTAGTCGTCATTTCTGGGGTAAAGGCATGGTATTAGAGGCGGGAACTGCATTAATCGAACACGCATTCAAAACACTGAATCTACGTCGAATCGAGGCTGAGATAGATCCAGACAATACTTCTTCAGGTAAAGTCTTGGAACGGTTAGGTTTTATAAAGGAAGGTTTCCTAAGGCAGCGTTGGGAAGTGAATGGAGTAGTCTCAGATTCCGCAATTTACGGGTTGTTAGCTAAACCCCTAGACAGCGTTTAGTATCCGGCCTTAAACGCATCTAATAGGTCTAGCCTGCTCGTGCTCTATACACAGCCTTACATTTGACGGTGAGGTTTCTTGAATTGACTTGGTGGTCACTGAATGTACTATCAAGGATAGGACTTACTGCAAGGATAGCAGCATGAGCGAGAAATTATTTTGGGTTAATCCCTACCAAACAGAACTTAACTCAAGAGTGACCAATGTAGACGGAAATAAGGTTGAATTGGACCAGACTATCTTCTTTGCAGAGTCTGGAGGCCAAGAGAGTGATAAAGGAACGATTAACGGTATTCCGGTTTTGATTGCTCAAAAGTTAGGTGTTCGACTTATTTACACATTGGAATCCTCTCCAAATTTTACTCTTGGTGACATTGTAACTACGAATATTGATTGGAAGCGTAGATACGCCTTAATGAAGCTACACTTTGCGGCTGAAGTGGTGCTCGAGATGTTTTATCAGCGTCGGGAAGGCATTGTTAAGATAGGCGCGCATATTTCTGAAAATAAGAGTCGCATAGATTTCGAGTGGTCTGAAAGTATTGGCCCGCTATTGAAAGAAATTGAAACTGATGTGCAAGATTTGATTAACTCTGATTCAGTTATTATTAGTGACTTTTCCGATCAAGAGAGTAAAAGAAGGTATTGGAGAGTGGATGGGTTTGCGCAAGTGCCTTGCGGTGGCACTCACTTAAAGCGCACATCAGAAGTCGGCCAAATTCAATTAAAACGCAAGAACATCGGTAAAGGCAAAGAAAGGGTAGAGATAACCTTATGCTCGTAAGTCGATAGGGCATTAGAAATAGATTCCTAACACGTGGCATTTAATTCATGGTGAGATTCACATTTGCGATATGAAGGTTGAGATTGAGGGCGTGTTGGCTACTTCTGAACGAAAGGTTACAGGGGTGAGAGGATGATATGTCGAAAGTAACATTGAAAGGCTTTATTTTAGTTCCGGAAAAGGATTTAGAATTAGTAAAACATGAGTTAATAATTCACAAAAGGCTCACGTTAGAAGAGTCGGGCTGCCTTACTTTTCTTGTGACTCAAAGCTCGACTAATCCGTTTCGTTTTGATGTCTATGAGGAGTTCGTCGACAAAGCCTCTTTTAAACAACATCAGGAAAGAGTTCAAGCCTCACATTGGGGAAAAGTAACAGCCAATGTTAAACGGCAATACGAAATCTTTGAATGTGTGCATGACTAATCGAATCGGAGTGATTTAGAGCGTTTACGCTTTGTTTTTTAGATTGCTCTACGCTCTACTATGTTGCTTTATTCATCTATTAACCTGGCTTAGTGTTCTTGATACTTTGCCGTATTAAATCTAGAAATTTTAATGGAAGTGTTATGTTTAGAGTTGTGTATGAATGGCGTGTGCCAAGTGAAAAAATGGATGAGTTTCAAAATATATGGCGTTCGACGACAGATTCAATTCATCAGTCAGTAGATGGGGCGCTTGGTAGTTTTATGCTTCGTTCTTACGATGTACCGGAAAAGGTTTTAACTATTGCCAAGTGGCGAACACGTGAAGACTGGGAGCGGTTTTGGGGAACTAGTAACCCAGAAAAAATGAAGAAGATGAGTGAAATTGCAGAGCGTATTTCAGTTGAACCATTCGATGAAATTGAAGATAGAACTAAGTAGGGCAATAGAAACGTTAAAGTGATGCCTAATGAACAGTTTGACGGACAATATGAAAGACAACCTTAATCAAGGAATAGGGTTATGCAGATTTTAATTGTTGGAGGTAGTAAGGGGCTAGGAAGGTTCTTGGCTACGAACTTACAGGGTACAGATATTTATGCGGTTTCTAGATCAAAGCTAGTTGAGGAGGGAGTCGCTTCTGTTTGTATTGACGTTGATCCCGGTAAAAAGCCAGATTATACGTGCTTCAAAGGTGTAGAGTTTGACATCATCGTTTATTTGGCGTCGATGTGGGGAGAGTCTTCAGAATTGACAACAAGCGAACTGATTGAGTTTATGAATGTTGGTCCGATTGGGTATCTTAATTTAGTCAATGAGCTTAACGCTTTAGGTTCACTTAACGATAAATGCAATATTGTATCTATTGGCTCTACAGCAGAGCTTTCAGAAAGTAGTGAATACCCTGCATTCGCCCTCAGTAAAAGATTACTCAAAGATATTTCTAGCCAGCTGCAAAACGTTTATCGTGATTACCGCTTTACTCATTTTACAATAGGTGGGATCGGGCATGCTGAAGAGGAACGTATTGAGTATTCGAGTGTTTTGGAGATTATAAATATGCTAACTAAGCTTGATCCAAACACATACCTTTCAAATATGTATATAAAGTCCAAGCTAGGAATGTAGCTCTCAAGCTGTATTACGTACCTGCTCCTATGGTTTGGCATCATGTGCATTCTTTTTATTGAGCTATGGTTATAACTCCAATGAAAGGAGTTTACTTATGTCATACATTGATGGTTTTGTCGCTGCAGTACCGACAGCGAATAAAGAAAAGTATATCGCACACGCAAAAATAGCAGCAGAAATGTTCAGGGAGTTTGGGGCCTTAAAGGTTGTTGAGACGTGGGGGAGTGAAGTACCAGATGGTGAGATCACATCATTTCCCATGGCAGTTAACGCTGAAAGCAACGAAACCGTTGTGTTTTCGTGGGTAGTCTGGCCTTCAAAAGAAGTTCGGGACTCAGGGTGGCAGCGGATCATGGGTGATCCTCGAATGAGTCCAGATAATAACCCAATGCCCTTTGATGGAAAGCGTCTCATTTATGGCGGATTTGATGTTATTTTGGAGCAGTAAAATACCAAAGAATCTCAACTCGATTCGTGACACTTGGTGTTTTAATCAGTATTACGCTTCTGATGTACGTTCAATAGACTATTCTGCGATAAGTGTTGATAAAACTCCATTTGGAGGCTTAGAGTAAAAATGGAAGAGATAAATTATTCACTGATTGTCGTATCAGCTATCGCTGCCATCGCTAGCCCCGGACCTGCAACTCTTGCGATAGCAGGCACGTCAATGAACCACGGTCGGCGCTTTGGTGGGTATTTGGCTGCAGGTGTTTTAACGGGGTCTTTATTTTGGTCAACCTCAGCCGCTTTTGGTCTCGCAACCATACTCTATAGCAATGTTTGGCTTTTTGAAATTCTTAGATATTGTGGGGCATTTTATCTTTTATATTTGGCTTTAAAGTCTGTACATTCTGCCTGCAACATCGAGCAGCTAAAGTTACCCAAAACATACGTAACGACAGAGAAGGGTAACTACTTAACCGGAGTGTTAATTCACTTAACTAACCCAAAGGCTATTCTGTTTTTTGGTGCGCTTTATTCGATAGGGGTTCCTCCTACGGCCAGTCCGTTGGAATTGTTGTCGGTCATTTTTGTTGTGGGGCTGGTTAGTGCTTTGGTTTTCTTTGGCTATGCTTTTCTTTTCGCGCATAAAAAGGTCAGACAAACCTATCTCAGATCCAAAGCAGTTTTTGAAGGCGTGTTCGCGTTATTTTTTGGTGTAGCAAGTATTAAGTTGCTGCTTAGTGAGGCAGGAAAATGAAGCACAAAAGGCTTGAAGAAATAAGAATAGATAATCTATCTGATTTGACGGTCTATTAAGTATACTAAGTAGCCGATTTGTTAACTTCCATAAGAGCTGCTGGCTAGAAAAAGCTTACAACCAAATGATGCTAAATATTATCATTCAAAGGGCTAACAAAGGCCCATAATTTAATTCGTATCACTGTTCATGATTGTGCTCTTCGCGCAGTGCTGTAGTATTAGTAACGTGTTGTTAATACGAAATATAACCAATTGAAACTTGGACGTTGCATTACTTGTAGTTCGATGAAATGTTATCCCGCAAGACGTTAATTTGGAGAAAAGAATGGATTCAAACTCACTATTATTATTTGTTGTCGCTTGTCTCGCTATCAACATGATTCCTGGACCTGATGTAATTTATATTGTTTCCAATACAATGAAAGGTAAATTATCTGCTGGGCTGAAAGCGGCTCTGGGGCTTGGTGTTGGTTACTTTTTTCATACACTAGCGGCATGTTTAGGTTTGTCAGCAATAATTCTGAGTTCATCTTTGGCTTTTAGCGTTGTTAAATGGTTAGGGGCCGCTTACCTAGTTTATTTAGGTGTTCAGTCATTACTGTCCATGTGGCGTGGAGAAAATAAAATCGTTGAAAACAAAAATGTTGATAATAATAAAAATGTGTTTGTTCAGGGGGTTATCGTCAGCGTCTTGAATCCAAAAGTAGCGCTATTCTTTCTCTCGTTTCTGCCTCAATTTATTGATACGTCTGCAAGCTCAACATCAATGCAATTATTAGTACTTGGCTTGCTGTTCAGCGTACTTGCGACGACATGTAACGTTTTGTACGCCTCTGTGGGTAATTGGGTATTTAGTCGTCCACACTCTCAGCGTTATGCAAGAACTCTTGAAGGTGTTTCAGGTATTCTACTTATCAGTCTAGCGAGTAAAGTGGCATTTAGTGATCGTTAGATACGGGGTATTTTATTCTCGTGATTATTATATGGCTAATGTTTGCTCAATCCATACGTTAAATGAGTGCTATTGCATAGGTTGAATCACAAATTTCAAAAATACCAATAAGTGAACGTATTTATTTATAGTATGGTTGGCGCGATTTTATCGTAGCTAGGTTAATAACATGAAAAATAAAGTAATTCTGTGTTCCGCATTCCTTTTGGGTTTGTCAGGTTGTGCTTCTGTTCCTACTGTTGATTCGACAGTATCAAATCAAATGAAATCATTTGAAGCACCTCAAAAGGGGAACGCAGGGATTTACATTTACCGAGAAGATGCTTTTGTCGGAGCAGCGCTTAAAAAGTATGTTTACGTCGATGGGGAATGTATTGGTGAAACCGCTCCTGGTGTATTCTTCTACCATGAGGTCGAAGGCAATAAAGAACATCAAGTAAGTACAGAGTCTGAGTTTTCTGAAAATCACTTAACTATCTTAACGGAAGAGGGCCGTAACTATTTCGTTAATCAATACATTAAAATGGGTGTATTTGTTGGTGGTGCGGGCGTGGAACTCGTAGACGAAAGCAAAGGTAAAGCAGAAGTACTAAAAGTAGACATGGCAGAAAAAGGAAACTGTTCTTCGATCTAGTTTTACTAACAGACCGCTTTTTAGATTAAAAAACACATTATCAATGTAACCCAACGCTTGATGAGATCCATACAGCGTTGGGTTTTGTATTTTTGACAAACAGTATACCTATTTCAGACCGCATGATTTGCCACCTCCTAGCTTGAGCCAATTTATCGTTCAAAGTATCTACTTGTGAAACGTGAATTTTCGAGAGGATTTCGTAGGGAGCAATCCTACAAACGCGATTAACTGATATGCCATTCCATCATTAACCTTGTCGAGTGTATTGCTAAACTAGGTAGCGGTGTGTCTCCTCTCATTAAACAAATAATAGGTATATCAGTTTTAGCTTCTATGCCTTTACATCATGCACTCGGAGCGCAATTTAAAATCAAAGGGCTAACACCAATATTAGAGAAAAATCTTGAAAGTCACCTTACACCACTAACGAAACTCTCTGTTTCAAACATTACCTCAAATCGACTAACGCAGATGGTTAATAATGCGTTAAACCCTTATGGCTACTATCATTCCGAGCTCAATGTTCAGAGATCAGAGAATGATCTCATCACGCTTGAGGTTGACGCAGGGGAGGTGATGTTAGTCAAAAAATCTAACCTTGCTGTGTCGGGGGAGGCCAGTAACGACCAGGATTTCATCGAACTAATTAATCAAGCTCAACTTAAACAAGGGCAGCCGTTGCTTCATTCTGAGTACGATACGCTAAAGCGAAACTTGATTTCATTGGCTCAGCAAAAAGGTTACTTGGATGGACGTTTTATCGAATCGTCTTTGGAAGTCATTCCTAGTGTGAATCAAGCCCATGTGAATCTGCATTTCTCTAGTGGTTCTCGTTACCAATTTGGAGAGCTGTCTGTCCTTACGTCGGGTATCGAAACGGCACGAATAGAAGCGATGAGAACATTTGAAAGGGGCGACGATTTTGACACTTTGAAATTGAGTCAATATCAGGCCGACCTCTCCAATACTGATTGGTTTCGCAGTGTGATTGTGAAAGCGGATTTCGAGGAGACATCCGATGGCTATAAGGTGCCGATAGAAGTGCTCGCAGAGCCGAATTCATGCAATATTGTGCAAGTCGGTGGAGGATATTCGACAGACTTGGGATTACGCGCTTCGCTGAACTGGACCAAGCCTTGGTATAACGCACGTGGACACAGTTTTGAGGCACAAGCGTACGCTTCCAAACCGGAACAATCGCTATTACTAGGTTATAAAATTCCCACCCAAAATGTTCTAACGGATTACTACGGGATTCAGTTTGAATCTAAGCATGTCGACTATCGAGACACATCGAGTTTTTCTAATGATTTATCGTTTGAAAAACACTGGCAGTTAGACAGTGATTGGCAAAGCACCATGCACGTTCGTTATTTGCAAGAAAGTTATCGACAAGCGTCGGAGAATAACGAATCACAGTTGTTATTACCGGGGGTGACATTTTCACTGCTTGATCGCAAGAACGATCAATTAGAAGTAAAGCACCGTCACGTCTACTCATTGGAATACTCAGACCCTAATTTTTTCTCCGATTCTCGTTTGCTGCGTATTGAGGGCAACAGTGTGCTGTCTTGGGATATTAGTGAAAAACACAAGTTTCACTTTCGTTCCAATGTTGGCATTAATGTCGCTGACACTTTGAGTGATATCCCATCATCATTACGCTTCTTTGCGGGAGGTGATGGCAATCTTCGTGGTTATGGTTATGAGTCTATCTCTCCGAGAGATGAAAATGGCGATTTAACCGGTGCTCGTTACATGTTTACTGCTGGGCTGGAATATCAATATCAGGTCTACCGCCAATTGTGGCTTGGGGCATTTTATGATGTTGGTGATGCCTTCAACGATAGGGTGGATTGGAAAAGCGGTACAGGGTTGAGTTTGATATGGAATTCAAAATACGTGCCTGTCAAAGTGGACTTTGCTTATGGTTTAGATGCCCCACAAGGAGACCAATTCTGCGTTCACTTTTCGCTAGGCCCGCAGTTTTAGCGGACATTAAAAAGGCTCTCATCCTTGCAGATAGAGAGCCTTTTAAGTCTTGATTGTTTAGAGTTCGAACTCACCATTCAGTTTCTTGAATATCCAGTTAGGCGCCTTATGCCATCCACCATAGTTTGGATTCTTAGTATGGGTTTCATTCATTGATTGCCACTGAGTTTGGCCTTGTTCATCTCGAGATACTCGCCAAAACAGTTCATCTTGTTGTCGAGTTAAGTAGTGCATGACATGTTCTGCAAAGGCTTCGCTTTGGACCAACACACCAAATTCCACATTGAGGAAATCCGATCTTGGGTCGAAGTTTGATGAGCCAATATAAGTCAGCCGATCATCGAGTATCACCGTCTTGTTGTGATAATAAGTATCCGCATGGAAGTAATGGTCATCATTTTTCGCTTGGTTTTTGTACTCAAGTATATGAACGCCCTTATCCAACAAGGTTTGGCGGTGCTCCTCGTAATAAGCCGGAATAAAGCCAGAGTCGTTAGATGCAGACGAGTTCGTCATTAACGTGATGTCCGCTTTTTGCTCCATCAAGGTATCAATAAAGGCAAATTCACCATCACTTGGTACCACATAAGGCGTTGATATCACTGCTTTGGATGCAGTGGTTATTTGTTGCCAAACTTGGTGTTCTGCACGTTTTCTAAAGTAGGGCTTGTTGTTTGCTAACTTGTTTAATGAGTCGAAAACGGGGGTGACTTGCGCAGTGATGAATTCGGGACTGGTCAGTTGCTTAACTTGTTTTTCAACTTCCGCCAGAATGATGCTTTTGTCTTTCTCACCTTTATTAAGCGCTTTAGTAAACGCGGAATAGTTTGGGGTAACGTTAACGATGTTTTCTATTGGCGTAACATACTGGCTGTCCCAAAGCTGTTGGTAGTTCTGGTCGAACGCTCGAATAATGCTGCCTTTGAACAAGACATCCATATCAAAGAAGTTGGCTTTGCGGCTGTAACCAAAATAGTCGTCGCCAATGTTGCGTCCACCTAGAATCATCCATTGATGGTCGACGTTGAAGTACTTCTCGTGCAGACGATTGTCCAAACGTTGTTGATGAGTAGAGAAGTTGACGGCGCGACCAATCCAACCTGACTTACGTGAATCAAACGGATTGAATAAACGGATTTGAATGTTGTCGTGAGCGCTGAGATCAGCAAGCCATTTCTCGTTAAACACCAATAAATCATCGAGAGTGAGTCGAACTTGCACGCCTCGATCTGCTGCTTGCTTGAGTTCATTGAGTAGCATCAAACCAAGCGTGTCACTCTCCCAAGAAAAGTAAGTCATATCGATGCTTTGCTGAGCGTTTCTTACCAGTTCAACACGACGAGCAAAGGCTTCTGGAGCGGTAGGAATTAAGTAAACTTCGGATTGATGCTGAGTAGTTTGCCAATTGGCTTCAAAATCCGGTTCAACTTGAGGGTAGGGCTGGGCACAGCCAACCAACAGCGCGCCGAAGATAAAGAGTAGCAGAGCACGAAGGGCGTTAGGAAACATGAGTAAACCTTCCTAATTATGTTCAAGGAATAAGGATGAAAAAAGCCAGCGAACTGGCTTTTAGGTATTCGGTAACGAGTTTTTAGTGGCTGAGGATGAAGTTACATGTGGCTAAGAATTAACCCAAGTTCCTCGAGACCGTTGAGGCGACCTTGGCGCAGTTTTGGATCGATGCCTGAGTGATGAGCATTGTCCCAGTCTTGTGTGGACTGAATACCGCCATCGTTATCGATCAGCAATACTCGGTCAGTCGCGCTGTTGTATTGGAAGTCCTCAAATAAACGTTCGCTAAACCACATACGAGAGAGCTCGTTCATCATCGCTTTGTCTTTGCTACCTGGGCGAACACTTGAACCATCAAGCTTTAATGCCTTGTTAAACACAAATGATAATTCCGATGCATTACAAGCGCCCACAATACAACTGATGCTTTTGAGTAAATCACCAACGTCGAGATCGCCATTTACACCTTTGGTGTTGTAAGTCCATACGTTGAATCCAGGTTTGTAGTCAAAGTAGTAGAAGCTTGGCGTTGCTCCTGTTGCTTCTTCCGTTGAAACTTTATGACGGTTTGGACCCGTGAAGAGCAAATCATGCAACGTGGTTTTGAATTGCTGCATGTTTTTGGCCGCGCCATTCAGTTCGCTTTCATCGTTAGGGAAGAAGTCAGTCAGAGCAAGTAACTCAGTGGTTGAATCGGAGTTCCCCAAACCGAAGAACAACTTAGTCATCGCCTCATAAGCGGTGCTAGGTAGCAGTTCAAATAAGTCAGAAAGATCGAGTTCAATTGAAGCTGAATCGCTGAGTAGTGAACGATATTCAGCACGTAAACGGTTTAAGTTCGTTTCCGATTCTAGCCACTCAACCATGTATTCGACGATTAAGGTTTCGTCACCACTTTCAATGATTTCTGGCGCTTCTTGGCTCAAGATTTCAATAATAGTTGGGATCAAAAATGTCAGGCTCGGCAGCATGCCCAGAGTATTGCTTTCTGCACTGTTTGAGCCAATTACCGTCGGTACGATCCATTCACTCTCAATCGCTTGTTCAGTAAAGTGATAGCCCGGTACTTCTTTCACTAGAAACGCTGGTGGGCGATGCTCGATGTAAGGCGAAAATGGCATCAACGTAGCTAATGGGCTGTTGTCGCGTGTTGGGCTTATAACCGGAATATTCGCGGCGGTCAGTACCCAGCTCTTAAGACGTTGAATAGGGTCAAGCATCTCGCTCTGTACCTTCATAACCTCTTCAAGTGGCAGTAACGCAAGATCTTCAACGCTTTGCTCTGGTCTTTGGCTCTTGGCAACATCGTAACTTTTATATTCAAAGCCGTAAGCGTTGCTTTGCATGATGGCACGTTGAAAGTGCTCACCTGCGATTGCAGCATCGCCTTTTGATTGCTGTAAAATTCCCACCGACATGGCACCCGCACCTTGACCCATGAGTGTCACGTTTTTCGGATTGCCGCCGAATGTCTCTATGTTTTGTTGAACCCATTCAAGCGCGTGTTTTTGATCACCTAGGCCAAAGTTACCGCCCTCAGGGTTGTCCAAACCATCGACCCAAACACTGCCCAGCAAGCCCAAACGATAGTTAAAAGTAACAGCAATAAACGGGTTACCATCGTCGGCACCTTGTGCAACCACCATATCACCATGAATCAGCGGTTCTGAGCCCGCGCCGTATTCAAAGTCTCCACCGTGAATAAAGACATAAACTGGCAAATCTGCGTACGCTTCTGTCCCGGCAGGTCGCCAAATGTTTAGGTTCAAACAATTTTCTGACTGCGTTTGTGTCGTGGTTTTTAATTGCGGACACGCATCACCGAACTGAGTCGCATCAATATCGCCTTCAAGTGGGACTGCAATGCTGTGCTGAAAGCGGTCTGCTTGCGCAAACTGGATACCTTTGAACGCCTCTACCGCTGCCAGTTTTTCATCCGCATCAAGAGGCGTGATGACAAGGGACTCTTTGGTCGCTTGAATGGTTGCATCGCCAATTTCCAAAGCGATTTGCTCTGGTGGTAAGGGTTGTAGTGGCTTCGGGCCGTTAGGAACGCTAGGTTTACCAGAGTCATCACTGCAAGCTGCTAAGGCAAGAGTGATGGTAATGGCTAAAGTTGAGCGATTGAGTAAAGTCATTGTTATGTCCAAAAAGTCATTTGGTGCGTACACCGAAAATGTTAAACGGCATCTAACAAGCGACGTCCTGACGCTTTGGCATTAATCCGTGAATGGTTGGATGGCTTGTTGTATTGATGGCTCAAATGGTAGGACATCGGCGACAGTTTCAGTAATCGCCTTTGTAGGATGCAGTCCTACCATCGTCTAGGGGCGGGCTCTTTATGAGAGCTAGAAACGGTAACCAAGATTTAAGGTTACTGACTCTCGAGTTTCCCCTTTGTTATAGAGAAAGGTCAGGTTGTAGTTTTTGCCGATTTGCTTATTGAAACCAGTCAAAAACGCCCATTGATTAAGATCTACACCAATGTCGTAATCGAATTCGATATCACCACTTTTTACATGCCCGTCCATTCGAGCGTCCAGTCCTTGATATTCTGCTCCGACAAAGAACTGCGTGCGATAATCGACAAGTTGATAACCCAACATCGGCTGTACAGTAACAATACCATCGCCCCAATCATCTAAGCCCTTTAAGCGAGTTTGCGAATAGGTACCAGTGACAGAAGCAAAGAATTCTTTATAGCCAACCGAAAGGGTTGTACCTATACCACGAAGGTCATATTCCAAATGCAGCGGCACGTCTAGGCGTCCGCGACTACAAAGTGCAGATAAACCATCGCAAAACTTATCACCTAATCCTGGCAGTTTATCGTTCAGCTTATCTTTTATGTACTGGCCACCTTCACCCGTGTAGGCGGCATCAACATTGGCATCGACATTAACTTTTCCGATGTAACCAAATACATTCCAAAATGGCAGGATGTTTACATCGCCACGAAGCGTCATGCTCTCAGCACTCACGATGCCGACACTGTCTTCTGGATCAAACAATTCATTAAGGCCGATGCCTTCAATCGTGAAATCATTAAATGGAATATTCATATCTTGATTTCGATACGCTAGCGATACACCAAACGGCAGAGGCAAATCGATACCTTGACGACGAACCATATCACCCATTAAAGGAAAAACGCGGTCTAGCTTAACACTGGCTTCTTGCATGCGTGGATCAGAGACCTCATTCAAGCGTTTTTCGTCTAGTACTTGCACGCCAAGCTTATCTTCATAAATCGCTACCGGTTTTACGCTGCTCATCATTTCGAGGGGTTTATTTTTCTTTGAACCAACTATCTTGGTGTTTTTACTGGCAATCGCAATTTTGCCTGATGTTAACTTCTGGAAGAGGATCTCTTGATCGTAAGAATCCACTTGGTAGTTGTGATGTGTGAACGGTTTATCGTTGGTAATGACCATACGTTTCGGTTCACCATTAACCAACTCAATATCAACGCTTAAAAAGCGAAAGTAGGCGATATCTTGAGGAAGACCGTATTTTGAGTAATTAAAACTGATGATCACATTACCATTCTGATCCTCTTTGGCTCTTACTGATGACGGATCAAAACTCTCCGCGTAGTTTCGAAGGCGGTATTCTGTTCGTGTGAAAGCTTCGATCTCATCAAGTACTTTTTCATTTTCATCGAGTTGTTCAGGGTTGTACTTGATACGCAGATCAATGTTGCCTTTGTTATCGGTGTTCTTGACCAAGTAGACGGACGAATCGCGAACGCTATCACCGATTTTAACACTTCGGTGGGCATGCTCGACCAAATGCTCGCCTTGAACTAGAGAGCTGATGGCCAGTTTTGGTAAATCATGACTGATACCGTATTTGTCGAACAGTGCTCGGCCTTGCTCGATTACTTCGTTGTAGGTCGTCGTCTCTTCAGCGGCGAAGCCAAAAGTGGGGGTAGTAAGCATTAGTGCGCTCGCGAGCACAGTAAGAGAAGACGTCTTGCCGGCGCGTAATTCAAAAAAACTCATGACAGTTTCCACTCTGAATAGTCTCAAACCTTCGAGACTCAGACAGTTAATGTGTCACTGAACTTCTTGTTCAGTTAAATAGATGTGTTTGCTGTGATTGACGTTGTGAATGCAGAGTTTTCGATTGCATTTCGTGAATCAATGAGAGGATTTTATGAGGTGAAGAGAAATACCGTTAATCGCTTTTGATGGATACTATCCTCGCTTTATGGGTTACGGAGGAATAATGGCTAGCTCACAAACAAACAGCCCCGCAGAGCAGAAGCAATGCAGGGCTTTAGTTTCAAGAACGGAGGTGACGCTTAGACCGTAACGCGAACACGAAACAGATCAGTAAACAACTTGGCAATCATCAAAATAATCATAATGTTTACCAGCATCAGCAAGGGCGTTTCAATTCGATACGCTGGGGTTAAATTGAGCGCTCCTGATGTCAAGACAACCAATAAGTTAATACCTAGAATTCTGTGTACCATCAGCTTTGGTGTGGAAAATACCTTCCAAATCACGATGATGTTGATGAAGTAGAATAGCCCAAGCTGCCAAAGCTCGGTCATCATTGGCATTAGGAAAATGTATTGCAATAGAATCACCGTGCCAGTGCCTATCACACCAAAAAATGCATCTTTAATAATGCTTGGTGGCATAGTAGGAACGATTGAAGAGAACACGCCTGCTAGCATCGGAAAAATGAAACCTCCGGGCACAGGAAGATAAATCCAGATCAACAGCGACGTCACGAACATGGAGACACCTTGCAGTACCTTTCTGCCGTCTTCATTCAAATGCTGGATAAACGTTCGATGCTCGTGATGCCAAACTGTGTTTTTCTCTCTTTGCATGACACAAGCAACGTGACCGATGAGAGACGTACTTGGATTTTTAATATCAAAGCTTTGAAGTTGCTGCGTTAGCGTTGGCCAATCGATCTCACGACTTTGCGATTTATCTGCTTGTTCTAGCAATCGGTCTTGGATTTGTGCCATCTCATTTAAACGCGCACGCCATAGCTGACGATGTTCTTTCAAGTGGTAGCTGCCAGTAAGTGGTAAGCCGACCAGTTGGAATAACTTTTCTATGTTGGCGGTGTTGGTCTCAAGAGCTTCAATATCTATATCATTGGGCGATTTCATAGCGTTAAGCATCGCCTCTCTGCTGGCCTCAAAACGTTGAATGAAGTTTTGTTCTGTACTGACTGGCCAGACTAATCGGTACACAACAGAAAACGTGATCACACCAAGAATCGTCTCTTGCATGCGAAGAACAGCGAAGTGGAACGTTGCTTGACTATCAAATCCTCCCATACATGCGATGATGGAGCACACAGCAAAACCGATAGAGAACACATAACCATACTTTTCGTCGCTCGACATAAAAATGCACGCACCTAAAAACAAGGTGAAGAAGGTGAGAAACAAAAAGCGATCTTGAGAAAACGTCGTGATGAGGAAAAAGGCATAACCGATGCCAAGGAGGGTTCCTAATAAGCGATTATGACCTTTGTTTATTGAGTGAGCGAAGCTTTCATTTAATGCCATTACCGCGACTGCGATCGCTGCCCAATACGGTTTCTCCCATTGAAACCATAAGGCAAGGCAGATCGCGATAACGATAGACAGCGCAGCTTTGATTGCTTCTTTGGTTGAGGCATTAAACATACATTCCACCGCATTATTGTTTGATGATTTTGATAGAGGCCGTCATACCAACACGTAGTTGAAAATCTTTCGGTAAGTGATCTAATTTAACTTTAATTGGAATGCGTTGAGCTAAGCGTATCCACTGAAAGTTAGGGTTCACATTGGGCAAAAGATCGTTACCAGTACTACCATCTTGCTTCGCAATGCCGTAGCCAATGCTTTTGATTTTTCCTTCCAGCACAGCTTCATTGTGCATCATTAAGGTCACGTAGGCTTTATCTTGTGGATCAACGCCAACTAAATCCGTTTCTTTGAAATATCCTTCGATCCAAAAGCTGTCTTCATCAATCAAAGCCACGACTGGGGAGTTAGCGACGACTTGAGAGCCGACGCGTAAGTTCAAATTAGTTATATAACCATTCGTTGGCGCATAAACTTTTGTGTAATCAAGGTTTAGCTTGGCTTCTTCAACATTGGCTTTCGCGAGCTCTACGTTGGCAACGGCTGTCTCCACCGCATTGTCTAGGTTATTCAATGTCAGTACAGGTACAGCGCCAGGTGTGCGCTTTTCTAACTTAAGTGCTCGCTGCTCTTCATTTTTGGCCTTTGCTAGTAATGCAATGGCTTGCTTTTGAGCTGCTAGCGCTTTGTGGTACGCCGCTTTATAGATGCTTGGGTGAATCTCAAACAGCAAATCGCCTTGTTTCACTTGCGAATTGTCTTCAACGTAGACTTGGATGATTTGTCCTGTCACGCGGGGGGTTATAGAAACGATGTGCGCGCTAACTTGGCCATCTCTAGTCCATGGGTTGTCAGTGTATGATTGGTAGTAGCTGAAAATCACGGTGCCAGCTGAACACAGTAGTAGCAGTGTGATGAGATAACGTTTTATCACGGAATTTGCCTCAAAATATGGTAATGAATCGACCAATAACGCCAGTAAAAATCACAATTAGGCTTAGCTCTGCGAGTGCAGGAAATGCAACGTATTTGTGGAGTCCCAGTTTTGTAGCAACGGTTCCGACCAAAATGGTGAGCATGTAAGCCAATGCAATAACCAGCAACAAGGGAGGGAAGTAAACTTCGCCCCACACAAGTTCATGTGGCATTGAGTTCATGGTGTTTTTCTCTATTAACTTGATGAATGGAAAGATAAGGCAAATGATGGCATCCGTGATAATCGCTTTTGGAGGATCTAATCCATCAAACGAAAGGTGTTATGCGCTATATAGAGGGAATAGCGCAACAAAGTAGCTTTTTGGACAGTGAAAATAAAAATAAATTTATTTTCCAATTTATTTGATGTTCATTTCAGACCACTAAGTTATTAAATTTTCGACAATTATTGTTCAATGTTTGCGTTTGAATATGCGAAGTGATGGTTTCATCCTTCAAATGGGATTACGAGTTGTGAGGTTTTGTTTCTAATATTCGCTTCGAAGCAAACGAGATGCTTTTTAAATTAAATAATCCAACAAATATGAGTGAAAGATTATTCGTTAGATTATTTGAGTTTTATATTTATTAGTAAGAGTAAAATTGTCATGGAAATTATTTCTAACCTTTTTGACATGGCACCATTTGTTGCTCTCTTTATTACGCTCTCGCTCGGTTATATGGTTGGTAAAATTACCATTGGTCGATTTGTTCTTGGCGGTGTTGCCGGAACATTATTAATGGGTGTGATTATTGGGCAATTTGGTGTTCATATTGATCCCGGCGTAAAAAGCATTTTCTTTGCGCTCTTTATTTACGCAGTAGGGTATCAAGGTGGTGCGCAGTTCTTCAAAGCACTGAACTTTAGAACCATCAACATTCTACTTTCCGCTGTAGTGATGACGGTGTCTGGCCTGCTTTGTGTACTAGCAGCAGCTTGGATGTTTGATCTAGACAGAGGTACGGCAGCAGGCCTTGCAGCTGGTGGTTTGACTCAATCGGCAATCATCGGTACAGCGGGTGATGCGATCGCACGTCTTGGTGTTGTGACAGAAGAAGCTAAGCACCTAATGCAGACCAACGTCGCAGTAGGCTACGCAGTTACGTACATCTTTGGTTCGCTTGGTCCAATTCTGATGGTGACATGGGTATTCCCAACACTGATGAAATGGGATATCCGAGCAGAAGCGATTGCTCTAGAAGAGAAAAATTCAAATGGTAAGCGTGATTTAGCGCCGGGTGAGTTCAACGCTATCACAGCGCTGGTTACACGAGCATTTAAAGTGAGCAAAGATGGTGGGCTAGCAGGCAAAACCTTAGCTCAGTTAAACCAACACGCTCTGGCTGCTTGTATTGAATTGATTCAACGCGATGGCAAAGTGCTAGACGTGGACAAATTCACAGCACTGAAAGAAGGGGATGTCATTGTTGTAACAGGTCGTCGTAATGCGGTACATCAGCTGCAAGATGGTTTGGCTGACAACGAGATTGCACTTCCAGAAGGCTATGAAGTTATAGAAGAAAACCGTCAACTGATCGCAGACAACCGCAAACTGATTGGTAAGTCGCTGCAAGAGATTAAAGAGGCTTCGAACCAAGGCTCTATGCGCGGTATTTATGTGACAGACTATATTCGTGAAGGCATCTCAATTGAAATGACGCCGGATCTTGTGGTGAAGAAAAACGACGTCATCCAGCTTACAGGTACCGCAAAAGACATCAATCGCGTTGAGAAAAACATTGGTCAGCGAATGGGCTCAGCAAACGTGACTGACTTAATCGTGCTTGGTATGGGCATGGTGGTTGGCCTATTAATTGGTCTAATCAGTTTTAAGATTGCTGGTATTCCCGTTACTATCGGTTCTGGTGCAGGTTGTTTGATCTCAGGTTTGATCGTCGGTTGGTTGCGTAGCCGCAATCCGCATGTTGCTCAGTTTCCTGTGGGTGCCGCGAACTTTATTCGAGATTTCGGTTTGGCAGCATTTGTAGGTATTGTTGGCCTTGAGGCTGGCCCTCAAGCGGTCGACACCATCAAAGAACACGGTATGTCTCTGTTGTTCCTTGGCATGGGTGTAACGATTATCCCTCAGATTATTTCGTTCTTCTTCTCATACTTTGTATTGAAGATTAAGAACCCAGTTGAAGCACTTGGCTGTGTTACAGGTGGACGAAGTGCGAACCCAGCATTCGCGGCTTTAATGGAAAAAACTGGTAACGCAACGCCAGTATTCTCATTCACTGTGACTTATGCAGTCGCCAATGTACTGCTTACCCTATGGGGCCCAATTATTGTCGGCATTATTACTTTAAACGCAGGCATGTAATTTAAATAAATTCGAACACTCTTATCGCCTAATTAAATAGGCGGTAGGGGAAGTATTATCCAAATTTTACTAAATAATAGATTCAGGTAAATATTATGACTACGCAAAACACAACAATTGATTTTTCGAAATTTGCAGATTTAAGCCCATTTGAATTAAAAGATAAACTTATTGAAGTGGCACAAACTGTTCCTGACCGCGCTTTATTAGATGCAGGTCGTGGTAACCCTAATTTTCTAGCGACACTACCACGTAAAGCGTTCATTCGTTTGGGTGAATTCGCAATATTGGAAGCCGAGCGCACTTACTCATACCTAGATGGTGGTTTCGGTGGCATTCCAGATGGTGTGGGCATTGTTGAACGCTTTGACACGTTTGCAAGCGACAATAAGAAAGACCAAGGTGTGCAGTTCTTAGAAAAGTCGCTGAGCTACGCAAAAGACCGTTTGGGTCTAGAGAAGCAAGCTTTCTTGAATGAACTGGTTAATGCATACCTTGCATGTAACTACCCAGTGCCACCACGTATGTTGACGAACATCGAAACCGTTGTGAAGCAGTACATCGCAGAAGAGATGTACGGCCCAATGCCAATGACAACAGACTTCGATCTGTTTGCAACGGAAGGCGGCACAGCGTCTATGACGTACACGTTCCAAACTATGTTCAACAACGGTCTGTTGAAGAAAGGTGACAAGGTCGCGCTAATCACTCCAATCTTTACGCCGTACCTAGAAATTCCAGAACTGAGTGAATACGAACTGGAAATCGTTGAACTACGTTTGGATGAGACAACATGGCAGCTGCCGATGTCTGAAATCGAAAAGCTTGCAGATACAGACATCAAACTGCTTTGTGTCGTGAACCCAGCAAACCCAGCGTCTGTGAAGTTCTCGGATGAGACTCTGGATAACCTATCAAATTTTGTGAACAACGAACGCAGCGACCTGTTCATTGTGACTGACGATGTATACGGCACATTCGCGGACGACTTTGTCTCACTGTTCGCGAAACTGCCATACAACACGCTTTGTGTTTACTCGTTCTCGAAGTACTTCGGTGCAACAGGCTGGCGTTTAGGCTCGATTGCGATTCAACACAACAACGTGTTTGACGATGCAATGCGCAGCCTTCCTGAAGCGCTTCAACTTGAGTTGGACGATCGTTACAAAACACTGACTCCGGAACCTCGTGAGATTAAGTTTATTGACCGTATCGTAGCAGACAGCCGCAGCGTAGCGCTTAACCACACAGCAGGTTTGTCTCTTCCTCAACAAGTTCAAATGGCGCTGTTCTCTTTGAACTGCTTGATGGACTCGGAACAAAACTACAAAGAAGCATGTAAACGCATCATCCGCGAGCGTTACAAAACTCTGTACAAAAACATGGGTGTAGAAATTGAAGAAAACAAAGATCGTGTGGACTACTACACACTGCTTGAGCTCGACACTCTGGGCGGCAAATTGTACGGACCAGCATTCGTTGAATGGTTCAAAGCGAGCGAGAAAGGCAAAGACTTCCTGTTCCGCCTTGCACATGAAACCGGCGTTATCCTACTTCCAGGCCAAGGCTTCGATGTAGTGCATGCATCAGTTCGAGTTTCGCTAGCAAACCTTACTCACCACGAATACGAGCTTATCGGTCGTGCAACACGCAAAGTGTTGGATGAGTACTTTGCTGAGTTCAAAGGCTAATGAATCCAACCTGATTAAGAATAAGCCTCGGCGTTGTCGAGGCTATTCCGACCAAATAAGCACAGTGCGCAATATTGTGTTTATTTAGTCGCCAAGCTAACAAACTTCTCAATTAAGAGTGACTTATGAAAAGCATTATTTCTATTCAATCTCATGTGGTTTATGGCCACGCAGGAAACAGTTCTGCCGTCTTCCCGATGCAGAGAATGGGCCTCGAAGTCTGGCCAATTCACACGGTTCAGTTTTCAAATCACACTCAGTACCAGCAAGGTTGGACTGGACAGAAGTTTGGGGCAGATGAAATTCATTCTCTAATGAGAGGCTTAGATAACATTGAGAAGTTAGGCGAATGTGGCGCGATACTGTCCGGTTATCAAGGCAGCGCAGAGCAATCTCGAGCGGTGGCCGAAGCGGTAAGTTTAGTCAAATCGCGTAACCATAGTGCACTTTATGTGTGTGACCCAGTTATGGGTGATCCAGACAAAGGTTGCATTGTGGCAGACGGTGTCAAAGAAGCGATAAGCCATAGCTTGTTGCCCATCGCTGATGTGATTGTTCCTAACCAGTTTGAACTGAGCGAGTTAACAGGTGTGAAAATTGACTCTCTTTATGATGCGGTCACTGCATGTAAAAAAGCCTTAGAGTTAGGACCGAAAATGGTATTGGTGAAACATCTGCATGCTCTAACAGATGACGCCTTCAGTATGATTTTAGCGACGCCGAAAGCAAGCTATTTGGCCCAACGCCCTAGTGTTGAATTTGCTATGCAGCCAGTCGGTGTCGGTGATTTAATTTCTGCGATTTTTACCGCTTGTTTGGTGAAGAAGATGTCTCCTGTCGCAGCCTTTCGTCATACACATAACGCCGTTTACGGTGTATTGGAGATCACCAAAGGCTATGGCACATGGGAGCTACAGACGATCAATGCCCAATACGAATTTGTCGAACCGACGCATGAGTTCAACGTCGTGAAAATTGCTTAGCGCAGTACCTAATTAACGGAGAAGCGTAAAGTTAGCATATAGAAACTTGGCATAATTGCTTTGATGGATAGCATCCTACAATCGCGATTATGGGGTTTAGCCGTGCCTAGCTATAGTAACTCCACACAACGAAACGGACTTCATTTTGACCCAATTAACTTCAAACTGAGTCTCTGGTCATACGCCAGAGAACATTAAATGAGACTGATTATGAATCGTTTAATTTCCTCTGGTGTGACGGTTGCACTTTCGCTGCTGATAGTAGCTTGTAGTTCACCTCATACGCTGGATGTTCGTGTTTCTCAAAGCAACTATAAAGATGTCGAGATCGCGAGTTCGACACCAAATGAGCCACTTCGAATGTGGGCCAATGAAGCGCCGGATTTTCTCTACTCAGCGCACAATCAAACCACACCGATCAAAGTAGAGGGTGAACAGCTCAATATTTTGGCCTTATCGGGTGGTGGCGTAAACGGCGCATACGGGGCCGGCGTTTTGATGGGGCTACAGGAAAAGGGGGAGCTAAAAGATTATGCCATCATTACTGGAGTCAGTGCGGGTGCCCTAATCGCTCCTTTTGTTTTCATTGGCGGTGATGCGATGCCAAAGATGAAAGAAGTCATGCTCAACATCAATGATAAGAATATTTTGGGTAAGAAGAACTTCTTAAATACCCTGTTTAAGGACGCGTTTACCGATGGTGAGAACCTCTATGATTTCATCGCAGACGCTTACCCTGAGCCCATGATCGAGGCGATGGCGCAGCAACACCGCAATGGTAAACGCCTCTTTATTGGCAGTACCCATTTTGATTCAGGCGAACTGGTGATTTGGAATATTGGTGCGATTGCGAACAGTGATTTAGCGGACAAATCTAAACTTATTTACAAGGTGCTTGCTGCGAGCGCATCGATCCCTGGTGTTTTCCCTCCACAATTTATCGATGTTGAACATGATGGAGAAACACTTGAGGAGTTACACGTAGATGGCGGTCTCGCAGCGCAGGTGTTCTTTAATCCGTCTAACTTCAACTATCAACAAATCTCAGATGCTTTGGGGTTAGAAAAAGCGCCTCAGTTGGATGTGATTCGCAATGGTGCGTTAAAAGCGCCGTATCGTCCACTAAAAGACAAAGGTTTGGACTTGGTATCGAAGAGTGTCTCAAGCCTTACGCTAGCGCAAACTCGTGGTGATCTCTATCGAATGAAATACATCAGTGAAATCAACGATATCGAGATGCAGTTTACCTACATTGATCAAGATTTCAGATACGCCAAAGTAACGAAAGATATGTTCGATCACCGCTACTTGCTGACGATTTACGAATATGGATTCAAAAAAGCCACCCAAGGGCAACTTTGGGTAACTGAACTCCCTTAATACAGGAAAACGATACAATGAAAAAAGCCGTTCTTACACTCATGATGCTTACCGCTTCCGCGACTGCATTCGCCCAAAGTGGAGCCCATCTTGACCAGCAAAAAGTGGATAGTGATATGCAGCAACTGTCTGCAATCAAAGAAGAAGGTGCAGCCTTTATTATGATTGACGAGAACTCGAGTTACGTGGCGGTCGAGTTCGTGGGAAAGTGGGAAGAGATCAACAACTATGTGTCACACAAAGAAGCGAAACAACGTAAATTGGAAAAAGTGAACAAGCAGTTCGTGTACTCTCAGGTCGGTGAAACGTTGGAGTCACTTGAGCAAAAAGTCGTTGACCACATTTACGCTGATCAACCTAAATATTTCAGTGTCGATGTCTACCGTGATTACCATGGTGACTCAGGAGAATTCAACTATTTAGCTCGTGTCGTTGAGTACAACTAAGTTAGAGAAAACCTACTGACGCTAGTAGGTTTTTTTTGTGTTGTCGAGAAGGAATTCAAACGCAGATTGTTACCGTTACCAAGTAGCAATTCTACGATCTTGTGGTAATTTAATTAGATAACTCTAAAAAGTAAGCACAACCTATGAATTTTAGTTTTGAACAACTTCTCGCGTTCGTAACCGTTTATGAACAGCTTTCGTTTAGTAAGGCGGCGGTCAAACTCAATAAGCACCGAACTACAATAGGGCAGGTGATTACCAATCTTGAAGATCAACTGGCGGTCAACCTGTTTGAGCGAGTGGGGCGCTCGGTAGAACCGACAGAAGATGGTCATCTTCTTTACCACTATGCTAAGCAAACCATCGAACAAGCACGTACTTTCGATAAAGTCGCATTAAGTCTAGCTTACGGTGGGTTAGAGAATGTTAGTATCGCCTATTCAAGCGCTATACCACACCGTTTTCTTGTATTGCTTCGTATTCAATTAGCAGCAGATTTTCCGATGATGCGAGTTAACTTTCTTGTTCGTAATCGCAACGAAATTAAAGAGGGTTTACAGAATGGTGATTATCAATTCGGTATTGTCAATGTGCATGATAGTCGAGCAATACATAGTCTGGATGCGACGTTTTTAGGTCATTTTGAATTTGTTCCTTTCGTCCAGAAAGGTGGTGAACTCGCTTCTATGGCACCAGATCGAGTATTGACAGCCTTGAGGAATAGTAAACAATTTGTACTGCGGTCTCTTATTGAAGAGGGAATGGGCGAAAAAGTCATCGTAAGTTCGAACCATGAAGAGGTCGACCAATTGGCCCTTGTAGTGAAAATGGTTGAAGCAGGTTTAGGATGGGCGATTCTCCCCAGAACGTTTGCCCATTCGGAGTTTTCTAATAATCATATAGAGCCAGTGGAAGCTTCTGAATTATTGGAAGGTTTTAAGTTTGGTTTTGGCCTATGGTGCCAACCCTCCAAGCAAGTCGGTGATGTAAAAAATTCAATCATGAAGGTCGTTACAGAATACCGAGAGAAAATAATCCGTGATATGACTTAGCGGCGACATGTATCCTGCTCATCCCTATCAACAACAAGACTCAATGTGAGTCTTGTTTTTTTGTGTCTGAAAAACGTTATCGTTCTAGCGAAGAGCTAATGTCTATTGGAAGGATATAACCCTCTATATGAGAGTATGGAGTCCATAGTTTTTGGCTTAATCTAACCTCGCTCAATGGGTAAGCCCAGAGCAAAAAGTGTTTTTACCATATGTCCGCTGCAAGGACGCAGATTTTCAGCCGGGTTTAGTTACCCGGCTTTTTTATAGTAATAAAAAATATAGTAATAAAAAATGTCAGCTGTCACCCCAAGCTCTCTGTTACAACTGGCTTGTGACTTCGCTTAGCAATCCAGTACGCAACGCTACCCCAAAGCACGGTGAGTGCCCAAAGCGCCGTCCAATGTGGAGCGACTTGTTGCCAGGTTGCCCCCATTTGGTTTAGCGCTAAGAAAGCTTTTATCGCCCAAGTGCTTGGGCTTAAATCAGCAATCCATAATAAGGGAGTAGGTATGGCTTCAATTGGCCAAATAAAACCAGCCAAGAAAATGAGCGGCATAGAGCTCACTAAGACGACTAAGGTGACAAGTTCACGCCGAGGTAATAAGTAACCTAGCCAGAAGCCTAGTCCGCAACAACCTAAAAAGAACGGGAACAACATAGCCAGCAATTCGCCCGCATTGGCGATATGGTTTACGTTTAAACGTTCGAAGCTAAAACCAAAATAATAGGCGCCGAGTAAATAATAAATTGCCACAAATACTAACGTTCTCACAAGCAGCAGCGATCCCGTTGATACTTGTGACCAATAGCCACGACCATGACGCTGTGTTCCCGTTTGTAATCCAACCGCCATGATCAACGTTTGTTGTAAAATCAGAACAAATACTGCCGGCACTACGTATTCGATGTAACCCATGGTTGGGTTGAACGTTGGTTTCATATTAAGCTTAATAGCAGAGTAATTATGGCTAGCCATACTCATGGGCACACCATCTATCACCATTTTACTGACTTTCACTTGGGCCCCTAATGTGCCTCCAGCTTGGGCCAATCCTTCTACCACGGTTCCGTACACGAGAAAATACGAGGCGTCCGCAGCGTAGGCCAGAGTCGGGCTTTTACCTAGCATTAGGTCTTTGTAAAAGTGTTCTGGTATGACTAAAAAACCGGTGATCTCTCGTTGTAAAAATGCTTGCTTTGCATCGGCAATCGTATGAAGTCGAGTGACTACGTTGACTTGCGGAGTGGCATCAACCATACGTTCTAGCTTTAAACTCGTCTGACTACCATCTAGATTAACAATCGCGATTGGTTGTTCACGAGGCGTTTGTTGTGCATAAGGCAAAGGGTATAAAAACGAGTAAAATACGACACCACCAAACACGGTCAACGTAACGACTGGATTGGTTAGAACGGCCTTAAGTTCCGCTTTAATCAGTTGCCACAATGTCATACCGCCTCCTTCGCTTGGCGTGTTGATGAATCTGTTCGATGTTTACCCATCAAGGCTGCGGTAATGATCAGGGGCACAACGTAACCAATCATAGGCCATAGCGAGCTTAAAGATTGTGCGGCTGATGCTCCATAGTTTGCTTGACTCACTTGTGCTTCAATGTAATGGGTAATCGGCAATAATGAACGCCATGCATAAGCGAGCGTGTTCATGTCAGAAACTGGGAATGTAATTCCCATGAACGCGAAACTTGGAGCCGTAAACGCGCCAGCAAAACTCATCGCACGTGCAGGATCCATCGACAAGAAGAAGAACAACGCTCCCATAATGATACAGGCGATAACCGTCGCCAATTGTGCTAGTAGCATAACCACAAAACTGCCTTCCATTGGCCAATCAAGCACGGAATAAAACCAGTACAAGAACAACGCACCTTGCGCCATAAAGACCGGAATGTACTGACTTAATAGGGTAGTGAGCCTGGCGTATGGCTTTTCGCCCAAAAATGCAAAGCTATTCTTTCCACCATAAATGCGAAAGTGCGCGGCAAGAATCAAAATAGTGCTTACTACAATACATATTTGCCAAATGGCTGGCACGATAGCCGTTACCAAAAATTGTGCGTAGTTATTGTTACGGTTAAATAATGCAGTTATTTGTGTCGACACGGGTACAGCCTGTCCAGCCGCTGCTAACGTTGTGGTGTTACCCTTAGCCAAGTTGCCCATTACTTCAACCTGAGCGTCGAAATAGCCTTGTGCTTGCGCAACGGCAGAGTTGATCAGTTTCGCTACCAAAATGTACTGACTGTTGTAAAAGACAGAAAGTTGAGGTTGGCGGTGCTGGAGAATATCTTGGTCGAACTTAGATGGGATGACCGCGTAAGCGTAGATATCGCCTTCAATCATCGCATTTTTTGCTTCGCTTGTACTGGTGTAGTGATAGTTAACAGCCAGACTCGACGACGCATCCAAAGATTGAATGAGCTTTCGAGAAAGTTGGGAATGTTGTAGATCAACCACACCGATTGGCAGATCCCGGGCAATGCCCGCAGAGAACACACCCCAAATCATCATCGCGAGCAAAATCGGTATCCAAGTAAGGCACGAAAGCAACCACTTGTCTCGTCGTAAGATATGCCGCTGTGAAATCTTAATCGTCATAGCATTAACCTAGTGGTTGTGATTAAAGTTCAACGACAACACTCATTCCCATACGCAGTTCAGGTTCGGGTTGAGCTGGACGAGCTTCTACTTCAAAGGTACGAAGATCAAAACCTTGAGAAGCATCGGTTGCTCTCCACGTTGCAAAGTCACCCATAACGGCAACATGCGTTACTTTGAACTCAACATTTTTGTTTAAGGCAGGCAAATAGGCATCAAAGGTTGCTCCTTTTCTAAAGTGTTGAAGGTAATCTTCACGCACATTAAGTGTCGCCCAGGCATCTTCTGTATCTATCACAGTAACTACTGGGAAGCCCTGAGGTGCTAATTCACCACTTTGAAGCAGAACTTGAGAGACTTCGCCGTCGAACCAGCTGTAGATCTGAGTATCTTTCGCATACGCTTCTACTTCGGCTACGGCACCTGATGCCATGCGCGCTTTTTCCGCCGCAGCCACTTTGGTTTCACTTCTAGCGCCTTCTTTTGCCATTTCGTACATTTGAAACGCGGCACTTTCTGTGTATTTCGCTGCTTGCCACTGAGTTAAAGCTTCATCGCGTTTTTGTTCTGCAACCACGCCATCGTTATAAAGGTTATTCACACGATTGTAGGTTTTTTCCATTAAATTCGCAGCGGCTTTGGCTTTCATCCACTGATCTTTTGCTGCTTGGATTTGTTGCTCACGTGCGCCTTTCTCAGCTTCTTGAGCTAAGGCGTCCGCCGCTTTTTCACCTGCTTTTGCTTGTTCTAACTTCGCTTCAATTTCAGGACTATGAAGGGTAAAAATAAGCTGACCTTTCTCTACATCGTCGCCTTTACGTACCATGACCTCATCAATACGCCCTGGGACTTTTGAGGAAATGCTGTATTGCTGGGCTTCAATTAATCCCTGTAAGCGGATCGGTTCTGGTTGATAGGCTTGGTAAAATTGATACCCAACCCAAGAGGCAACACCCAAAGCACAAAGTGAGAGTAAAACGGGTTTTAGTGATTTAGCTGCCATGATTTATTTCACCTCTTTGGATGTTGAAGCAGGGATATAAGCGGTATTTTGATATTGTTCGAAGCTGTTCATTTCACTGCTCAATGCGAGTAGCTTGGTTAAAGATATTAAATAGCGGAAACGCGCCGCTGAACGTTGTGTTTCTATACTCGCGACATAAAGTTGTGCATCCACAACATCCAGAGAAGACGACAGACCCTGAGTAAATGCTTTTTCACGCAAGCGCAGATTTTCGTTAGCGAGTTCAATGCTAGATGCGAGCCCTTGTACTTCATCAATGGCTTGCTGAGCCTCCAAGTATGTCTTTTGGACTAACAGCGATAAGTCTTGTTTGGCTTGGGACTTTAATGAGTCGACCTGCGAGACGACGCTTTGAGCGGCTTTGACTTTTTCGCTTCGCCCTGATGATTCAATCAGTGGAATGCTGACACCAACACCAACTAACCAGTCAGGCTTCATTTGGCTTGCGAGAGAATCGTCTTCATACAAGCTGTAGTCGCCGTAAAGATAAACTTCAGGGTAGTATTTCCCTTTTTCTGCTTTGATTAAGCTAGAGGCTTGTTTGTGTTTAGCGCTCAGAAGTTCTAACCCCGGATAGGTAAGCAACGTTTGATCGACAAAAGCAGTAAGAGGGGGAAGACTGTCGTTGATAAACAAAGATTCAGCGGGCTCTACGGCATCATCTTGTGCGAGTAATTTACCTAATGCAGCCTGAGCGATACTCAAATCGCTGGCTGCTTTACGTGTTTCTACAGATGCTTTATCTAAAGAAGCCTCGGCTTGCAGGCGCTCAACGTGCGCGATTTGTCCTTGCTCTTCAAGCTTAATGGCAAAATCTCGATGCTTTTTTAGCCCTGCTTCAACCGCTTGCCGCGTTGCGAGTACTTCCTTTGCCAGTACGACAGAAAAGTAGTACTTCGATAAATCTTCAAAACGCGCTTGTTGTTCCATTAGAAGCTGACTTTTCGCCTCATCCGTTTTGCCTTCTGCTGCTGATTGAGCCGCAGAAATTCGACCACCAGTAAAAATTGGCCAAATCGCACGAATAGACGAAGAGAAAATATCGCGCTCGGTTATGGTCGAAGTGGTATTAGCTAAGGCACCAAAAATAGGCTGAAAAGCAGGAGGTACGTTAATGTGTGCTCCTGTGCTGTCTAGGATCTGTTTTCCCGAAAGCGTGATATCGGTATCTAAACGCGTGTAATTCGCGCCAATAGTAACCTGAGGTAAGTTGAGATTGCTGGTGGCACTCTCTTGGTATTGGTAGTTCTCGACGTTTGAGCGTTGAGCTTTGAGAGAATAGTTGTTTTCTAGCAATAGCTGCCATGCGGTATCAAAAGTGATCGGTGCCGCATGACAGGCAAGGGAAATCGAGCTGCTAAGTAAGCCCAGTATCCAAACCTTTCCTGTTTTTTTCATAATGGCTGCTTTGTCGTAGAGTATTAGCTCTAATATAAAGGATTCGTAACTGCGTGTTAAGTAGGAGGGAAAATTGGGCAGTAGTATGCGCCCAGTTATATTTGTGCTGGGCGCGGGAGATGTTACAAATTTATTTCGTATATGGACAGTGAAACTCCGCTCTCCACTCCAGCTGACGAGAACCTCGCATCGTATTCAATAGATCTTTTCCACTCATTTGAGGGAACGATAACAGGACTTTGAGATCAGAAGTACCGCCTCCGTTTTTTTCATAAGCCCTGACGTGTGTAAATGTTGAATACATATTCTCTGACAGCATCGCCTTATTCAGGCATATTCCAAAGGTATCGCGTTCCATGTTTGGTGTTCCTTCTAACTATAAATGCACCTCTGTTTATAGTTTTCCAGTTTTCAGATGGTGTCTAAGTGTTTGTCATATAGTCAGTATTTGTATTTTGTTTTATTTGTGTCCAAACCACTGACGTCAATGTTGAGCTTTTAATAGACTTCCAGCTTCACTGCTTTCAAACCGAAACTCTCATTGGTTTCGTTGATTAAAAATTATACGTTGTAAAGTCTAAAAACGCCTCAAAAACCGCTAAAATCGATGTGATCGCGATCATGATTTTAAGGGCAATTTATGTATGGAATTGAGTATCAGAGAGGAATGCTAAATTTGGTGAATGGTTGTAATTTTATGTTTCAGCTCGTCGATTAATTAACCGTAAACTCTGCGGTTTGTTTGCCTTCCTCACAGATTTATCACCGCGACAACGTCATGCTGTTAACTGAGTGTTAACGTTACGCTCAAGAGTGAATCACAAGGATGTATCAATGAGTTGGAAAACCATCAGCTTTCGTAAGCGGATGCTCATTATCATGACGCTATCGGGGTTGATAGAGCTGTTATTGCTTGTCGCCGCGGGGTTCACTTATCTCAAAATCAATCAAGAGCAAGAAATGGGAGAAAAAGCACTGGGTGTTGCCCGTTTTTTAGCGGACTCAGCGGTTGTTCGTGAAATGATCGAAACCCAAAACCCCCAGCCATACCAACTTCGCTTTCGAGAATTGACCGAAGCCATAGGTGCTGCATTCATCGTTATTGGCGACCATAAGGGAGTACGCTTAATCCACCCTGTTGATGAGCGGTTGGGCAAGCCAATGAGAGGTGGCGACAATCGTCGAGCGCTAGAACGGGGATTGTCTTATGTTTCGACGGCACAGGGCTCGTTAGGTTATTCAGTTCGTGGTAAAGCTGCGATTTTTGACGAGCAAGGGAACATCATTGGTGTGGTTTCGGTTGGCTATTTGCTCGACCGACTGCAAGACCGCATCGAACCATTTTTGGCCTTTTTGATTTTAATGGTCATCGTAGTTGTCGTCGCTAATGCCATTGTATCCAATTATGCGTCGAGAAAGTTTCAGCGCGCCATTTTAGGCTTTGAGCCTGAAGAGATAGGGCGGTTGTACGGCGAATTAGAAGTGACGATGAGCACCATCAAAGAGGGCGTGTTAAGCATTGATGCCCAAGGGATACTTCGCTCGATAAATCGTAGTGCCTGCCAGATTCTCGGTATTGATAGAGAATCAGCGCTCAATAAACCTTTGACTGACACGCTGCGTGATAGCGATCTATATACAGTATTAGAAAGCGGGCAGGAAGATCATGATATTGAAATATTCCTTAATCATAAGCGCCTGATTGCAAATCGCTCTCCAATTTATGTTGATGGAAAAATCGTGGGGGCGGTATCGAGTTTCCGTTTAAGGGATGAAATTAATGATCTAACCGAGCAGCTATCACAAACCAAGGAATATGCAGATTTGTTACGTTCGCAAACCCATGAGCATCGAAATAAGCTCAACACCATTAGTGGGCTAGTACAAATGGGTGAGCTTGATGCGGTGCAAAAGTTAATTGGACAAGAAACCGCACACTATCAAGCAATGATTGAGTTTTTAAGAGATACCGTTAAGGACCCGCTAATTGCAGGTATGTTGCTTGGAAAAACTGAACGTGCTCGCGAGTTAGGCTTACAACTGGTGGTTGAGGAAGGCAGTCGTCTGGAGCCCCTACCTGAGTGGCTAAATTCGGAAGACCTTGTCACAATTTTGGGTAATTTGATTGATAACGCTTTCGATGCCACGTTAACTTCAATTCGCGATGAATCAAATGTTGCGTCAGAACGCAGAAACATTGATGTGTCCGTTAGCGATTACGGAAATGAAGTGATACTTGAGGTGATAGATCATGGCTGTGGCCTCCCAAAAACAATGGATCCACAAACATTATTTACAAAAGGCGTTTCGACGAAATCTCGTCAAAATCGAGGTGTTGGGTTACACCTTGTCAATCAGCTTGCTACTCGATATCACGGCCATGTTGAGATGATACCCAATACAAATTATGGGACAAGAATAACGGTGTACTTACCCAAGGAAGAACAATTATGAGTATGGCGACTCGCGTAATGATCATTGAAGATGATCTGGCTATTGCTGAGCTGCACCACAAATACTTAAGCCAACTGACAGGTTTGGAAGTGGTCGGAATTGCGACCACGAGAATGGAAGCGGAAATGCAACTCGACATTCTTAAGCCAGATTTACTATTGATGGATGTCTATCTTCCCGATGGCACAGGGCTTGAGATACTAAATACACTGCGTGCAAGTAACCAAACGTGTGATGTCATTTTGATTACAGCCGCAAGGGATGTCGATACGTTACAACAGGCGATGAGGGGTGGCGTTGTCGATTACCTGTTAAAACCAGTGATGTTTCCACGCTTAGATGCCGCACTGAAAAAGTATGTGTCCCAACGCCAACAACTAGACATCGTAGAGAGTTTGGATCAGAACCTCGTTGATAAAATGCTGCAGTCTCACGCCAATCAAGACAACTTGCCGAACCGATTACCAAAAGGGATTGATGGTGTAACCCTAGACAAGATCAGAGAGTTGTTCCTAAATGGCAGTGTACTGACCGCTGATGAGGCAGGTGAAAAAATCGGAGTGAGCCGAACAACGGCAAGGCGCTATTTGGAGTATCTGATCAGCACTGGTGAACTAGAGGCTGATTTAAACTATGGCTCTGTTGGTAGGCCAGAAAGGTGCTATAAAAAAGTGATACGGTAGCGTTTATATTGATGCTCTATGCAAAATACAAAGCGATGGCTTGTTTTAGAAACCATCGCTTTACAAATTACTGCTGTTCCGCTCTAAGAGGTTAGAAGTTGTATTCTAACTTCGCTTCGATAGAGCGCTCAGCGCCAAACCAACAGTTATTTTTGTCGTAACAAGAATAGTATTCTTTATCGAATAGATTGCTTGCAGAAAGCGTGACGCTAGCCCCTTTCATTGATTCAGATACCGTTGAGAAATCGTAACTTGCTGCTAAATCAAACAAGGTGTAGTCCGGTACTTTTTGACTATTCTGTGCATCAATTTGTGCTTCTCCGACATAGCGAACGCCAGCACTGGTACGAAGGCCTGAAAGATTTCCTTCAAAGAAGTAATTTGCCCATAGAGAGGCCGTTTGCTCAGGTACCCAAACCGGCGTTTTACCTTCTTGGTTGTAATAACTGTCCTCGGTAATCTCCATATCGGTATATGTATAGCCTAGAGTGAAATCAGCTTGTGCTGTGGCTTGCCATTTTGCCTCAAGTTCAATACCTTGTGATACCACTTCGCCCGCTTGATAGTTCGGTGCATATGGATTATTCGGATCGGTCAAGATCGCGTTTTTCTTCGTAATATGGAAGAGTGCTAAGTTACCTGAGATATCACCAGATAATGGTGCGTATTTAAAGCCTAACTCCCATTGATGACCGGTTGATGGCTCAAATGCTTTACCAGAAGAGTCGGCACCCGCAATTGGCTCAAAACTTTCCGAGTAAGTAAGGTATGGCGAGAGACCAAAGTCTAGCTCATATAAACCACCGACTCGGAAAGATACGTTGGTATCGTCTAACTCTTCCTTGCTGTTGGATACTGTTCCTAGATAATCGCTAACGGCGTCTGTATTTGAATCGTATTTATCCCAACGAAGACCTGCAATCATTACAAGTTGGTCGTAACGAACTTGATCTTGGAAATAAACGCCAATCTGCTTCGTTTTGATATCCAAGTTTTGTTTGTATTGGAAATTCAGTGCATTACGATCAATGCTGTTGTGGTCAGGATTAAAAATGTCCTGAGTTAGCGAATACCCAAGCGTGTCTTTGTATTTTACATCTGAGTCTAGATACTGATAATCAAGCCCGAACAATAAGTTATGTTCAAAATTTCCTGTTTTAATGTAGCCAGATAGTTGGTTGTCAATCACAAAGGATTTGGACTTTTCATCGGTTAAATAGGCATTTCGACCAACGGTACGGTTATCCGCTTCAAGTGCACCGTTATATGTGTTTTCCTGATAGGCATCGGCGGTCATGTAGCGGGCATTCTGTAGAAATTGCCAATTGTTGTTAAAGTCGTGTTGGACTTTGTAACCCATCATCAGAACTTCGCGTTCGTAAGTGTTCCAGTCCTCATCCCCCAAATAGGTGCTTGGTGACATCGAGCCAAGTGGGTTTTTAATCACTGAGCCAGATGCAGGCACAGTCGTGTAGATACCTGCTGATGGATCATTTTGATAGTAAACATTCACGTTCACTAATGTGCTTTCTGTCGCTTGCCAATTGAAAGATGGGGCGAGTACATAACGTTCGTCTTCAGACGTATCGGCTTGACCATCTCGCTGTTTTGCCAGGCCGACGATACGGTAATCAACATTAGAATCACCAACTTGTCCTGTGGTGTCGAACGTCAGTTCTTTTAGGTTGTTAGTCCCAGTACTAATCGAGACAGAGTGTGAGGGTGTTGACTGAGGCGCCTTGGCGATAATATTGACCATACCTCCTGGTGGAATATTGCCGTAAAGAACAGACGTTGGCCCTTTAAAAACCTCGATTTGCTCAAGAGCAACGGAATCGACCTGCGGTTGAAGGTTCCAACCGTTGTACAGCAAAGGAAGACCATCATAAAAGTTGGTGTAGTTAATAAAACCACGAATATTGAATAGGTCAAGTCGGGAAACGGCACCGCCACGCAATTCTGTATTTACGCCAGGCGCGTAACGCAATGCTTCGCTCACCGAGTTTACGCCGCGTAGGTCCATGTCATCTTTAGTGATTACCGTGATCGCTTGCGGTGTTTCTTCCGGTTCTAAAACGGTTTTAGTTGCGGTGTTTCGGTATGTTTCTCCTAGCACCGTAATCGTTTCGTGTTGGGATACGCTCTCAGTCGCATTGGCGTGGCCAGCGAGCAATGCGGATACGACGATAGCAACCGCTGAACGATGAAATCGAATCGGACTTTCCATATTTATAAATTCCACTACTTTTTCTATTTATTGATAATGATTGTTATTTGTATTCTATATTCAAAGAAATAGGAAAAGTTAACAATTTGGTGCAAAACACTAATCTTTGGAACTTATTCTTCTGTTCTTAGGTTTTAAAGATAGCGAGTCGTTTGGCTCGACAGGAATCCAATACTGCATTTGTGCTTGTTCGCTATCAACATCATAACCTTCTGGATAAAGCTCTAACTCATAACCATCGATAGCATGATAATTAGAGTAGGGTAGCCAATGTAAAATAAACCATTCCAGCGTTGAGGCGAGCTCTGATGCTTTGCCTATGTGTGTAATGACGGCGTAGGTTTGCTCAGGAACAGCCAAGAGGTCTAACCCCGAGTTGGAAGAGTTCGTTGATCTTGGTGCGTTTGCTGTTGGACTGCACTCATAACCTGCCCAATACTCAAGTTGTTGGTTGTTTGAATACGCTTGAGTCACATCAATCACGCCAAAGTAACTACTTTCCGAATTGTTAAGGTTTTCAGATGAATAAAGACGTGACCAAAGTGACGGTACTTTGGATTGGAAATCGGGCGCAGCGGAAAACAATCCGTGAATAGGTTCATGATAACCAGCAAGTTCAAAAGCCGGTTTTGTTTCTATTCGAACTTCAATAAAGCGCTGATGTTTTTTCTCTTCTTTTGGTGTCTTACGCAGCGTCAAAGGTTGTCTCAACCCGGAGAGTTGTTGCGTTTTTCGATATTCACGGGGGCTTTTTGAAAACATATTCCTGAACGCTCGGCTAAATGCGTGTTCAGATGTAAATCCCATTTCTATCGCTATATCTAACGAGCGGTCAGAAGTATGGATTAAGCGCTCAGCCGCAAGGCTAAGTTTAAGCTCTCTGATGTAGTGAGCGACGGATACGCCAGTGTGTTGTTGAAATACGCGTTGCAGTTGCCAGCGCGACCAACAACTTGCTTTTGATATTTCATCTACGCTCAGAGTGCTGTCTAAGTTGGTGTGAATGTAGTCAAGCACCGATTGTATTCGGTTTATGGGGTGTGGGTTAATGGCGCTTGATTTCATGGCGTTCTACTTTCACATTAATAGTGATTTCATTATCTTTAATTGAGTATCATTATCAATAGGATGATGAAATAAAAAGTAAGTAACACAGATCACGATAAAACTGTAATGGATTGCAAGTATGAGTAATTATTGCCCATATTAGAGTTTTTGCTTAAATTCTGGAGCGTTCAGATGAAACTTTTTTTATCAATAAAATACAATCGCTTATGACGTTTTGTGCAACTTATTTAAACGTTTGCACTGGCAAGTGTTGATGTAAATCAAATAGTCGTAGACAATATTGCCCCGTGTCGGACTCTCCTCCAGCGAGTACAGTGTGTACTTTTGAGACATAAGTGACTTAAATGACCTCAATACGTCGTGTTTCCAAGAATCGGAAATGCAACTTCTTGAGGTTCTTTGGGCCCATAGACTTTACCTATCAACGTAATAGGTAAGACCAATTTTCTATTTTGAGGTGCCATTGATAGGGTTGGCTCATTCTCTAGCCGTATCCGGGCACACAATAAGTACCTCGTTTTTAAGGGAAAGATGATGGTAATACCAGAAAACAGCAGCATCGTTATTTTTGGTGCTTCAGGTGACCTTACGTACCGTAAGCTCATTCCTGCTTTATACCACCTCTACGCGAACAAGCAGCTTCCAGAGAATTTTGCCATTCTGGGTGTAAGTCGCACTGAATACAGTGATGAGTCTTACCGCGCGAAGCTGAAAAAATCGCTTCAGGAAATGGAAAAGACTGAGCCAGAAACGCTTGATGCATTTATTAACCATCTGCACTACCAAGCAATTAATACTTCTGACACACAAGATTACGGTAAGCTATCTTCTCGCTTAGACCAACTTGCGGACGAATATCAATTCGAGCAACGCAATACGCTTTTTTACTTAGCAACCCCACCAAGTTTATACAGTGTGATCCCTGCAAGTCTTGCAGCACATGGTCTTAACAGTGAAGAGGATGGCTGGAAACGCCTGATCATTGAGAAACCATTCGGCTATGATCTTGAATCGGCGCGTATTCTGGACAAAGAAATTCACGAGCACTTCCAAGAGCATCAAATCTACCGAATTGACCATTACTTAGGTAAAGAAACGGTACAAAACCTACTTGTGCTTCGTTTCTCTAATGCGATGTTTGAGCCGCTTTGGAACCGTAACTTCATTGATTACGTTGAAATCACAGGCGCAGAATTCCTTGGCGTAGAGGAGCGTGGTGGTTACTACGACAACTCTGGCGCTGTGCGCGACATGTTCCAAAACCACTTGCTACAAGTATTAGCAATGGTAGGTATGGAACCACCAGCGCAAATCAATGCAGACTCGATGCGTGATGAAGTGGTAAAAGTGCTTCAATGCCTAAAGCCATTAGACGAAAACGCTCTGCGCAATGACCTAGTATTAGGCCAATACACGGCGTCTGAAGTTCGTGGGCAAAGCCTACGCGGCTACCGTGAAGAGCCGGGAGTTGCAGACGATTCTCGTACAGAGACTTACATCGGTTTGAAAGCGTACATCAACAACTGGCGTTGGAATGGCGTGCCATTTTACGTGCGTACTGGTAAGCGTCTTCCAACACGCGTTACTGAGGTGGTTATCCACTTTAAACAAACACCGCATCCTGTGTTTGGTCAAAACGCACCAGAAAACAAGCTGATCATTCGTATTCAACCAGACGAAGGCATTCAAATGAGCTTTGGCTTGAAAGAGCCAGGCGCAGGCTTTGAAGCGAAGGAAGTGAAAATGAACTTCCATTACGCTGACCTGCAAGAAACGCAAATGCTAACGGCATACGAGCGCCTTCTACTTGATGCTTTGAATGGTGATGCTACGCTATTTGCACGTAGTGATGCGGTGGAAGCGTGTTGGCAATACGTACAGCCAATCTTAGATTTTAAGCAAGATCCACAATCCCTCTTCGGGTACGCATGCGGCACTTGGGGACCTAAAGAGTCAGATGACTTGTTACAGCGTGATGGTCGCGCTTGGCGTTTCCCATGTAAAAACTTAACAGATACGGATTACTGTGAACTATGATCAACCATAAGATCTACCAAACAGCAGAACAGGTAGTTGAAAGCCTAGCTAACGATATGAAAGCGTTTAGCGAAATGGGCAGACCTGTTCACATCTCTCTTTCTGGCGGCAGCACTCCTAAAATGCTGTTTAAACTACTGGCTTCAGAGGTTTACGCAACCTCCATTCAATGGGAAAACCTCCACTTTTGGTGGGGTGACGAACGTTGTGTTGCCCCTGACGATGCAGAAAGCAACTACGGTGAAGCGAACACATTGTTGTTTAGCCAAGTAAATATTCCTGCAGAAAACATTCACCGCATCCGTGGCGAAGATGAGCCTAAAGCAGAAGCCGAGCGCTTTGCAAAAGAGATGGCAGAGGTGATCCCGAGTGAAAACGGCACACCTGTGTTTGACTGGATCTTATTAGGCGTTGGTGCAGATGGTCATACAGCTTCTCTGTTCCCTGGCCAAACGAATTATGATGATGCGAACCTATCTCTTGTGGCGTCGCATCCTGAATCGGGCCAACTTCGTGTGTCGAAAACCGCACGCGTATTAGAAGCAGCGAAACGCATTAGTTACTTAGTGCTTGGTGCAGGAAAAGCGGACATTGTTGAAGAAATTAACAGTTCACCAGCACACGCACTGCCATACCCAGCGGCTAAGATTCAAGCGAAATCGGGCCTAACGGAATGGTATTTAGATTTAGACGCGGCAGCAAAAATTGCTTAAGACGCTGCTCGTCGATGAAATAAAATTGGAGAGAAACAATGAAAGGTGATATCGGTGTAATTGGCCTAGCAGTAATGGGTCAAAACCTTATCCTAAACATGAACGATCACGGCTTTAAAGTGGTTGCTCACAACCGTACTGCTGCTAAAGTAGACGAGTTCCTGGAAGGTCCAGCAAAAGGCACGAACATCATCGGTGCATACTCTCTAGAAGAACTAGTAGAGAAGCTAGAAACGCCGCGTAAAGTAATGTTGATGGTTCGCGCTGGTGACGTTGTAGACAAGTTCATCGAAGCGCTAGTACCTCTGCTAGACAAAGGCGACATCATTATTGACGGTGGTAACACTAACTACCCAGATACAAACCGTCGTGTTGCTGCACTACGTGAAAAAGGTATCCACTTCATCGGTACTGGTGTATCTGGTGGTGAAGAAGGTGCGCGCTTCGGTCCATCTATCATGCCTGGCGGTGCTGCTGAAGCATGGGAAGCGGTTAAGCCTATCTTCCAAGGTATCGCTGCGAAAACTGACGCTGGTGAGCCATGTTGTGACTGGGTTGGTAACGATGGTGCTGGTCACTTCGTTAAGATGGTACACAACGGCATCGAATACGGTGACATGCAGCTTATCACAGAAGCTTACCAGTTCATGAAAGACGGTCTTGGTATGTCTGCTGACGAGATGCAAGCAGTATTCGCTGATTGGAACAAGACTGAGCTAGACAGCTACCTTGTTGAAATCACGGCTGACATCCTTGGCTACAAAGATGAAGACGGTGAGCCTCTAGTTGAGAAGATCCTAGACACAGCAGGCCAAAAAGGTACTGGTAAATGGACTGGTATTAACGCACTAGACCTAGGTATTCCACTAACACTTATCTCTGAGTCTGTATTCTCTCGTTGTCTATCTGCACTGAAAGACCAACGTGTTGAAGCTGAATCTCTATTCGGTAAGACAATCACTCCGGTTGAAGGCGACAAGCAAGAGTGGGTTGATGCACTACGTCAAGCGCTACTAGCTTCTAAGATCATCTCTTACGCTCAAGGCTTCATGCTAATGCGCGAAGCATCGAACGAGAACGGTTGGGACCTAAACTACGGTAACGTAGCACTAATGTGGCGTGGTGGTTGTATCATCCGCTCTGCGTTCCTAGGCAACATCCGTGATGCGTACGAAGCGAACCCAGACATCGCATTCCTTGGTTCTGATGAGTACTTCAAAAACATCCTACAAGGCAGCCTAGCAGCATGGCGTAAAGTAGCAGCGAAATCTCTAGAGTCTGGTATCCCAATGCCATGTACGATTTCTGCGCTATCTTTCCTAGACGGTTACACAACAGCTCGTCTACCAGCGAACCTGCTTCAAGCTCAACGTGACTACTTCGGTGCTCACACTTATGAGCGCATTGACCGTCCCCGTGGTGAATTCTTCCACACTAACTGGACTGGTACAGGCGGCGACACAGCGTCTACAACTTACGACGTGTAATCGTTTTAAGTAAACCGACTAAATATAAAGATATAAAGGGATGCCCAAGTGGCATCCTTTTTTGTGTCTGTAAGATATTGGTAGATTTAAAAGTTACATTAAACGTTGATTCGTCACGCACTTCTCAGAAATGGGAGAGCATGCATTTGCTAGCAGTTTAATATTTCTCTTCGAAGAGTGAAGCTAAGCAGCTCTCTGCCGTCTCCTCAACTATAAGGTAATAGAAATGACACAACAGAAGCATCCATTTCACACAGCTTTCGTGTTGCTTATGTTCATATTACTGATTACTTACTCTATCTATCGCCTTTATCATCATTTCGTTTTCGAATCTCTACCGCTTCAGCTCAGTAGTGGTTTTCAAGTGCTCTACATTGATGCGTCATATGTTTTAAGTATCGCAAGCTTACTCTTATGCCCTACATTATTGGTCTATATTTTATTTGATCGAATGACTCAGTTAGTCAAAGTGCCGATTAAAGTGATAACTATAACAATTGTCTTGTCCCTTATCGTTGCTATTCCAGGTCAAATTTTTGAATTTGGGCGATTGAAGTATATTGCAGAAAGTAATGGTTACTCAGCGTGTCCACCTTTCACAATTGCATCAAGCGGAATGTTTGTAGAAGCTATGGTAAAAGAAGAAAAATACTGTATAGAACCAGAAATTAATCGTATTGGTATGTATGGTTATTTTCACGAACTCGAACGGATTGATAACTATATCAAGTCACACGGAAATGACATCCAATAGAAAAGAGCGCCTAGGCGCTCTTTTCAGTGGTCGTTTTCTTGTTTTGATAAAACCTGTCATTTAGGTAGAGAATTGCACTGACCACAAGAGCCACTAAAGAAACAGTAAATAGGGCGTACATGCTGAGAATCCATGCGAATGTGGCCGTCAAGAATGCAATGAAGGAAAACATCCTGCTGAAAGACATTACATGGCCAAGTTTGTTACTTTTCATAAACGCCTCCCGAAGCTAAGTGGGAATAGACAATTGTGGTCATATACCACACTTTAATTGTCTGCTCTTTTGGGACGTTTCACACAAAAAAGTGGCTAAAGATTTCTCAAAAAAGGTGAAATATTGAACTGGTAGACAAATCGTTAAACTGAGTTGCACAGATATGACTTCGGTTGTCTATCACTTCAAAGTTTTTAACTACGCAGATTAAGGGCATGTAGCGCTATTATTATCGTATTCGAACTCTACGATACACAATTGCAAGTGAACCTACACTCGTAAGCTCATCCCTGTCGTCAGTTACAGTAAAAGCTTTTTTCTCTGTTTAACAATACCTTAGTAACTACGGGCAATTAAACCCGTTTTTCGATCGAAACTCAGATTGCATAAAAGGTGAAAAAGAGTGCTAGGTAAGCCTTTAAACTACGCCTATAATTAGCGCCCACATGGAGGATGTTTACTATATGAACATCCTTTATTTTTTGAAACTAGCAACAAGGATCCAGTAAAACATGTTTTTCTGGTTTTGTTTACGTCGACCAAGAAGGTAATTAACACAGCAAATTGAGGTTCTAAGATGACTCTTAACAAGTACTTTGTTTTCATTCCAGCAGAATTGGAACAGGAAATGCACAAGGACAATCAAGTGATCTCTGAGAAGGAAACTCAACGTCAGGCATTAGTAAAACAGGCACAACAACAAGGCGGCCTGTAAGCTAGGTTTCAAAGAGAAAGAGCACCGCAACGGTGCTCTTTTTGTATCTGAGGTCGTAGAATTAACTTAATATGCCAAGGCTTTTCAACTTTCTGTAAATGGTATTTCGGCTCACACCAAGCATACGAGACGTTTTGCTAATGTTCCCCTGGTTGGCTTGATATGTTTTGAGCAACTTATCTTCGACGGTTGCACGCAGTTCTGAAGTTGGTTCAGCGGATGCTGCCCCTTCTTGAGCTTGGCTGAGTTTCTTACTTAGGTGGGCTGGGACGTGTGTGAGTTCCAATATTTCTTCACCTTGCGCCATTAAGGCGGATACTTTGATTAAACTATCGAGTTCACGCAAATTTCCTGGCCATGAGTAAGACAGCATCAGAGAAAGGAGGTGAGGGCAAAGCTGTTGTTCAGATTCGGCGTGACGCCGATGAATGTTCTCAATCAGTTGTCGTTTGTCATCACGTTTCTCAAAGCGAGGTAGCTCAATGATCAAGCCATTAAGGCGATAATACAAATCTTGTCGGAACAATCCTTCGCTGACCAAATGTTCCAGATCTTTATGCGTGGCTGCAATGATTTGCGTATCGACTTGAATACTTTGGTTTGAACCCACGGGAAGCACGGTTTTATCTTGCAATACATGGAGCAACCGGCTTTGAGCTTCCAAGGGTAAATCTGCGATTTCATCCAGAAACAAAATCCCTTTGTGTGCTTGGCGAATTTTTCCCTGATAGCCTTTGCTGTTTGCTCCAGTAAAGGCACCGGCTACGTAGCCAAACAATTCAGATTCAACCAGATCTTTTGGTAGCGCTCCGCAGTTGACGGAAACTAACGGTCCCGTTTTTCTCTGGCTGTTTTTATGGAGTGCTTTTACAAACTCGTTTTTGCCAACACCAGTCTCTCCGAGAATCAACAAACTGATGTCTTTATCGATGACGCGATTAGCTTGCTGCCAACAGTGCTCAACAGCGGAGTCGCCATAATGAAGATCATTGGACGCCGCTACAGCACGAGACTTGACCTTGCTATCTTTATCAGTAAGCGGTTTTGTTTTGAAAACGAAAGGGTGCTCATTTCCCCGAGTGGATAGAATGTCGTCTAAGGATTGCCCAATGATACTTTTTTGCGCAAAAAGTTGAGAGGCTACTTGATTGTGAGCCAAAACTTGTCCGTCTTCATTTGCAATGATAATTCCTTGCCAACCACTATTCAGTAAGCCTTTTTCGCACGCTAAATCCACACGAATATGCCCTTGAGGAATCAAGTTAAGTAGTTGATTCTCCACTTGCTGGACCATGTTTTGTACTAGTACTTGCGTTGAGAAGTCATGTCTCTTTTGCTCGCTCGTAATATCTAATACGCCAATGAGGTTACCAAGATGATCGAAAATAGGATTAGCCGAACAGCTAATAAAACGATGGTGTTGGATAAAGTGCTGATCACCAATAACAGAAACGGGCTTTGCTTCAACCAAAGCTGTACCAATCGCGTTGGTGCCTTTGACCTTTTCTTGCCAGCATGCTCCAGAGCTTAGCGAGATTTCCGTTAACTTCTCACGAAATCTAGGTTGTCCCCAACTGCCGATGATGACACCATCTGAGTCCGTCAAAATTAAGCGACTGTCGCTATGAGCAAATAGCTGATTAAACAAAGGGAGCGCAAATTGAGTGACTGCCTCTAGCAAGAAATTGAGTTGGTGACGCCTATCTTGGAGCGTTGCTGGCGTTACTCGAATATCTTCAGGGCGTCGACGCTGTTTTAAACCCGCTTGTTCACTTCTGACCCATGAAGTTGAAAGCCAATTGTTACCGCTAATGTGTTGAAGTTCCATGACTGTACCATTTTGTCACAGTGAGGGTGTGCCATTTTGGAACACTTGAACATTGGTGTTCACACCATACATCCGCTCAAACATCGCTCACTTGGTTTGTTATCGCTTGGTAATCATAGTTTTACATTCAATTAACAACAAGTGTGGCGTAGTTGGCGTGTGACTTGCGTAATGCTCTTTGTGAACAGTGCGATACGACACTGCAATAACACATTGAACGAGAAACAAAAGGAAGAGTTATGATCTATGCACAGCCAGGTAGTGAAAATGCCATTGTTAACTTTAAATCGCATTACGATAACTTTATCGGTGGGGAATGGGTAAAACCAACGGGTGGTGAGTACTTTGACAATATCTCACCAATCAACGGGCAAGCGTATTGTAAAGTTGCTCGCTCTGGCGAGGAAGATATTAATTTAGCACTGGATGCCGCGCACAACATCAAAGCAAAATGGGCCAAAACTAGCGTGACAGAACGTTCGAACATCTTGCTGAAAATTGCTGACCGTATTGAGCAACACCTAGAAGAGCTTGCAGTTGCAGAAACTTGGGAAAACGGCAAACCAGTTCGCGAAACCTTGGCGGCAGATTTACCTTTAGTAGTGGATCACTTCCGTTACTTCGCTGGCTGTATTCGCGCACAAGAAGGCAGTGCGGCAGAACTGGATGAGCACACCGCAAGCTACCACTTCCCAGAACCGATTGGTGTGGTTGGTCAAATTATTCCGTGGAACTTCCCAATGTTGATGGCGGCTTGGAAACTAGCACCGGCACTAGCGGCGGGTTGCTGTGTGGTATTGAAGCCAGCAGAGCAAACCCCAACATCCATTCTGGTTCTGATGGAAAAAATCGGTGACCTTCTTCCTCCTGGTGTCATCAACGTTGTAAACGGATATGGTTCTGAAGCGGGTCAAGCATTAGCAACCAGCAACCGCATTGCGAAACTCGCGTTTACCGGGTCTACGCAAGTTGGCAACCACATTCTGAAATGTGCAGCAGACAACTTGATCCCATCGACAGTTGAGTTAGGTGGTAAATCTCCAAACATCTACTTCTCAGATATCTTCGATTACGAAGATGAGTATCTTGATAAGTGTATCGAAGGTACGTTACTTGGTTTCTTCAACCAAGGTGAAGTTTGTACTTGTCCATCTCGCGTACTGGTTCATGAAGCGATTTATGACAAGTTTGTAGAGAAACTGACGGAACGTGCACAGCTGATTAAACAAGGTAATCCGCTCGATACCGATACTCAAGTCGGTGCTCAGGCTTCTCAAGAACAGTTTGATAAGATTTTAAGTTACCTGGAAATCGGCCGTGAAGAAGGCGCAAAAGTGGTCTTTGGTGGTGGAGTGTCAGAACAGCCAGAGTCTATCAACCAGGGGTACTACATTCAGCCAACCATGTTGGAAGGCCACAACAAGATGCGAATCTTCCAAGAAGAAATCTTTGGCCCAGTGATTGCTATCACCAAATTCAAAGATGAGGCTGAAGCGTTGGAAATCGCAAACGACACCGAATATGGCTTAGGCGCAGGTGTTTGGACACGTGATGCGAACGTCGCATATCGTATGGGCCGTAATATTGAAGCTGGTCGAATCTGGATTAACTGTTACCACGCTTACCCTGCACACGCAGCGTTCGGTGGTTACAAAAAATCGGGTATCGGGCGTGAAACGCACAAGATGATGCTGGACCACTACCAGAATACTAAGAACTTGCTGATTAGCTACAGCATCGACCCGTTAGGCTTCTTCTAGTAAAACTAAGTAATTAATAAAGAAAAAGCAGTATGAATCAAAACCCCGAATCTTCGGGGTTTTTTATTTTCAGCCCTAAACCACCTACTTCAGTAGGTGGTTATCATCCGTTTCGGCTTTGCCTGTAAAACTACTCATGCTAA
>NZ_JAWOTS010000021.1:20975-61417 GCF_033338975.1 Vibrio sp. Vb0349 | reverse complement strand
TTAAAATACAAAACGCCCGATGAAGTACATCGAGCGTTTTAGTTAAAAAGTGTCAACCCATATCAGGACGGGTCATAAACTATTGAATGAACGATTCAACCTGTTGAAATAGTAGAACAATCCATACAAAATTATTGATAAACATAATAATTAACTAGCAACTCTACTTACTTCTCATATCGTCACTTTACTTCGTCCGCTTTGCAAAACTGTCGACAACTCGACACATTATTTTTCTATACTGATTTACGCCCATTAATTAGCACAAATGTAAAACAGCATGAATATGGAAGTTGAAGTGTGTACACATGGTGCTTACTTACAACGCGTACCGCGCAGTTTTTTTCAAAAGCTGCTGGGCATCAAGGAAGTATACGTATGCACAAAATGTGGTTACGTCATGAAAGTTAAGTAATTAGCCCAAGAAAAAACCAACCGCAAAAAAAAAGCGGCTCAATTGAGCCGCTTTTCACATCTAGATTAGCCTTATTCTTCGGTTTCCGCTTCTACTTCTTCGCTTCGACGAGTATAAAAACGCGCGAAGAACAAACCGACTTCAAACAGTAAACACATCGGAATAGCGAGTAAGGTTTGCGAGATCATGTCTGGTGGCGTTAACACCATACCTACGACAAACGCAGCCACTATAATATAAGGACGTTTCTGTCTTAAATCTTCTGGTGTAGTGGCCCCAGTCCAACACAACAAAATAATCGCAACAGGCACCTCAAATGCGATACCAAACGCCATAAATAGCGCCAGCACAAAGTCGAGATAACTCGAGATATCAGTTGCAAACTCTACTCCACCAAGAGAGATGGCGGTAAAGAAGCCAAACACCAATGGAAATACCACGAAGTAGGCAAATGCCACTCCACAGTAGAACAATAGCGAACTAGAGAACAGCAGTGGCATGATCAATCGACGTTCATGCTTGTACAAACCTGGCGCTACAAAGGCCCAAACTTGATACAAAATAAACGGCACCGCAATAAATACCGAAGCAATTAACGTCAGCTTAAGTGGCGTAAAAAAAGGTGACGCTACATCCGTAGCAATCATGGTCGCGCCTTCAGGTAGACGTTCTACTAAAGGTGCGGAAACAAACTCGTAAATGTGGTTAGAGAAATAAATTAGTCCGACAAACACGACCAACACTGCGAGGATTGAGCGCAGTAGTCGGTTGCGAAGCTCCAACAAATGACTAATTAAAGGTTGTGTCTGCTCGACGGTAGACATGGCAAACCTCTTATTAAAAACCAGATCAAAAAGGAGCTACCAATCACTAGTAGCTCCTCCTAATGAGACTATTCGGCTTTCTTATCTGCCGCTGTAACCTTGCTCTCTTCCGCTTTCTCTACCTTTTCTGCTGCTGGCTCTGTTTTTACAGGCTCAGCCTCTGAATCGGTGTTCTTTGCGTAAGGACGATTTACAGATTGCGCTGCCTTCTTCAACTCTTCAACTGAAGATTTCAACTCAGGGGATAAATCATCCATCCCCATTTGTTCTGCTTTGCGCAAGTTTTCTTGCAGCTCTTGGACTTTCAGCTCGTGTGACAATTCGTCTTTGACGCTATTTGCCATACTCTTAGCGGCACCGATAAAGCGAGACACGCTGCGAATAGCATGAGGCAAACGCTCCGGCCCAAGAACGACCAGACCAACAACAGATATTAATACCAGTTCCCAAAAACCGATATCAAACACGTTTTACGCCTGCTCTTTGTCTTTTTTCGTTTCAGGAGCAGCTTCTTTTTTCTGCTGCTCTTCTAGACTTTTTGGTTCGAAGTCTGCGTCTTTGTCATTTTTCGCAGGTTCATCTTCGCTCATCGCTTTTTTGAAGCCCTTAACGGCACCACCCAGATCGCCACCGATACCACGTAGTTTCTTTGTTCCGAATAGCAATACAACAATTACAGCAATGATTAGAAGTTGCCAAACACTGATACCACCCATTCTCTTTACCTCGGGTCTTTAAACAAACAAAAATATTTCAAGAGTTTAACGTCTATTGACGATAAGCTCGCCAACTAAGCAGCCAAAATGTGACACCTGCGATACCGCAGGCCAACGAAAGCTGCTCAAAAGCATCGTTCACCAATATTGCCGAGCATACGACTAAAGTCGCGCCAACGCCAAACAAAAACTTTCCTGTCGCCTGCTGGCGCTTGCTCTGGCGATACCCTTGATAAAGCTGATCCATACGTTGATTCATCGCTTTACCTTGTTTCAGGCTATCGTAAAGTAGCTCTGGCAGTTCAGGTAATTTCTCTGCCCAAAATGGTGCGCGGTCTTTAATCGCATTCACTAGAGCTTGCGGCCCAACTTGATTCATCATCCATTCCTCCAGGAATGGTTTTGCGGTCTCCCACAAATCAAGTTGAGGATATAGCTGCCTACCAAGCCCTTCCACGTACAACAGCGTTTTTTGCAACAGTACAAGCTGTGGCTGAACCTCCATATTGAATCGACGTGCCGTGTTGAACAAATTCAACAACACATGACCAAAGGAGATTTCGCACAATGGCTTAGCAAAAATAGGCTCACACACAATGCGAATCGCGAACTCAAACTCATCGACATTGGTATCCGCAGGCACCCACCCTGAATCCACATGTAACTCCGCCACTCGGCGGTAGTCACGATTGAAAAACGCCAGGAAGTTTTCCGCCAGATAACGCTTGTCTTCGCTATTAAGTGTACCAACGATTCCGCAATCTAGCCCTATCCACATTGGGTTCTCTGGATGTTCGGGTTTGACGAACACATTACCCGGATGCATATCGGCATGGAAAAAGCTGTCTCGGAACACCTGAGTGAAGAACACACTCACACCGCGTTCCGCGAGCAATTTCATATTGGTGCCATTTGCTTTCAAGCCTTCAATATCAGAGACTTGAATGCCATATATTCGCTCAGAAACCATGACAGTTTCATTACTGAAGTCGGGAAAAACTTCAGGAACATACAATTCTTCGCTGCCCTCAAAGTTGCGGCGCAACTGAATGGCATTCGCCGCCTCACGTCGCAAGTCGAGTTCATCAAGCAGGGTTTTCTCGTACTCACGCACGACTTCAACTGGTTTTAAACGACGTGCTTCAGGCATCGCTCCGGCGACTATACGCGCCATTCGGTGCATCAGTTTTAGATCTGAATCAATGACTGGGCGAATATCTGGGCGGATAACCTTTAATACCACTTCTTGGTTAGTGTCTTTTATGCGCGCAGTATGTACTTGAGCAATCGACGCAGACGCCAGTGGTTTGATATCAAACTCGGTAAACCATTTTTCTAACGGACCACCTAATGCTTGCTCCATCTGCTTTTTTGCCAACTCGCCATCAAAAGGCGCGACTTGGTCTTGAAGTAAAGCTAGGGGATCAGCGATATGCGGAGGAAATAAGTCACGGCGCGTCGACATCATCTGACCGAACTTAATCCAAACCGGCCCCAGCTCTTGCAGTGCTAAACGCAGACGTTCACCGAGTGGTTTTTCTGGGTGCTTGTTCTTAATCCAAAACAAGCTTTTGCGCAGTAAAAGCGGAGCTTTGGTCAGTTGGTGATCGGGAAGCAGCTCATCTAAGCCGTATTCCAGTTGTACTTTGGCGATGTGGTATAAGCGCTTTAGTTCTGCTGGCGTCATGGTTTCTCCAATGCAGGCTTATCTGCATCCAGCTTATTCAGCAAAGCCGTTAAACGAGCTTCAATGCGAGAAGCCTGGCTGCGAACCTCATCAACTTGGTCGCAGAAATAGGCCACTTCTAACGGAGCGGGAGCCAGTTTCCATTCTTCAGTCACTACTTGCGCAAGATGACGCTGGTGTTTTTCTGCTTGAGACGCAAGAAAGTTGCCGATGTTTTTTGAACCTTGCACAAAGGTATGTGCGGCGACATCGCCAGTCACGCGAGACAACCACTCTTCAACATCTGGTTTGCAATCCACCATCAACTGAGAGAATTTCTGCGCCAATTGAATATCGCCTTCGAGTTCAAGTTTATCTTGTTTAATAAGACGAGTGATGTTGGCCTGATCGCGCAGCTCTGGTAACACACTCAAGTTGAGCGATAGATAGCAGTTAGGCTGCCCTTCGTAATGACCGAGCACATCAATTTGCTGACTAAAAACGAATGTCAGTGTTTTATTGATCTCTTTCAGGTGAACTTGAATAACTTGACCTTTTAGACGCGCTAAACGACGGCCCAATGCAGGGTCGTCTTTGATCAGTGTATTCAGTGACGTTTCAATCACAGCGGTGATAAGTGGTTCAAATGGCATGCCGTTAACCCTTAGAATTTATAACCGCGATGCAAAGCCACAATACCACCAGTTAAGTTGTAGTATTTGGTGTTTTCAAAACCTGCTTCTTGCATCATGCCTTCCAGCGTTTCTTGGTCTGGATGCATACGGATTGACTCCGCTAGGTAGCGGTAACTCTCTGAGTCATTCGCAACTAGCTCACCGATTCTCGGCAACAAGTGGAATGAATATGCGTCGTATACTTTCGATAACGGCTCTAGCACTGGTTTTGAAAATTCCAACACCAATAGACGGCCGCCTGGCTTCAGTACGCGGAACATTGAACGAAGCGCTTTGTCTTTGTCAGTCACATTACGCAAACAAAAACTGATGGTGATAACATCAAAATAATCATCAGGGAACGGCAGTTCTTCTGCGTTGGCTTGAACATAATGCACGTTACCCACAATACCGTTGTCACGCAGTTTATCGCGACCAACGTTAAGCATTGAGTTATTGATATCGGCAAGGATGACATGGCCTTCATCGCCAACAATGCGCGAGAATTTCGCCGTCAAATCACCCGTACCACCACCTAGGTCAAGAATACGTTGGCCAGGGCGAGCACCACTACAATCGATAGTGAAGCGCTTCCAAAGGCGGTGAATACCACCAGACATCAGGTCATTCATGATGTCGTATTTTGTTGCCACGGAGTGGAATACTTCGGCAACCTTAGTCACTTTTTCGTCTTTTGCCACTGTAGAGAAACCAAAGTGAGTGGTTTCATTCTCTAACGCTGTATTGGATTGCAAACTTGTGTCCGTCATTCTAATTCCTCTTAGGCAGCGCTTTCCTCTACGGGGCGTTTGTTGACAAATAAAATCGCCCACTGCACTGCGGGCGATTAGTTTACTTTATCCTCAGCCGGATGTCTTTCTACTAACGGGTCATTTTCTGAAAATGCATCACTCTGCGCTAACTGCGCGAGGTCGGAAGAAATCGGTCGTTTAATTTCAACTCCCAAGTGTTTAAAGCTTTCGGCTTGGCGAATCACATTTCCGCGCCCTGTGGCAAGCTTGTTCATCGCACCTTGATAGCTTTGATTCGCCTTATCCAGCGCACCGCCGAGCCCCTCCATGTCGTCTACAAACAATCGTAATTTGTCGTAGAGTTTTGTCGCACGCTGCGCAATCATTTTGGCGTTTTCATTTTGGCGTTCATTGCGCCATAGATTATCAATGGTGCGCAATGCCACCAGCAACGTTGTTGGGCTCACCAAAATGATGTTTTGCTCCATCGCGTCTTTAATCAAGCTCGGATCGGCTTGAATCGCGACTTGGAACGCCGGCTCAACCGGGATAAACATCAGAACATAGTCCAAACTCTGAATACCTTTGAGTTTGTGGTAGTCCTTCATGCTTAACCCTTTGATATGTGAACGTAGAGCAGCTAAGTGCGCATTCAAAGCCTGATCGCGCTCAGCATCAGTTTCGGCGTTGAAGTAGCGCTCATAGGCAACCAGCGCCATTTTAGAATCCACAACCACTTGTTTGTTTTGTGGGAGATGCACAATGACATCAGGTTGGTAACGCTTGCCTGCTTCATTTTGTAAGTTCACCTGAGTCTGATATTCGTGCCCTTCACGCAAGCCAGATTCGGCAAGTACCCTAGCGAGCACCACTTCGCCCCAGTTACCTTGCTGTTTGTTGTCCCCTTTCAACGCTTGGGTCAAATTAACCGCTTCGCGCGTCATTTGCTCGTTCAAACGTTGCAGGTTTTTCAGCTCATGCACTAAGGTATGGCGCTCTTTAGCTTCTTGGCTAAAGCTGTCATTAACGTGCTTTTTGAACCCTTCTAACTGTTCTCTAAGCGGTGACAACAAGCCTTCTAAACTCTGACGGTTTTGCAAATCGACCTTCGCTGTTTTTTCTTCAAACAGTTGATTTGCCAAGTGCTCAAATTGTTGTTTCAAGCGTGCTTCCGCTTGTTCTAAAATTTGCAGTTTTTCGGCATTAGCTTGGTTAATTTGCTCATGGCGAGCTTGCTGTTCACGCAGCTGCGTTTCTAGACGTGATTTGTGTTCACGCATTTGACCAAGCTCATCAAAGTATTGCTGGCGCTCTTGCTTTACAGCCTCGAAGTAACGCAGTTTTTCCATAGCTGCCATCAGCTTTCCGTGCGTTTGACGCACTTCAAACGCGGCTTTATCGCGCTCATCATCTAATTCATCCAACTCTTGCTGGGCATCGGCAAGGCTTTGCTTGACCTGTTCAAGTTGCTGTTGATGAAGCTGTTTTTCTGAAACAAGTTGTTGCTCGAGAAGCTGAGTTTGGGTGATAAAACGCTGTTTCACCCACCAACCGGCAGCGACACCACTAAGCGTGGCAGCACAAAGAGAAGAGAGAATGAGAGATTGGTACTCAAGAATCCATTGCATAATAGCGAGTTAGCCTGTGTTTTGTATCTATAACAATGGTATTTAGACACTGGATAAATGTCCAGTTTGTTGGATGAAAAATCCTCGCATACACTAGGCCTTCCTATAATATTCTTTCTTCCGCTCAAATTATCCAAACCGAGCGGCACATCATCACGCAGAGGCATCATGAACGAGCGTCGCGCCCTAGGATTTGGGCTCTCAGCAGTATTACTTTGGTCTACCGTTGCAACCGCATTTAAACTCACGCTGGCAGAATTTACGCCGATTCAAATGCTATGCATTGCCAGCATCGTCTCTGCGATTGCACTAACACTAATCTGTGGTGTGCAAGGTAAATTGGGCCAGTTAAGCGCTACATTTTTCTCAAACCCTTGGTATTACCTACTGCTTGGGTTGATTAACCCTTTGGCGTATTACGTTATTCTGTTCAAAGCATATGACTTGCTGCCCGCATCTCAGGCTCAAGCAATCAACTACAGCTGGGCCATCACCTTAACGCTAATGGCCGCTGTTTTCTTAGGACAAAAGATCCGTGGTAAGGACTGGCTGGCTTGCGGTTTTAGTTATGTCGGTGTGATAGTGATTGCCACACAAGGCAATCTTTTAGGCATGGAATTTGAGAGCCCGTTGGGTGTTGGTCTTGCGCTGCTATCAACGCTGCTGTGGGCCGGTTACTGGATTTTAAATACCAAAAATAAGGCCGACCCTGTGGTTGGCGTTCTGCTCGGCTTTTTGGTCGCTATTCCATTCGCCATTGGTTTAAGTCTTTATGAAGGTGCGAGCTGGCAGGCAATCTCAGCTAAAGGCTGGGCAGCGGTGACGTATGTCGGACTGTTTGAAATGGGGATCACTTTCGTTTTGTGGCTGAGCGCACTCAAATCAACGCAAAACACCGCGCGTATCAGTAATCTGATCTTTGCTTCTCCATTTATCTCACTCATGTTGTTAGCTACCATCATCGGCGAAGAAATTCACCCTTCAACCTTGATTGGCCTGGTATTGATCATCAGTGGCTTAGTCATTCAGCAAGTCTCATGGGGCAAGAAAACCAAAGCGGTAAACGCTTCTTAATCACCTATCAAAAGCCCTAAAAAACAATGCAATAAGTTGGATAAAAAAGAGATATAGATAACATTTTAATGATAGAAAGCACTTTACGCTGCTAGGATTTAGCTACGCGTTGGATACGATACTCACAAAGCCCAATAGCTTACGCTAGATTCTAATATAATTACCTTTGGGCGATTTAGGACTCGTTATTAATTATGTTTCGCTTCGCTATTCCTTCGCCTTTGATGGCAGACTGGCAACACGTTCTGCGACAATGCTGTAATGTAACTCAAGCTCAGGGACAGCTTTATACTCTGAGCGATACTCAGCAGTGGCTATCGACTGAGGTGTCCACCTCAACCCAAAATCATCGTGCTATCGTCGATGTGATAACGCAAGTTGTCGATCACTTTACGCCGACAGATTTTACAGTTAGCCATACCCCCTTTGAAGAGCAAACCTTGAGCATAGGACCGATTTGGCTACCAAATGGCGAATTGCTTGCCGTACTGACACTGACTCACCCTAATGATCAATCAACGGTTGTTTCGGCATGGCTAAGCGCAATGGCGGGGCGGATCAGCTATGATATCAACTTGCACTGTCAGCAAGAACAAACGCGACATCAAAGCGCGGAAATAAAGCCAACACCAACACTACAAGAGTTTATCGACTGCCTTGAAGACCACGTATGGATAAAAGGCATGGATGGTCTTTATTCGATGACCAACCGAAGCGTAGAAAATGCGTGGCAAAAAACCAACAGTGAAATCATTGGAAAAGACGATTTTGCTCTGTTTAGCCATGAACGTGCGGAAAAATTCATTGATGCCGATAAATTGGTGGTAGCCACGGGCACGCAAAATATTGTTGAAGAATGCCGTCAAATTGATGAAAACAATAACCCCACTTGGCTAGAAACCATTAAGTCTCCTGTCCGTGATCATGCGGGAAACTTAATCGGCATTCTGGGGATGACACGTAACATCACCCGCCGAAAAATGGTAGAAACGCAGCTCTCCTTAGCGTCCCAAATTTTCAACAATTCGCAAGAAGGCATGGTCATTACAGACCGCAATGCCAACATCATTGATGTAAACACGGCTTTTACCCAAATTACAGGTTACCGCTCTGAAGAGGTGATAGGAAAAAACCCACGAATTCTGCGCTCAGGCCATCATGATCAAGGTTTCTATCAACAGTTGTGGCATCAACTCGAAAACAAAGGCCAATGGAAAGGCGAATTCATCAACAGAAAGAAAGATGGCAGCATTTATCCGCAATTAGCGACCATTAGCGCCGTAATGGACGATAAAAACCACCTTATTAACTACATTTGTGTGTTTGAAGATATCTCTGTGCGTAAGGCACACGAAGAAAAGCTGCAGCGCATGGCTTTTTACGATCCATTAACCAATCTACCTAATCGCACTCATTTACTTAGCTTACTCGAGCAACACATCGAAACCGGACACAAAAGCCAGCAGACGTTTGCCACCCTATTCTTAGATATCGACCATTTCAAACACATCAACGATAGCATGGGCCACTTCTGTGGTGACCAATTGCTGTCTAAGTTAGCGATTCGTCTGCAAGATGTGCTTCACCTCAATGCGCATGTGGCTCGCATTGGCGGCGATGAATTTGTGATTATTTTGCCAGACATCCATAGTGATGTTGCCTTACTGGAAACCGTCGGCGATATTCTAAGCGTATTCCAGCAACCATTCGACTTGGCAAACCACGACTCACTTCGTGTCTCGACAAGTATTGGTATTGCCTTGTACCCAAGAGACGGTCAAGACAGTGAAACCTTACTGAAAAACGCAGACACCGCGATGTACTTAGCGAAGAAAAATGGACGCAACGGCTACGCGTTTTACTCACCGGATTTGACCGATAAATCCGTATCCCATGTACGCATTCAATCCGCTTTGCATCAAGCAATAGAAAAACAACAACTCCGGTTAGAATTCCAACCGCAATACAATTTGGAACAAAATACGATTGTCGGCGTGGAAGCTTTATTACGCTGGCAGCATCCAGAGTTTGGCCTTGTACCACCAGCAGACTTTATTCCAATTGCAGAAAAAACAGGGCTGATTCAAAGCATTGGTGAGTGGGTGTTACAACAAGCCTGTTTGCAAGGTAATGCTTGGCTGGACCAGGGCATCGAGTTTGGCAAAATCGCCGTCAATGTTTCTGCGTTGCAGCTTCAGCAGTCAAATTTCATTCAGCGATTAAGTACTATCCTCGATAACACCGGATACCCTGCCCAACGGTTAGATTTGGAGATCACAGAGAGCTTTTTACTGATCGACCCTCAACAAGCCATTGCATCGTTAAATCAATTACGAGAACTGGGTATTGAGATTTCTCTGGATGACTTTGGAACTGGCTATTCGTCTTTGTCTTACTTGAAAGGTTTGCCAATCAACAAACTGAAAATTGACCGCTCATTTGTCAGTGATGTCCCAAGTAATAGCGACAGCAACGCGATTGTGAATGCCATTATTGCCATGGGAAAAACGCTGTCGTTGAAAGTCGTCGCGGAAGGGATAGAAACTCGGGAACAAGCCGATTATTTATTCGAAAAAGGCTGTATTTATGGTCAGGGATATTTATTTAGTCAGCCAGTGAGCGCTGAAAAACTGTTTCGTTGAACCAGCTTGCTCCTCAAGTCACTCTCGCGGTGCCACGTCCGCGGAGGTGATTTGTTTTGCTTGATTTTGGGTTGATTGGCATAGCTCTAGACGATCAACCAAAATATTGATACAAACCAGCAACGGCACACCGATCAATAGTCCCATTCCGCCCCAAAGCCAGCCCCAAAAAACAAGCCAAACAAAAATCACTAATGGGTTTAAGTTAAACCTTTTCCCCAATAGTGTTGGTGTAACAAACTGACTTTCAATCAAATTGAGCAGTAAATAGATAGACACCACCGTCAGCATAAAACTGACCGACTCCAACTGAAGATAAGCAACAAAGCCAAAGCTCACCATGGATATGACAGGGCCGAGGTACGGCGCAAAATTCATCACGCCTGCAAATGCGCCCCATAGAAATGGATCTTCAAGGCCTAGAACAAAAAACACGGCCCCGACACTCAACCCCAACCCCGCATTCACTAAAGTGATGGTGCCAATGTATCGAGATAGGTCTTTCTGTAGCGCTTTGACCAACTCAATCGCTTGGCGCTGTTTGGCGAACCCATGTAAGTAAGACACTGACTTTCGAAATAAGCTTCGTCCATGATTGAGCATAAAGTAAACCATAAACAGCACGATCATCGCTTGTGTCAAAATCGTCGGCGTAGTGGTCGCGAGCGTTTTTACCAAAGAAAAGAAGGTGTTGTTCCCGACCTCATCCATACTCATATCATTGGCGATATTCAATGGAGTATTAAGGTGATCAGCCGAAGCTTTAGTAACTTCGCTTACTTCTTGCGACACATTTTTCACGATACTGGGCAGCTCAGACCACCATTGCTTGGCGGGCTCCGACATGGCGGCAAGACCAATAATTGAGGCGCCAACGAGGAATGACAGCGTCAACACGACGGTAATAGCACGTGGTAAACCTTTGTCTTCAAGATAATTAATGAAAGGACTGCACAGCAGAGAAATAAAGGTGCTAAGCACAATAGGTAACAATATTGGCTTGGCAAAATACAGCCCTGGGACGAGTAACAGGACGAGAAGCGTTGCACCAATCGCAGTGTTGGCAGGAATGTTCAATTTCGCTGTCATAATAAGCTCAGAATCGGTAAGAAAATTTTGCGGTGAAATCCGCTATTAGAGTGGTTCGCCCTCTGTCGTAGCAGCGTTGCTTACTTGTGTTGCTGCATTTCCATTTTGCTCCGCATCTGACTCATCCAGAGAAGCTGCCGCGACCGGCTTTGTGAGCGAATCGGTAATATCAGACACGCTGCTAACCAATAGCCCCATTGACGAAATAGAAGAAGTCAGTCGAGACAATCGACCTGCTTTTGCTGCGGTAACGGCAACGACAGCACTAATGCCTAATGTCGTCCAAGGGTTTTCTCTCACAAACTTCTTGGTGGTAAACGTGAACATTTCCATCGACAAACAGCATTGCTCTAGAGACGCTTTACCTTCCATCCGCTTGATCCGCATGGCTCGATTGAGCTTTTGTAGCGAGCGCATCCCACCCCTCCTGTAATTGTTCTGTCGTATTTTTGAATCCAAGAAATCCAACTAAACGCTTCTGCCACCAGGCTAAAGCAAATAATGCCAAGCCTAATGATGTGATAAATACACCCACGGCAACATATACGTTGGCAGTTAACTGATAAGCCACCACTCCAGAGGCAAGGCACAAACTGAATACGAACAATACCGACAATAGGGTAAAAACAACGGTACACAGCAAAATCTGACGCACTGCGGACACGTTAACTTTCATCTCCAAGAGGAACAAATCCAACGTTGAACCTGACCATGCTTTTAGCGATTTCGTCAGTTGGTCCAATTGCGCAAGAATGCTGCTCAAACCATTAATGGTTTGTTGGATATCCTGTTCTTCTGCCCCATCAGGGGCTCGGCCGCTGTCTGAAGCCGCCGAGCCTGATTGCTGATTGGTAACTTGCCCTGAGTTATTCATGTGAAGCCTCGCCTTTCTGTTGTGTGGCTTAATCCTTGGTGACCACTATTATTTGATCAGCTTCGAAACCGCCCAACCAGCAAGGAAGGCACAGCCTATGCTCAGCAATGGGCGCTCCTTGATTACATTTTCTGCCGACTTAGTCGCCTGCTGAACTTGCTGTGCACCGACATCCAGCTTCTCTTTGGCTTGGTCTTTCATCGCGCCAACGGCTTCCGTCGTGGCTTGTTCCGCTAAGTGATATGCTTCTTCTAACTGCTCTTGAGGTTTTACTGTGCTTTCTTTTGTAGTAGCCATAACTAGCCTCCATTAATGAGTTGAATAGTGAATCAAGTGAAACAATGTTTGACCTCACTTACTCCCTACAAAGCCATATCCATGCCATAATTTTAAGTCATTGTTTTTTATTGATTTTATTTTTATTTCGATAAAAAGCCGTATCTGTACGTGTAATTCTTTCCAGGCTTTCCCCGCCATTCTTGTAATTTTTTCTTAGCGCCTTACCGACTGTTAGCAAGTTATTGCAAAACAAGACATTAAGTCACTGATTAATAAGACTTAAAGTTCATTGGCATACAACCTGCAAATGAAGACGAAACATCGTGTTTGTATTCCATACGCTCAAACACCCCTATCACCAGTAAATAAGGAGTGGCATATGAAAAATGAAAACATCGCCTCAATCATTGAGCTTATCGAAAGCGGAAATGAAATTTACAACAAGGCCATCGAGAACATCGACAACACTTCTTTGAATAATGTGTTGGTAGAACTGCTCAGAGTACGTGAGCGTGCAGTCATTGAGCTCACTCCCTACTCTCTAGCAAGTAACAATGAAGAATCTGCCGACGACACTCCGGTTTCCTACACCATCAAGGCGCGTGAGGTCTACAGCGACGTGATGAAGGAAGTGTCCTCTGACAAAGAGTCTATGTATTTAGAACAGCTTGAAGGTGTCGAAAGCAAGGTACTCAAAGAGATTGAGAATTTGATTACTTCCCACCCAGAGCAGGCGGATAACTCGGTTCTGCTGAAAGTTCGTAGCGATATAAAAAGCTGCAAAGAAAAACTCAGCAGCATCAGCCTTATTAGCTAAAACTTGGTGGTCGCCTTTGCAATAAAGCTCGGTATTGATCAAAGAAATGGCCAACTTGCTTTGGCCATTTCTGACAAGCCCACAGGCGCATTAACATAACCATCACGAGAAATGTCCCACGACAATAGTCATAAATAAAGAGGTCACTATGACATTGGATAACAATCGAGTAAGGGAGCTACTCGTAAAAATGACACACCATCGCCAAACGTGTTTGCCTCTCGTTAACCCGCAATCACACATGACACTCGCAAGAGCGGCATATCGATTCGTGAAAATAGAAAAAGTGATGATCAAAAAGATGGCGAAGCTGTTCTTCGATCAAGATGGTGAACAATTCATTGCAGAAAATGCCACCGAATACGGCGTTGCCGAGTTAGGCAATTACAAAGAAATGCATTTTATGAATAAACTACTGTTAGATGATTTAAAAGCCCTGCTTAGAGCCATTGACGACACCAACTTAACCGCACTTGTTTCTTATTGGTTAGCTGCTTTACAAGTTGAAAACGATGAAATTGAAAAGCACTTACCTCAGGGTGAGTAATTGTACTCGCCCTTCTTTCTTTCACTTTGTTTAACCCTCATCCCCAATCAACCTAATAAAAAGGTGTAGATAGACAAAAGCCGCTGCATCTACGCAGCGACCTTAATAGCCTTTTTACGACGCACACCAAATCATCAAACAACACAGAAAAAGCGCCATGTAGAATACGAAGCAAATGGCGCGTAATCCGCGGATTATCTGTGTTAAAGCGAAGCTGATTTACGTCTCTGGCTTGGAACAAATACGTTCAATGACTTTGGACGCAGCTTGATTGCCAGTTGCTCATCAGAATACAGTTCACCATCAATCACATACTCAATCGGTTTATTCGCAGAAATAGTGACGCTCTGAGCCGTCGCGTATTGAAAATGTGTCGATTCTTCCTGTGCGCCTACGCTCGTTAATGTCAGATCCGACAAGGCGATAAGACGTCCGCCTAAAGACTCGGTGTTATCTAAATATGTGATATGCAGCTTGCCATCATCAGGCTGCGGCGCATCACCACCTTGGGCAAGCAACGTACTAAATGGAGCGATATTCGCAACGACAAAACTATGGACTTCAAGCGTTTGTGTATTATTGTCGTGGTTTCCATCTTCAGTTGGATCGTCTAACGAAACGGTTAAAGCTTGCGTTTCTTCCGCCACTACAGCATTAAAAAAGCCGGTGAGGTAAGCGAGTTGTCCAAAAACATTTTTCTCTTCTCGCTGAGCGTGCTCGATCATTTTCTGTTCTAGCCCAATACCTAAGACCAATAAAATAAGCCGCTGATTGCAGTCCGCAGTATCAATACGTTGGCAGTGTCCGCCAAGCAACGCTTCACACGCTTTTTCGACCGGTGAGAATTTTGCGCCAACGCCATAGAGCACATGACATAACGCATTGGCAGTTCCGAGCGGAACAATACCGAGTTTGAGGTCGGTATCCACCAATTGGCTCGCAACCTCTGTTACAGTGCCATCGCCACCAGCTACGATGATTTGCTTAGCTCCACTTTCTTTTGCCTGTTGTGTTAGCTGCTCGGCGCTGAGGTTTGTGGTGGTTTGATGAATACTCAAGCGATATTTTTTGGTTAGCTCACGAATCAAGTGCTGTTCGTTTTCCCCCCATTTGCCGCCACCTGCAACAGGGTTAACCACCATCCAAGTGGATTGATCCAGCCCCAGTACGCCTTTTTCACTGATCGCTCGTAACGTCCTAATCTGTAATTTATTCAATCTCGCGGTACTGCGTACGTCATTGATTTTTTTCATCACGGATTCAACCGTCAGTGACGGGTCTTTGCTCAGTAAATACGCCGCCACAACAAACACTGAACGACCACGCCCTAACGCACAATGCACAACCACGGCCCGCGAGCACGAGATTTGAGTATCAATCCAGTTAATCGCATGGCGAAGACGCTCTAGCGTTGGGGCTTTGTGGTCGAGTACCGGAATCGAAAGGTAATGAAACTGCTTGTCGGTCATCGCGCTTTCAAGGCCTGCAAATTCTGCGGTGACATCGACAATACAAGAGATCTCATTGGATTCGAGAAAATCTAAGTCACTCTGAAACAAACGGCGAGATAGGTATAAATTGTCGCTGACTTTTTGGATTGGAGGTACAGTATCACGCCGTCTTTCCCAGGCGTTATACGCTCTAGCCCCCAATAAAAATGGGATGAATGCCCAGCGAATCCACCTGACAATCTTGCCATCTTGGTTTTTTCTAAAAATAGAGGGAATGTCGAATACGTAGGCTACGCTGACCAACGCTAAAGAAAGAGATATCCACAAGAACAGCAGACTAACGATAATTTGAGGCGTATAGATAGCGGCCAATAAACTGATCAGAGCGCCAAGAATATAATATTTGATGATAAACATTCGCTCTCCTTGCCTTCAGCGAGTGCACTTTTTAGTGGAAGTTAGAATACGCGGGGGATTGAGCTTGGATACATGAACTTGAGTAAACGCCTTGATTGAGTGCCTTCCCGTGCCGAAATGGCACGAAAAGGTCCAACACTCTACCTAGCTTGCCATCTCTTCAACATAACCATCCGCTAGTTTCATTTTCTGCTTATCGGTCATTACCTTGCCGGCTAACTGGAAGAAACGCTGCTCTTCTTCCTCAAGATGGTGCAACACTTTGTGACGTAAGGTTTTCATTAGGTTGAGCCACGCTGGCGAGCTCATATCGGTTGCATCAAGCTGTGCAATCACTTTATCAATTTCATGATGCTCTGCGATGCCATGGCGAGTGAGATCAATGGTCTTATCGCTATCTATTAAAGGCGCGTAGAAAAACCGCTCTTCTGCCGCTGCGTGCTGTTCGAGTTCCTCTTTAAGGTTGTGATAAAACTCTTCACGAGCGGGGGAATCTCCAGACGTTTCCATCAGAGCATCGAGTAAAAGGCGTTGCTTTTCATGACTCTCTTTCAGTACATCAAATATGTTTTTCATCTTTGACTCCTTATCTGATTGTAAACAATTGGGACAAAAGGAAGGGCGGTTATTGACCGCCCCTCTCTTACATAGCTATGCGTAAAAAACCTAACCTGATTCGGCTAACAGTCTTGGTCTTCAGCGTTTAGATTTTCTTTAATGTTTTCACATTCATCTTCAATCGCATTTTGGGTTTCTTCGGCGGCTTCATCTATCTTTTTGCCGGCCTGTTCCATTGGCCCTTCTTCACTACAAGCTGCCAACGCAAACACCAAACCGAATACTGCGGCGATACGGTAAATAAATGACGTAAGTCGCATGGAATCTCCTATCTATTTACGTTTTTTCTTCCCAGCAGAACAATCACTATTGATACAATTAATGACAATAGGAATAGGTAAAATATCACTTGCGCGATAGAGGCAGCAGCTCCTGCAATACCGGTAAAGCCTAATAGTGCAGAAATTAGTGCCAGTGCCAGAAAAATAAACATCCAACGAACCATAGTGTTACCTCCTAATAAAAGTGGGTTAAATCACTCGGCTCGCTATTATTGAACCACTTCTAGCTTATCAATCACCTTATTTACGTCATTGGTGTTATTTGCAATTGAAATTGCAAGATCATGCTCCGCATCTGAATTAACTTTACCTGCCAACGTTACCGTTTTGTGTTCTGTCGTTACATCAATATCCGTGCCACTCACATTGGTATCCATTAGTAGGCGCGTTTTAACTATAGTCGTGATTTTAGAATCGGTCAGTGTAGCTAAAGCTTCTGAATCAGTTTCTTTCTTGCCTTCATTCACTACTGACAATTCGTTGTTTACTTTTTTCACACCATCAAGACCAGTAACAAGCTCTTCGGCAAGTGATTTTTCAAGATCATTGTTTACCGAACCAGAAAGGGTAACGACCTGATTCTCAACATCGGTATTGATATCAAAAGAGTTGAGATTGCTGTTTAGCAGTAGCGTGGTTTCAGCTTTACCATCTAGCCAAGCGTCCATGGATTCTTTTTCCCATTTATCACTCGCTAAGACTGCTGTAGATGAAGTAGCAAGAACTGACGTAAGTACAATTTTAGCTGCGATGTTATTCATGGTAATTCTCCTTTATTGACGTTGCACTTCCCTAGGAGCAAACCATGTGCCAACTTTATAACTTATTGTTTTTAATTAACTAATAAAGAAAAGAGGTAAAAATGAGATGAGCAATAAAGTATAAGCATGAATTATTTACACGTAAAAAATGTAATTTTTAATCGGTGATAAAGCCTCCGTCACTTGTGCCGAAATAACCTGATAAAACAGAAAGGCTATTTCTCCAGAATCAATTAATAGCAAAATTATTATTTAAAAAATAAAAATCTGAACAAAAGGAAATATCTACTGATGGCTCTCACCGATATATATCAAAAAGGGGCTAACAACATAAAAATACCGAACAAATCCTTAAATCTATGCTGACAATATTTTGTCTTGTGAAGTGAGAATAATCCACGTACATTGTTTCTGTCATAGTAAAGAGGACATTTCTATGTCGATGCCAAGCCTGTTTCTAAGAATACAAGATCCATCACTTAAAAATGCCATCGCTTCTTGCCAGGAACTGAACAAATTTCGTCTGCATGACATCGATGCCGCAGACCAATGGATTGAAGATTTCCTACAACTCAAACCGGAAGTTGCGATTGTTGAAGTCGCCCACTTTACTAGTGCAGATTATCAACGTCTTTCTAATATCGAAGACATCTATGATATGGACTTGATCATCATTAGCTCAGGCGCTCCAAACGAGAACTTGGATAAGCTGATGAACTTGGGTGCTATTTTTCACTACAGAAAGCCCGTTGATATTGCCATTCTGACGGACACCCTGAGCGAAGTCAGCCAGTACTATCAACACAAACAAGATCAAGGGCGTAAAGTGTCCACCAGCGATCTTGACCAATTTGGTCTTTTGGTCGGCTCTTCCTCTCCGATGCATCAGCTCTATCGTATGATCAGGCGCGTTGCAAAAACCGAAGCCAACGTCCTTATTGTCGGTGAAAGCGGATCAGGCAAAGAACTGGTGGCGCAGACCATCCACTTAGCGAGTGAGCGTAAACAACAGCCCTTTATAGCGATTAACTGTGGTGCCATTAGCCCTGAATTGGTTGATAGTGAACTGTTTGGCCATGAGAAAGGCGCTTTTACCGGAGCAAATAAAACTCACCAAGGTGTATTTAAGCAGGCAGAGGGCGGCACCCTATTTTTAGATGAAATCACCGAGATGCCTATCGAGCATCAAGTGAAGCTATTGCGGGTGCTAGAAACCGGAGAGTATCGCCCAGTTGGCAGTAATACGGTTCATATCGCTAATACTCGCATCATTGCTGCTACAAACCGTGATCCTAAAATCGCCATTGAGGAGCAGTTCCTGCGTGAAGATCTGTTTTTCCGCTTATCGCATTTCCCATTAACGATACCGCCACTGCGAGAACGAGGCGGTGATATCGTCGGTCTGGCCAAGCACTTTATCGCGCACCGCAACGCCAATGAGGCAAAAACCAAAACGATTCTTGACTCTGCGATCCAAAAAATCGCTGCACACGACTGGCCAGGTAATGTCCGTGAGCTCAAACACACGATCGAGCGTGCATTTATTTTGGCTGATGACACCATCCGAGATGAACACCTTATCTTCGACACACCACCATTGGAAACAGGCACCAGCATCGAAGACCTTGTTCCGGCGGGCGTTTCGCTAGAAGAGCTAGAAAAAGCCGCCATTCTCAATACCCTTGAAGAGAATCAAGGCAATAAAACGGAATCAGCGCAGGAGTTAGGCATTAGCGTGAAAACGCTCTATAACAAACTCGAAAAGTATCAAGACGAGTAACTCGCTATGGGAATACAAAAAGAGCACTGACTTTTATTCAGTGCTCTTTTTGTATCTTATCTTTTATGCAGTTAGGCTGCGTTTGGTGTTTGATTAAACCCACTGCCCCGCAACAAAGCCGCTCGACCAGCACCACTGAAAATTGTAGCCCCCTAGCCAACCAGTCACATCCATCACTTCACCAATAAAATAAAGCCCTTTAATGTCTTTGCATTCCATGGTTTTCGAGGATAAGTGATCAGTATCGACACCGCCGAGTGTCACTTCCGCGGTTCGGTAGCCTTCAGTGCCATTCGGGGCGATATCCCAATGCTCTAGACGCTCCACAATCGCCGCAAGCTCCTTTTGATTGAACTGTTTTAGCGGTTTATCGACTAGCTCTTTACGTTCAATTAAGACTTCAACCAGACGCTTAGGCAGCACTTTGGCAAGCGTATTCTTGAGTGACTGATTTGGATGCTTCTCACGACTGCGTTCTAATAACTCAGCAACATCATCGTTTGGCACAAGATTGATCAACACCTTTTGTCCGGCTCGCCAGAATGAAGAAATCTGTAACACTGCTGGACCAGATAACCCACGATGTGTGAACAACAGGGCTTCTTTGAACATGGTGCCATCTTCAGCCGTAATTTCCGCAGGTACCGCGATACCAGATAACTCAGCAAAGTCTTCTTTGTCTTCTTTATGCAGAGTAAATGGTACAAGCCCTGCCGTGGTTGGGATAACTCGAAGACCAAATTGTTCCGCGACTTTATAACCAAATGGTGTCGCTCCCAGTTTTGGCATCGACAAGCCACCTGTTGCGATAACTAAAGACTCACATTCGACAATCTCAGTACCAGCATGCAAACGAAAGCCTTCATCAATTTTTTCAATCGAATGAACATCGCATTGGTAACGCTGCTCGATGTTCGGCATGTCACACTCAGCTAACAACATCTTCACGATATCTTTGGCCGTAAATGCATCGACACAAAACAACTGGCCGTGATCACGCTCTTCGAACTCAATGCCATGTTTACACACCATCGAGATAAAATCCCAGTTAGTGTATTGGGAGAGCGCCGACTTAACAAAGTGCGGGTTTTGACACAAATAGTGATTAGCTGAAACGTCGTAGTTAGTGAAGTTACAACGACCACCGCCCGAGATAAGGATTTTACGTCCTGGCTTTTTAGCATGATCGAGCACCAAAACACGGCGGCCTCGCTTGCCTGCTTCTGCAGCACACATTAAACCTGCTGCGCCTGCGCCAATTACAACAACATCAAATTTCTTACTCATCGGTAGCTCTTAGACTGATTGGTATCGAATCAAAATAAAAAAGGATGTGCACATTGCACATCCTTGCTTTCTAGGCGCGACATTCTACCGACAAATACCGAAAGGGAAAAGCGCTTAAACTCTAAGCGCTCTGTATGTCCGTAAAATCTCAGACAGAACAACTATCTAGATTATTGACTCTTAGAGAATGAAGGCTGCAAGTAGCGTCACGCCGAGCAACGCGGTCGATAGAACAAACAATTCACGCACTCTTTCACACTTACCAGTAAAAATTTCATCGTGGTGATGATGATATTCTTTACTTTTAATGTAGTGATACAACCTCACCTGCTTGGTGACATTTCCATGAGTGGTAAAAAAACCATTACCATCAACTTGCTGATATAACAGCGGATGCGCTTCACGCATGATATAAATTAGAGAACGAAGAGCGGTGAGATACCGGATCATATTAACTCCAGTTACCACCATTAGCGCAAATAAGATTGTGTCTCCACTGATCATCTTTTCCTCCCTACATCTTCAACAATGCTCAAGAGAAAAAGACGACCAAGACTTCGTCTTTACCCGCTACTTACAACGTCCCAAAACGCGTTTACGCAGCTGGAGCATCCATGATTGAAGATGAACCTTCTTTCGCCATTTGTGCTAGATCTTTGTCGATGAAGAACAACGCTTTACCGTCTTCACCTACCAGTTCGATCTTATCTAAAATCCCTTTAAACAACTTCTCTTCTTCGTGCTGTTCTGACACGTACCACTGTAGGAAGTTAAACGTTGAGTAGTCTTGGCTAGTAAATGCAACGTGCGCCAGTTTGTTGATTTTTTCCGTGATCATTTGCTCATGTTCAAATGTCTCGCGGAAAACGTCACCTAGGCTCGCAAAGTCATGCTTTGGCGCATCAATAGCGCCTAAGATTGGCATTGAGCCAGTTTCACTCACGTAAGTGAATAGGCGTTGCATGTGCTCCATTTCTTCTACGGCGTGAGCGCGTAAAAATTCAGCCGCACCTTCAAAACCTTTGTCTTCACACCAAGCACTCATTTGTAAGTATAGATTGGATGAGAAAAATTCTAGGTTAATTTGCTCATTCAATTGTTCGACCATAGTTTGAGACAGCATGTTAACTCCTATTATTGTGCATGCAATATACCCAAGTAACCTCGAAATAAATGACGCTGCGAGAATAGCTTGGTCTGGCAGACACGGCGAAGTTTCACTTCAACTCTAGTCAGTAACACTACGCTTATTTCAGCATATCAAAGTCACTTGGGTATAACGCCACTATAACATGATTACTGAGACAAGACTTTGTACCTACGGCACCGATATGAGATCACTTCAGCAAATTTTTTTTGGGGTTGGTGCTAATCTAAAACTATGACCTTACAAGGAGATAGCAATATGAGTTACAAACACATACTTGTGGCAGTCGACCTTTCAGACGACAGTAAAGTGTTGATTAAGAAAGCCGTATCACTGGCTAAACCTCTGGATGCGAAAGTCTCTTTTATTCACATCGACGTGAACTACGCAGAACTCTACACCGGGCTTATCGATATCAATATGGCAGAAGCGCAACATCAAGCAATGGAAGCATCGCGCACACAATTGGCAAACTTCGCAGAATATGCGCAATACCCAATTGCCCATACTTTAGTCGGTAGTGGCGATTTGAGTAATGAGCTGTGCGATACCATTCAAGACTACAGCATTGATTTGGTGGTTTGTGGTCATCACCAAGATTTCTGGAGCAAGATTCTATCTTCGACTCGACAGCTGATTAACTGCTCACCAGTCGATATGCTGGTCGTACCGCTAAAAGACTGATTGGCGCAACGATAAAACTTGGTTAGACTGCGGGCACATTTGTTGTTGATAAAGATTCTCATCCATGGCTTATCTATCCGCAGTTACCCTACTTTGGGCATTCTCATTTAGCCTGATCGGCGTTTACCTCGCCGGTCAGGTTGATTCTTGGTTCTCGGTGTTCATGCGCGTGGCACTGGCGAGTTTGGTTTTCATTCCCTTTTTGAAATTCCGTGGCGTTAGCAAATCCCTAATCGCGAAACTGATGACCGTCGGTGGCTTCCAGCTCGGCTTGATGTATTGCTTCTACTACCAATCTTTTTTGCTCCTTTCCGTGCCAGAAGTATTGCTGTTCACCGTATTCACACCCATTTACGTCACGCTAATCTATGACTTCTTGAAAGGTCGCTTTTCACCTTGGTACTTAGTTACCGCTGCAATAGCCGTATTTGGTGCCGCCTGGATTAAATTTGCAGGCATTAATGAAGATTTCCTACTGGGCTTTTTGGTCGTACAAGGAGCAAACCTCTGCTTTGCCATCGGTCAGGTGGGCTACAAATATATCATGGAGAGTGAACCCGTCGATTTGCCACAACACACCGTGTTTGGCTACTTCTACTTAGGTGCACTTTGTGTAGCAACCGTGGCTTTCGCGCTCATGGGTAACCTCGACAAACTACCCACCACTACAACGCAATGGGGCATTCTGACATACCTTGGGTTGATTGCTTCTGGTTTTGGTTACTTTGCTTGGAACAAAGGCGCGACTATGGTGAACGCAGGCGCACTGGCAGTAATGAACAATGCATTGGTTCCGGCGGGCTTGATTGTAAACATTGTGATTTGGAACCGCGATGTTGATGTCATGCGACTCGCCATTGGCGGTGCGATCATCATGCTATCCCTATGGATTAACGAAACCTGGGTGAAAAAGCGCGTAGAGATGAGTTACGCCAATAAGTAACGCGGCTAATCCTATAAACATTTCGACAATAAAAAACGCTCTCCGACTGGAGAGCGTTTTTTGTTTGATTAATGCACTTTGGCTTGTGAGATTGCGCTCATCAAAGCATTAGGTGGCGTTGGCAGCAACACTTCTAGTTTCGCATTGCGCGCTTCAAGCTTGCGCTGACGCTTAAGTAACTTTTGTTGTTTTTTCGCCACTTTTAGCAACTTCTTTTGCTGCTTATAGTGCTTTTTCAGTGTTTTTTTCGCTTTCTTGAGCGATTTTTTATCCGCTAAATCAAACCATACTAGTGCGTCGGCTCTTACTGGCTCCGGAGATTTTTCGGCTTGTTTTTTCTCTTTCACACGCTCAACAACACGCTTCACAATCGCGGCTTTTTCGTTGCTTTGTTTAGTGGTCACTGGAATCGCTTGTGATGGCAGAGCTTCAACCAATAAGCCACATGCTTGTTGCTCACTCAATGGCTTGTCTTGGCATTTTTGTGGAGGAATTGCGGCTGGCTTACAAAGGGTATCTTTGGCCGATGAAGAGCGTGCGCAAGAACGACAAACGAATTTTGGTGCGACAACTAAACGATGGATATCACCAAGTTCTGCCGCGATCTGTTTGCGACTCATTTTACATAAACGTTTAGCCATTCTACTACTCCAGCTTCCCAGTTATCGACCGCATCACAACAAGTGAAATAATAATAATTCTTAGTTAGATATACAGTCAGGGAAGGGAATTAGCAAGAGAAAACTATCAATATAGACGAGGAAAGAGAGGCTGAGTCACAGCACGATACACCGTACTGTGACAAGAAAAGTTGAGCCGTCAGGAAGTTATGCCATCGATGCTTTAACATAGACATCGAAGCGATTTTTTTTCGTTTCAATCGCCATGGTCGGTTTTTTCTCGTTCAGCCAGTTAGCATAATCTGGGCGTTTAACTACTACACGCTTTGTGGCTAACGCCATGGCTGGTTCTAGTAGGCCATCGGCGTCCAAATCAGCGCCAACCAACGATTGGAAAACGCGCATTTCTTTTTTCACGAGCGCCGACTTCTTTTTATTTTCTGGGTGCGGATACATCGGGTCAAGATACACCACATCTGGCTGGACAAAGTCTTTATCTTGCGCCAATTGTTCCAGCGCATCATGGCTAGAGGCATGGATTAGCGACATGCGCTCAGATACCCAGGTGCCGATTTCTGGGTCTTGTTTCGCTCGATCCAAGCCATCATCTAACAAAGCCGCTACGACTGGATGACGCTCGACCATCTGCACTTTACAACCTAGCGAGGCGAGCACAAACGCATCACGACCAAGACCTGCCGTGCCGTCTAACACGGTTGGCGTTGCCCCTTTGTTCAACCCCGCCGCTTTCGCAATTGCTTGGCCTTTACCACCACCGAACTTGCGACGATGACCTACCGCACCACCAATCAAATCCACAAAGATTGCACCCAGCTTTGGCTCATCCACTTTACGTAGCTCCAAACGCTCGGTGGTTAGCACCAAAGCAAAATCGCTATCGTCAGTGTGTGAAAGCTGCCAACGCGCAGCGAGTTCATCAAGATGAGATTGTTGAGACGGGTTTTCACAGATCAATTGCAGTTGCAAAAGGAGGCTCCAATAAAAATCGAGGTAACTGGCGCTGAGTGTATACCTAAGTTACCTATTAATGCTAGGTTGAGCTTGCTACGCAGAGGTTATACAGCCGTCAGTTGCTCCACTAGCTCAGAAAGCGGCTTAGGATGGCCAATACCGTAGCCTTGGCCGTAGTCCACACCGAGGTCTATCAAATGCTGCATGACCTGGTCATTTTCGACAAACTCCGCCACCGTCACTTTGCCGAGCTGTTTCGCCAAGTCATTGATTGAACGAACCATCACGCGGTCCATTTCATTTACGTTGATATCTTGCACGAAAAGACCATCAATTTTCACGATATCGACAGGAAGTTTCTTTAAGTAACCAAATGAAGACAATCCAGATCCGAAATCATCCAATGCAATCATGCAACCCAAAGCCTTTAGCTTGGTAAACAGCTCAATGGCTTGATCCAGATTACTCATCGCTGCTGTCTCGGTGATTTCTAAGCAGATTTTTTCACACGGCAGAGTCGAACTTTCCAATCGATCCAATAAGAAATCAATAAACTCTTGATTCCCCATAGATTGACCTGAAAGGTTTATCGAACAGCGACCAAGCTGTTCAACCACCTCAGGACGCTGTTCAAACCACTCTAGCGTTTGAGTAATAACCTGCTTATCAATCCAATGGGCAATGTTGTAGCGCTCGGAAGCAGGGATAAACAGCGCAGGAGAAACATAATCACCGTACCCATTGCGAATACGCACCAAAATCTCAAAATACATTTGAGTCTCGTGCTTTTGTAAGCTTTTTATCGGTTGAGCAAACAGTTCTAAACGTTGATTCGACAATGCCTCATGCACCAAATTGACGCTCTGCATTTCCATCTGACGACGCTGCAACTCTTCGTTATCTAAGCTGAATAGATTATAGCGGTTACGGCCTTGCTCTTTAGCGGCGTGACAAGCAGAGTCTGCTTGAGCGTGCACCATTTGTGGCGTATCAGCGGTATGATCGATGATACGGATACCAATTGAGCAACTGATGAACAGGCGTGTGTCTTCCCAAATAAAGAGGTGTTCGCTTAGTGTCGAGATGATCAGTTTGGCAATATTGATGGCGCCATATTCGTCACAGTCTTTGAGTAACACCGCAAACTCATCGCCTCCCATTCGAGCCAAGATGGAATTGTACGGCAGAACGCCTTCCAGCATACTTGCGCAGAATTGAATCGCCGCATCACCTGCATCATGCCCAACCGTATCATTGAGGACTTTTAGTTGATCTAAGTCGAGGTACAACATGGCGTGGACTCGACGATGGCTGTCCACTTCGCACAGTGCGGTCTTAAGCTCTAGTTCAAAGTGGTTTCTGTTGTAAGTCCCCGTCAGTAAGTCATAGCGAGCTTGGTATTCCAATTTCTCGGAAAGCAGTTTGGTTTCGGTAATATCTTCGCCCACAATCAGCAGTTGCTCAGATTCACTCAGCGGACGAATATTCTCGCGCACCCAAACACGATGACCATTTGCATGACGATACTCGACTTCACGTCGCCAAACACCATGCACTTGCTGGTTGGGTTGCAATAACACTTGGCGAGGGAACAGCACTTTGTCATCAAAATAGAACTCCCTCAGGCGATGTCCGAGCATGTCCATCGGTTTGTAGCCAAGAAGTAGTTGAGCAAATCGATTCACTTCTTGAATTCGGTTATTACTATCAAGCGTCACCATCATCACGGGCTGCTGCTCGTAATAGTTGCGTAGGGTTGACTCACGTTGGTAGAGCTTGTCCTCCATCAATTTACGACTGGTAATATCGCGCGCTTCAAACAAGTATTGCTTATGATTCCCTACTTGCTGAGAAAAAGGCTTGAGCGAAACTTCTAACACCAATGCGCCGTGTTCTTTACTCCAAATTTCAGCTTCAAACGTCGACACTTGATGGTGAGGCGCGTGGAAATACTCCTCAAGTAACGCTTGTGCTTTTTCACTCCAGTTGGGGTGAAACCAAAGTGGTCGGTCTAAACGCAGTCCTTGGTGATAAAGTAAGGATTGAAGGTGATCGTTGCCCGATTTAAGCACACCGTTGGCATCCAAAATGCCCATATACTGCATGCTCTGATCGAAAATCGATTCTAGAATAGCCTGGCTTTCTCGCGCAGCGCTCTCACTGCGACGCATCCGCTGTAAATAATAACCCATCAGCAAAATGACCACCGACATCACCACAAACAGACTACCAAACAGGCGAATTTCCTTGGCAAAACGTTCAGAAAGCTTCATTGGCTTATTAAAAAATACCGCAGAAACCTCTTGTTCAGCCCCCAATCCCCAACGCGCTACCGCTTGGTAATCGAGCTTTATTTCAGAATCACTTTTTTTCACCTCAGGCAGAGGCTGATCAGGGTTATCCAAAACGAATTCAAGCATCTCTGCACTCTCAATACCATGCCGATAACCACTTTGAATAACCCCTCCAACTGCGCCATGACCCAAACCAATGTCATGCACCATAAACAGCGGCGCGTTTGAGACTTTGTTGACACCAACCCAGTCACGCTCGCTGCCAACCATACCTTGTTTATCTCGGTAATAGGTCCAAAACAAGACGACTTTATCGGAACTCAGTTTTGCGACTTGTTGTTTTAGATCGATGATGCTGTCTGGGACAACTTGTACGATTTTGTCTCGATATTGCGGGAACTTGAGGACAAAATTGTCGATTTGATAACGCAACACCTCACCGGTCACCGAATGGTCACTGACGATGAGAACTTGTGTGTAGTTCGGATGTAAGCGCTCAATAAGAGCGAGATTCGCTTCCAAATCGACATCTTCCATGACTCCGGTTGCATTCAGAGAACGATGTAAAGAAGGATGGTAGTTATTAATGCCGTTAAATATAACTGGGGTGTCTTTGATGATTGGGGCTAAACGCTGCATGAGTTCAAGTGCATTGTTATCGCTCACTAAAATGGCATCGAATCGCTCTTTGCGTAATTTTGTAAGATACAAGGATTTTAGTTGCGCAAAAAACTGCTCACTCTGGTTACGTTTCGAGTCTAGATAGAGCACACGCATGTCCAGCGCTCGATCGCCCAGCTGTTGCTCGATGCCTCGCTGTATGGAGTCCGTCCAGAAAAAACCCTGATGATAGGAGTGCACGACCAACACCTTCGGATCTGAGGCCGTAGCAAACGCGCTCCAACATAGCGCGGCAATAACCAGAAAACGCTGCACATTATCTCCATAGCTCGGAGTTAACCCGCAGTTACTCCTGCCAAACCTTGTGAATCCTATCCGCTATGAGTATAAAAGGGAGGTAAAACTCTATCCCTAACGGAAATCATAGTATGAATGCGAGCCTGCCGAAACTCGACGACCTTGACCGCGCAATATTAAAAACACTGATGGCTGACGCCAGAACGCCCTACGCAGAAATGGCAAAGCAGTTCGATGTCAGCCCTGCCACTATCCATGTGCGTATCGAGAAGATGAAGTCGGCTGACATCATCGAAGGAACGGAGGTGATCATCAATACCAAAAAGCTTGGCTACGATGTGTGCTGCTTTATTGGTATTAACCTCAATGCAGCTCGTGATTACCACTCCGCGTTAGAAAAACTCAACGCGCTCGACGAAGTCGTTGAAGCTTACTACACCACGGGCGCGTATAACATATTCGTCAAATTGATGTGCAAATCGATTGAAGAGCTGCAATTTGTACTGATCGACAAGCTGCAAGCCATTGATGAGGTTCAGTCCACAGAGACATTGATATCGTTGCAGAACCCGATCAACCGCAACGTAAATCCGTAAAATTTTTTATAAAAAATGTACAAAAAAGGCCAACTGAACGGTTGGCCTTGATGTTTTTTGCTCAATTTACGCCGCAATACCCGAATGGCGCAACAGTGCATCGATTTGTGGCTCGCGGCCACGGAAGCGCTTGAACAGCTCCATTGGCTCTTCACTGCCCCCCATTTCTAGAATGTTGTTCAGGAAGCTTAGGCCCGTCTCTTTGTTGAAGATGCCTTCTTCTTCAAAGCGAGAATACGCGTCTGACGACAGTACTTCAGCCCATAGGTAGCTGTAGTAACCCGCACTGTAGCCACCAGCAAAAATATGGCCGAAGCTGTGTGAGAAACGCGCCCACTCAACCGCAGGAACTACCGCGACTTTCTCTTTCACTTTCGCCAGAGTTTCCAGTACACGCGCACCCACTTCAGGGTCATATTCGGTGTGAAGCGTGAAGTCGAACAAGCCGAATTCTAGCTGACGCAAAATACCCATCGCAGATTGGAAGTTTTTCGCTGCGAGCATTTTGTCTAGCATCGCTTTAGGTAGCGGCTCACCTGTCTCATAGTGACCAGAAATGAACGCCAGCGCATCCTCTTCCCAACACCAGTTTTCTAGGAACTGACTTGGTAGCTCAACCGCATCCCAAGGCACGCCATTAATACCTGAAACAGCACCTGTATCAACTTGCGTCAACATGTGGTGGATTCCATGACCAAACTCATGGAATAGCGTCACGACTTCATCGTGCGTGAACAGTGCTGGTTTGTCGCCCACTGGACGGTTGAAGTTACACGTTAGATACGCAACCGGCGTTTGCAGCTCGCCAGATAGCGTAACGCGACGACCACGACAATCATCCATCCACGCGCCGCCACGTTTGTGTTCACGAGCGTAGAGATCTAGGTAGAAACTGCCACGGAGTGTGCCTTCAGCATCAAAGATATCGAAAAAGCGCACGGACTCATGCCAAGTGTCTACGCCTTCGCGCTCAGTAACGGTCATGCCAAACACGCGGTTTAGCACTTCAAACAGACCGCTCACGACTTTTGACTCTGGGAAGTATGGGCGCAGTTCTTCATCCGAAATTTGGAACAGGTGCTGCTTTTGTTTCTCGCTGTAGTAAGCGATATCCCAAACGTTCAGCTCTTCAACACCAAACTCACTTTTCGCAAACTGACGTAACTCTTCGACTTCACGTTCACCTTGCGGTTTCGCTCGTGTCGCTAGGTCATTCAGGAAGCCCAGCACTTGATCCGGCGTTTCAGCCATCTTTGTTGCTAACGACTTTTCACTGTAAGTATTGAAACCTAGCATACGTGAAATTTCATGGCGCAGTTTTAGCTGCTCAGTAATGATTTCTGAGTTATCCCATTTGCCTGCGTTTGGACCTCGATCAGAAGCGCGCGTCACGTACGCTTCGTACACTTCTTTACGCAACTCTTGGTTATCGCAGTACGTCATGACAGGTAGGTAAGATGGGATATCTAGCGTAATTAGGTAACCATCTAACTCTTTTGCTTCTGCGGCAGCTTTCGCTGCTGCCAGCGCCGATTCTGGCATACCTGCTAGGTCTTTCTCGTCTGTGATGTGCTTGGTCCAACCCATGGTGGCATCCAGCACATTGTTAGAGAATTTAGAGCTCAGCTCAGACATACGTTTGCTGATCTCGCCGTAACGGTGCTGCTCATCGGATGGCAAACCAATGCCTGATAACTCGAAATCACGCAGTGCATCAGTGATGGTTTTCTGCTGGGCACGAGTTAACGTTGCAAATTCTTCGCTCGCTTTGATGGTTTTGTACGCTTCGTACAACCCTTTGTGCTGACCAACCCAAGTGCCGTACTCTGACAAAATTGGTAGGCAACTTTCGTAAGCTTCACGTAGCTCTTCGCTGTTCACTACCGAGTTCATGTGACCCACTGGCGACCAGATGCGGCTTAAGCGATCATCCGCTTCTTCAATTGGCGCAATCACACTGTCCCAAGTTGGGTGAGCGTTGTCTTGTAGAACTTCATCGATTTTTGCTCGGCAGTCAGCAATCGCTTGCTCAACGGCAGGCTTGATGTGTTCTGGTTTAATTTGAGAAAACGGAGGTAGGTCCGTAAACGTCAGAAGAGGATTAGACATGAATAATTCCTTTTGTGTTTTGACTCTGTGATTGCCTGTCTATTTTGTGTAGATAGGCCAACTCAATGTACAGACGAGCCAGCAACATGGATTGGGGGAGCTCCGTTCCCTTTCTCTATGCCGCGATGACCATCATATAGTCAACCAGCGCTACTCTGTCCTTGAGTCTTGTTATACCTAAATGAAATTTCACACCCTTTTGAGTGCGAGAAACTCACCTAGTTCAATTCGATTACCAATAGTAAGTGTGGGTGACTTAAAGAAATTTCAATAGCGTCCCCTTATCAGAGGAACAGATTTGATTGGAAGTTCTACATCTTTAAGTTACTTGAGTATAATACCGCCATAGAGTGAAAATCACAGACCACACTCAACCAAAGAGTGTTTCGAGAGTTTAATTTGTTAAGTTACCGCCACAGCTTCCACGCTGGCAACCATGCCGACGTGGTCAAACACATCGTTCAAAGCCTCATTCTTGATGCGCTGAAACAAAAAGATAAGCCATTCGTTTATCACGATACCCACTCGGGTGTGGGCCGTTACGATCTGACTCACGAATGGTCTGAAAAAACGGGCGAATACAAACAAGGCATCGCACGTATTTGGGATAACCCAAGCATTCCCGAAGACATCAAAAGCTACATCGATGCCATTAAAGTGCTCAACAATGGCGAGAAGCTGCGTTACTACCCAGGCTCACCACGTGTGGCGCGCGCGCAAATCCGCCCACAAGATCGCATGGTGCTGACCGAGTTGCACCCGGCCGATCATCCATTGTTAGAGCAAGAATTCCATCGTGATCGCCAAGTGAGCATCTTCAAAGAAGACGGATTCCAACGCCTCAAAGCAAGCTTACCGCCACAAGAACGTCGTGGTTTGGTGCTGATTGACCCACCATACGAACTCGCGAAAGAGTACCGCGATGTGGTGCGAGCGATTCATCAGAGCCATAAACGTTGGGCAACCGGTATCTACGCGATTTGGTACCCAGTGGTAAACCGTCACGACATCGAAGATATGATCGAAGGCTTGGAAGCACTGGGCATTCGTAAAATTCTGCAAATCGAGTTAGGTGTTGCACCAGATACCAACGAGCGCGGCATGACGGCATCCGGCATGATTGTGATTAACCCGCCATGGAAACTGGAAAGCCAGATGAAAGAGATTCTGCCATTCCTGCAAGACGCGATAGCACCAGCAACTGGCCACTGGAAAGTGGACTGGATTGTGCCAGAGTAAGCACTTCAGTACCGATATCTTCAAGCGCAACGATATTCTCGTTGCGCTTTTTTATGCTCTCACCTTTTCCCTCCAATCGTGCTTATTCTTCTTTTTGTGCCTCTCATCGCTATTTGTCATAAGTATTGTCGCTTTTTCCCATTTAGGAATTAGTCGAATTCGATTTATGATAGTGGGATAACGGTGGCATTGAGTTCGGGCAAGGTCATCCCAATCTATCTATGTACCAGATAAAATTTATAAGCTCTTGGAGAAAGTAATGGCGACTCATTTTGACTATATCTGTATCGGTGGCGGCAGTGGCGGCATCGCATCTGCAAACCGTGCGGCGATGTACGGCGCGAAAGTTGCGCTAATCGAAGCTCAAGACCTTGGCGGTACCTGTGTCAACGTAGGTTGTGTACCGAAAAAAGTGATGTGGCATGGCGCGCAAATCGCAGAAGCAATGAACCTGTACGCAGAAGATTACGGTTTTGATGTCGACGTGAAAGGTTTCGACTGGAGCAAACTGGTTGAGAGCCGTCAGGCGTACATTGGTCGTATTCACCAATCTTACGATCGCGTTCTTGGCAACAATAAAGTAAGCGTGATTAAAGGCTTTGCTAAGTTTGTTGACGAAAAAACTGTCGAAGTAAACGGTGAACACTACACAGCAGATCACATCCTGATCGCGGTTGGTGGTCGTCCTACTATTCCAAACATTCCAGGCGCTGAATACGGCATCGATTCAAACGGCTTCTTCGACCTAGCAGAGCAACCAAAACGCGTTGCGGTTGTTGGCGCAGGCTACATCGCAGTTGAAATTGCTGGCGTACTGCACGCGCTAGGTACAGAAACGCACCTGTTCGTACGTAAAGAGTCACCACTACGTAGCTTCGATCCAATGATCATCGATACATTGGTTGAAGTGATGGACGCAGAAGGTCCAAAACTGCACACCCACTCTGTACCAAAAGAAGTGGTAAAAGAAGCCGATGGCAGCCTAACTCTGCACCTAGAAAACGGTGAAAGCCAAAACGTTGACCAACTGATTTGGGCAATCGGTCGTCACCCAGCGACAGACGCAATCAACCTAGCGTCAACTGGTGTTGCAACGAACGAAAAAGGTTACATTAAGGTAGACGAATACCAAGAAACCAACGTGAAAGGCATCTACTGTGTGGGTGACATCATGGAAGGCGGTATCGAGCTAACACCAGTAGCAGTGAAAGCGGGTCGTCAACTTTCTGAGCGTTTGTTCAACAACAAACCAAACGCGAAGATGGACTACGATTTGGTACCAACTGTGGTATTTAGCCACCCACCAATCGGCACTATCGGTCTTACAACGCAAGAAGCAGAAGAGAAGTACGGCAAAGACAACATCAAAGTCTACACATCTGGCTTTACGGCGATGTACACCGCTGTTACTAAGCACCGTCAACCATGTAAGATGAAGCTTGTATGTGCGGGCGAAGAAGAAACGGTTGTTGGCCTACACGGCATCGGTTTCACGGTAGATGAAATGATCCAAGGCTTCGGCGTAGCAATGAAGATGGGCGCAACCAAAGCAGACTTCGACTCTGTTGTGGCTATCCACCCAACGGGCTCTGAAGAGTTCGTAACGATGCGTTAATTACGCGCTAATCGCATTGCTGATTTCAGTGAATCATTTGAAAAGGTCATCTTAGGATGACCTTTTTTTGTTATCCCATGCTTAACTCGCATTTTCCAATAACGTGCGAATAAACTCGGCTTTAATAGCACTCTCCTGCTTACCATCATGAATCAGACACAAGTCTGCACGCAGTGACTCTTTCAGCTTGATAAAACGAATCCCATGCCAATGATGCTGAGAAAACGTCGACGGCACCAACGTCACGGTATTGCTGTTTGCCACATACGCCATCAAAGTGCTTGGCTCCACCACTTGTTTGCCAATATGGGGTGAAAAGCCTTCTTGCAGACAGGCATTGATGATGAAGTTTGCCGAGGCAGAATTCGCCAAACTCATAAACGCAAACTCACACGCCTTTAAATCTTGGAGCCGCAGCAAAGATTTGCTGGCTAACTCATGTTGCTCCGACACCGCCACCACAAACACATCTTTGCCCAAAGACACCGACTGATACGGATAAATGTTGAGTGCATCGGCAAAACGTACAATGCCCACGTCGATTTTCTTCTCACTCAGATGCTTCTTTTGCGTCTCTGGGTTAAGGTCAAAAATGTCGGCGTGATAAGTGCTATGCTCAGCATGGAAGCGCTGTAACAAACGATCAAATCCGCCCCAAAATGCACTACTTACCACACCAACTCGCAAGATATTTCTCTGGTTCAAACCCACTTGCTGCACTTGATTGAGTGAGACATCCAAGGTCTGAAAAATCAGTTGGCATTTGGACTCCAACAATCGCCCGGCCTCCGTCAGCATGACGTTTCTTGAATCACGCTCAAACAGTTTGACGTTAAGCACTTCTTCCAACTCTTTGATGCGATTGCTCAACGGCGAATTGGTGATATTAAGGTTCTCGGCGGCCTTAGTGAAATGCTTGGTTTGTGCGACCTCGTAAAAGTAACGCAGCATCTTCAGCGTCACGCGCTCAAATGGTTCTGACTTCATGCATTGAGTCCTAGCGAGTTTCATTATCCTCTTTTTAAGGATGATAGTAGAGAATAAAGCAAAGATAACCAGCGCAGAAAGTCACACAATGGAATCAACACACAACCAGAAGGTGACTAACATGAATCACGATCCAGTAATCGACGCGCTACAAACCATTCGCGAACGCAAACCAAACTTCCAACCTAAAGCGGCGTTTATTTTAGGCTCTGGCTTAGGCGTATTGGCAGACGAGCTACAAGACAAAGTGGTCATTCCATACGAAGAGCTCGAAGGCTTTCCGGTTAGCACCGTGCAAGGACACTCTGGTGAGTTGGTAATTGGCACCATGGACGGCGTAGACGTAGTGTGCATGAAAGGTCGCGGTCACTACTACGAACACGGCTCAATGAAGGTCATGACAACGCCCGTGCGCACCTTTAAAAAGCTGGGCTGTGAGTTTCTGCTCGTCACCAACGCGGCAGGCTCCCTTCGCCCTGAGCGTATTGATGTCGGTTCTCTGGTGGTATTTCATGACCACATCAACACCATGCCTGAATCGCCAATGATCGGTCCGAATGATGAAGAGTACGGCCCGAGGTTCTTCAGCCTCGCCAATGCGTACGACAAAGACCTGCGCGCAGAAGCGTTTGAAGTAGGCAAAGCCAATGGCATTCACCTGAATGAAGGTGTGTTTGTCTCTTACACGGGCCCCAACTTTGAGACCGCAGCCGAAATCCGCATGATGCAAATCATCGGTGGTGACGTAGTGGGCATGTCGGTCGTGCCAGAAGTGATTTCTGCGGCGCATTGCGGCTTACCCGTATTGGCAGTATGTGCGATCACCAACATGGCAGAAGGCTTGGGAGATGTAGAATTGTCTCACGCCCAAACATTGAAGTGCGCGAAGCTAGCCGAAGCAGATTTCATTCGCTTTATTAAGCGCTTTATGAAGCATCACTTCTAAAACCGTTTCATTCCCAAAAGCAAAAGGGTCATCAAGTAACTTGATGACCCTTTTTCGTATCACGTTTTCTAACGTTCGGGGGTATTTCGGAGCCGTTTGTGCGTTTTACTTAACTGCGCGAACCAATTCAGCAATGCCTTCCCAATCGCCGTTGTCCATCATTGCGGTTGGCACCATCCACGTACCGCCACAAGCTACAACCGATTTCAGCGCTAGGTAATCTTCCACGTTGGATGGGCTCACGCCACCTGTTGGCATGAATTCCACTGGGTAAACCGCCGTGAGTGCTTTCAGCATGTTTACGCCGCCTGATGGCTCAGCAGGGAAGAACTTCAACGTACGCAGACCCATTTCCATCGCTTGCTCAACCAAGCTTGGGTTGTTTACACCCGGTACGATAGTCACACCACGTTGCTGACAGTATTTCACTGTGGTTGGGTTGAAGCCTGGGCTAACGATAAAGTCCACGCCCGCTTCGATCGCGATATCCACTTGTTCTGTGGTCAGAACGGTGCCCGCGCCAATCAACAATTCTGGGTACGCTTCACGCATGATGCGAATCGCCTCCGCCGCCGCTTCGGTGCGGAATGTCACTTCCGCACATGGTAAACCGTTTTCTACCAACACTTTTGCCAGTGGCAGAGCGTGTGCTACGTCGTTGATTGCGATAACTGGGACGATTTTGATATCTCTTAATCGTTGTTCAAGTGTTGTCATGGGGAACCTCTAAAGAATAAAGCTTAATGTTGCGACGATAATAAACGCGATACCGCCAAGTAACGTTTCCATTACCGTCCAAGTTTTTAATGTGGTTTTCTCATCCATCTCAAGCAAACGAGATACCAACCAGAAACCAGAGTCATTGAAGTGAGACAGTACCGTTGCACCACCCGCAATCGCGATTACGATAAAGCAAAGGTCGAGTTCACTCAAACCTGTTGATGCAGCCACAACTGGCGCGATAAGAGCTGCCGTAGTGGTGAGCGCTACCGTTGCCGAGCCTTGAGCAACACGCAGACAGGTTGAAATAACAAACGCCGCCACAATCACAGGCATACCTGTATCTGTAAGAACGTCAGCCAGTGCATCACCGATACCACTTGAACGCAGTACGCCGCCAAACATGCCACCTGCACCCGTTACTAGGATAACACCACAGATAGGAGCCAATGACTCACCACATAATTTTTCTAGTTTTGCCATGCCGTAGTCTTTGGCAAACACAGCCAGACAGACAATCAAAGTGATCAGCAACGCAACTGGGGTTTTACCTAGCATGCGTAGGAACTCAACCAGTGCCGTTTTGCCATCAATCACACCCGCAACCGCCAGTGTGTTCAATACCGTATCCAAACAGATTAGCAGGACTGGCAGCACAAGGATGGTCATAACCGTGCCAAATTTTGGTGCGTTGCGCTCATCCACCATTGCTTCGCCATTAAAGAAGGCTTTAGATAGTGGGATATCGAATTTTTTGCCCGCGTACAAACCAAATAGGTAAGCGCCAAGGTACCAAGTTGGAATAGCAACCAAAATACCCACCACCAATAGCAGACCGATGTTTGCGCCAAGGAATTCTGCCGCTGCAACCGGACCTGGGTGTGGTGGAACAAACGCGTGCATAACCGCAAAAGCACCAGCTGCAGGCAACGCGTATTTAATTGGTGAGCCACCAAAACGAGCCGCCACACTTAGGATGATTGGCATCATCACTACAAGGCCAGCATCGAAGAAGATTGGGAAGCCAAACAGTAATGAAGCGACGCCCAAAGCAAATGGTGCGCGCTCTTTACCAAAGCGACCAATCAAAGTGTCTGCCAGCACTTTCGCACCGCCAGTCACTTCAAGAATTTTACCGATCATCGCACCGAGACCAACCAGCAATGCCACGGAAGCCAGCGTGCCGCCGAAGCCGCCCATCATGGTCGATACGACTTTCTCTGAAGGAACGCCAGTGGCGATTGCCGTACCTAAACTCACCATAGTAAGGGAAGCAAAAGCATGGACTTTCAGTTTAATGATCAGAACGAGTAACGCTGCAATGGCAAGGCCTGCAATCGTCAGTAGGAACGTAGGATCTGGGGCTTGGGTTAATTGCTCCATAGGTTCACCTTTAAGAATTATTGTTTGTGTTATGGTTCACATTTATTTCAGTTACCGGTAACATGTTACCGATAACATGAATAAGATAAACCCATATTTTAAAGTGAATTCAAAAATTGAGATCACGCGCAAATTTGGTTATGAGGATAAGTTATGGCTGGTAGTAGTGTCATCGTTATGGGCGTTTGTGCTAGTGGTAAAAGCACAATTGGTGAGCATCTAGCGAAAAAGCTAGGGCGTAAATTCATTGATGGTGATGATCTTCATCCACGAGCGAACATTCAGAAAATGGCTTCGGGCCAGCCTCTGAACGATGATGATCGCAAGCCATGGCTAGAACGCATTCGTGATGCGGCGTACAGCCTAGAAAGCAAAAACGAACACGGCATTATTGTCTGTTCAGCACTGAAAAAGATTTACCGCGATCAGATCCGCGAAGGCAACAACAACGTGACCTTCTTGTTCCTTGATGGCGATATGGAGTTGATCCTTAATCGCATGCGTATGCGCAAAGGCCACTTCATGAAAGAAAACATGGTGAAGAGCCAATTCGAGACACTAGAGCGCCCAGACAACGAGCCTCAAACTCTGATCGTCAGTATCGACGGAGACATCAGCGACGTGGTGGAACGCTCTGCCGCTGAGCTAATCAAAATGCAAGCGATCGAGGTGGCGTAATGACTCACTCTGTTGTTCTTGAGGTCACACAGCGTTTGACCGAGCGCAGCCGTGAAGCGCGCGCTGCGTTTCTTGCTCGCACCGAAGTGCAAGCAGAAGCGGGCAAAGGCCGCGTTGGTTTATCTTGTGGTAACTTAGCCCATGCAGTCGCCGCTTCTTGCTCTTCTGAAAAGAAAAATATTCTCGATTTTACTCATGCCAATGTCGCGCTGATCAGCGCCTACAACGACATGTTGAGCGCCCACCAGCCGTACCAAGACTACCCAGCACAAATCAAAAAAGTGCTGGCGGACTACGGCCATACAGCGCAAGTCGCAGGTTGTGTGCCAGCGATGTGCGATGGGGTGACTCAAGGTCAAGCAGGCATGGATATGTCACTGTTTTCGCGTGACTTAATTGCGCAATCAACGGCGTTGTCTTTGAGTCACAATGTCTTTGATGCCACATTACTGCTTGGCATCTGTGACAAAATCGCACCGGGGCAACTGATGGGCGCGCTGTCTTACGCACACCTACCAACGGCGTTTGTGCCAGCGGGTCTGATGGCAACAGGCATCAGCAACGAAGAGAAAGTCGACGTGCGCCAAAAATACGCAGCGGGAGAAGTCGGCAAAGACGCTCTGCTGGATATGGAGTGTCGCGCTTACCACTCTGCGGGGACGTGTACGTTTTACGGCACCGCCAACACCAACCAGTTGGTGTTCGAAGCCATGGGCTTGATGCTGCCAGGTTCGGCATTCATTCATCCCCATACCCAACTGCGTAAAGCGTTAACCAATCACTCGGCTCTGAAAATCGCCTCAATGACGGCGGGTTCTGCACACTTCCGTCCGCTGGCCGAGGTGGTCACAGAAAAGAGCTTGGTCAACGGCATCATCGCTCTACTTGCATCTGGCGGCAGCACCAATCACACCATTCATATGATCGCCGTGGCGCGTGCTGCTGGCATCTTGCTCACCTGGCAAGACATCAGCGATCTGTCGGATGTGGTTCCTTTGTTAGCTCGCGTTTACCCGAACGGCCCAGCCGATATGAACGCGTTCCAAGACGCGGGGGGCGTGCCCGCGTTATTGCACCGCTTGAACCAATCCGAGCTTTTGCATCGCGATGTGAAACCCGTGTTTGGTGAATTTGAAGACCAAATGACGCTGCCGAGCCTTGTCGATGGCCAACTGACTTGGACGCCGTGCCAAGGCAGCCAAGACGGTGACGTGATCGCCAAACCAGACGCCACTTTCCAAAACACCGGCGGCACTCGCGTACTTCACGGTAACTTGGGCAAAGCCGTGGTGAAAGTGTCTGCGGTGAAAGAAGAGCAACGCGTGATTGTGGCACCAGCGACCGTATTCCAATGCCAACACGAAGTGGAGGCCGCGTACAAACGTGGCGAGCTGAACAAAGACTGCATCGTTGTGGTCACACACAACGGCCCAGCGGCAAACGGCATGCCTGAACTGCACAAACTGATGCCCATTTTAGGTAACGTGCAAAAAGCGGGCTTTAAAGTGGCGCTGGTTACTGACGGTCGTTTATCTGGTGCATCCGGTAAAATTCCGTCTGCGATTCATGTTTCTCCAGAAGCCATTCGTGGTGGCGCGATTGGTTTGGTGCGCAACGGTGATTTGATTCGTCTGGATTGCCAAACGGGCGAACTGAACAACTTAAGCGATACCACTGGACGCGAGTTGATTCATTTCGATACCGAATCGACCCAACAAACTTGGGGACGAGGCTTGTTTAGCGTGATCCGCCAAAACGTATCGAGTGCAGAAGAAGGCGCAAGCTTTATTGTTTAAGGCGAGAAGAAAGACCTCGTCATTCCGACGAGCCCAAGCAAGATCAGGAATTTAATATCAACGTGCTGTGAAGCCAGAGAAAACTCCTCTGCCACAGCACTTTTTGTTGGTAGATTCTGAATCACGCTCGTCCCTCGCTGTTCAGAATGACGAGTTTTTGAGATTGGCCACCGCTCTTTCTAAAACGAATGAATCCGTCATTC
>NZ_JAWOTS010000021.1:0-20875 GCF_033338975.1 Vibrio sp. Vb0349 | reverse complement strand
TATCAACGTGCTGTGAAGCCAGAGAAACCCCCTCTGCCACTGCACTTTTTGTTGGTAGATTCTGAATCACGCTCGTCTCTTGCTGCTCAGAATGACGATATCTAGCATTCAGTAAATTACATCAAGCGGTCTTCATCATTACGACCGCAGCAATCACCACAAAGATACCAAACCAGCCGATTGGCTTGAGTTTCTGCTTAAACAGCAAGGCTCCACCCACTGCGGTACCCAAGATACCGATCGCACCCCAAGAGGCATAAGCAATGGCTAAGTCGATCTCTTTCACCGCTTGTGCCAACAGCGTGAATGCTGTCAGTACCAACACAATCGCCGCAATGCCCCAGCCTTTATATTTAAAACCTTTTGAGCGTGTCAGCGCCATATTGGCCATGATATCGACCAAGGCAGCCATCACGACAAATCCAAATGACATCGTAAAAAATTGACTCATGATTCGCACCTTGTACTAGTAGAAAATGAACGTTCTTTTGCCGGTTTATCGGCATTTTTCTTGGCGTTAGGTTGACCATGTGATTCCCCTAAGGTCACACACACAATGCCAACAACGGCTAACATCAAACCAAACAACTCTTGATGGTTTAAGTTGGCATCAAAGGCGATGATCGACACCACGGTGATCAACGAGATACCCAACCCTTCCCAGACAGCGTATGCCACACCGATAGATATTTTCTTCGCGGCAAACGCGAGAAAGTAGTAAGAGATTGCGATCAGCACATACATTACGATGTAGCCCCACCACCCGTGCCCTTGTCCGATAAGAGACATAGTGCTGGTGCCAGCCACTTCGGCAACGATGGCGAGCAATAAAAATAGACGTGCAACTAGCATGATTAATCCTCCATCAGAAATTAAAAAAATGCATAACGGAGAATGGTGAATGCCGCGTACCTGTATCGACATTCAAAAAGTTAAAAAGATAAAAATGAGCCACTTCTCCTGACTATTTGAGATAAGGTTAGCGCTGGGTAGGAAAAAGAGACAGGTAATTGAGATATTCATTTTTGAATATCTTAAGAAGTAAGTTGTCTATGTAATCACACAATATTGATAAGGTTAAAGTATCTACTCTCATTCAGCCTATGCCATAAAGTGACATCACTGCGTAAAAATCAGCGGCGTATTGAGGGTTTGTCGCACCACTTTATGCAGGTGTCTGTGCAAAGGATGGTTGCGGTTGGTTTGAAGGAAACCGCCAGAGACAACAAACTGGCTAAACTCACGATTAACGGGTGGCATTGCGTAAGAGGCGAGTTCTGGCATCAACAATGCCGAGCTTTGACTGGCATACATAATCGCGTCGGTTTCTTGCAACATTTGGCAAGCCAAACGCAAATTATAGGACTTCAGTAACACTACTGGCTCATAACCCATGCGTCGATACTCGGACTCCACGGTACAAAGCGGTTTATATGACGCAGGCGCAGGCAAAGAGACAAGTGGTAGTTTGGACACCGTGTCCCAATCATTGCTGACTTTCGACAACGTTGGGTGGTTTTTGCGCGCCAAAATCACTCGTTTTTCAACGAATAACGGGCGCATGTAAATGTCTTTCGACAGCTCGGTCTCTTGGTCAAGAATGCAGTAATCGTGCTCGCCTTCTAACATTTCATCGTGCGAGTAAGTATTCCAGCTGGAAAAAGCAAAGTGCGCTTTGGGAAAGGCTCGATGACAACCAGTGAGCAGTCGCTGCCCTTGTTCATCCATCAAATAAGGGTCAGTTACAATCGCAATCTGCCCTTGGTATTGCAGCGGGTCGAACACTTCAAATTCTTGCACCACTTTTTCCAGTGGTGCAACCATATTGTCGAACTCGGCGGCGAGACGAATCGCCATGGGTGATGGCTCTACCCCATGTGCTTTACGCACAAAAAGCGGGTCATCAAACACTTGTTTCAACTTCATCACGCCGCGGCTGGCGCTCGGTTGAGAAATGCCAAGCTGCATTGCGGCCAGCTTGATGCTGCGGTTTTCCACCACGGCTTTTAATAAACGCATTAAGTTGAGATCCAATGCATCCAGCTGATGTGCCATACCCTAACCTACCAATACCATTGATGAGCGAATACAAAGAGCAGTTAACAATTAGTTAAACACTCTCTCCCGACGTGATCTGATAACCCATATCGAAGACTTTTTCTTCTTGCGTTTCGCCTTTCAGGCGCGCAATTAATAGCTCTGCGCTCTTTACACCAATTTGGAAACGCGGCGTATCAACGCTGGTCAGTTTCGGGCTGATGGTTTGACCGATATCCAGCGCGTTATAGCCCGCCACTGCCAATTGCTGTGGAACTTGAATGCCACGTTGCTGCGCACTCAGCATGGTGCCAATTGCGATGTCATCGTTGGTACAGAACACCCCATCGAGCGTTGGGTGCGTTTCCAGTGCGCGTTCGAGCAAATCATGCGCTAAAGAAAAACTAGAATGATCACCAGTTAATACATGTTTGGGTTCTAGCCCTGCTTCTGTCATCGCGCGATCGTAACCTTGCATCCGCAATTTGGTTCGCGTATCCAGACGCGCGCCAAAATAGACGATTGTACGCTTCCCCGTATCTAGCATCTGCTTAACCACGGTGTACGACGCATCTTCATGATCGAGTCCAACCGCCATATCAATCGGCTCCGATGGCAGTTCCATGGTTTCGACCACCGGAATGCCCGCATTTTTGATCATCTGTAATGTACGCGGCGTGTGATGGCTTTCAGTTAGAATAAGCCCATCGACTTGATAAGAGAGTAATGACGCGATCTTGCGCTCTTCTTCAAGCTCATCGTAGCTAAAATGCGCTAAAAGCGTCTCATAGCCATTGGCTTTGGTCACCATCTCTATGCCCTGAACAAAGGAAGCAAAAATTTGGTTGGACAAAGACGGCAGTAAAATACCAATGGCTTTACTGGAGGACTTTGACAACATCGCCGGTGCACGGTTTTCGATGTAACCCATCTCTTCAATCGCAGTCGCAATCTTGGCCCGAGTCTTTTCTGCCACCGATTCAGGGTTACGCATATAGCGTGAAACGGTCATCTTCGTGACGCCAACCTGGTCTGCGACATCCTGCAATGTCGTACGAGTTTTCTTATTCTGTTGAGCCATAAATATGTGATTTATCAGTAATGTTACAAGTAACATTATGGCGAATAGACTCTCTGCCGACAAGCTCAGTGAAAATAATTCGCAAAATCATGACGTTATTACTCCACTAGCCATCAAATTGCGTTTCATGGATTGTGAATCAAAACCGAATAAATAAATGACATTTATATCAAAGTTCTTATAAAATGCCGTACCTAAAAGAATAAGACATTAGTCACAGTGCAGTTAGGCTCTAGCGAAACCCAGATTTACTACCACCTGCTTGATCTGGACGACTCCCAAAAGCAGCAATACCTCCAAGCATTGCAACGAAGTCAACCTGAGCTGTATCGACAACTCGTTCCTCTTTTAGCCAACGAGACACCGGAAGAACAACTAACGCAGTTACTTTATTTTGGTGCTCATCAGGCTACGAACCAAGACGTCGATCTAAGCGGAGAAATCATCAGTAAGTACCGCCTAACTCATGAGTTGGGGCGTGGTGGCATGGGTGTCGTATACGCCGCTCTACGTGCAGATGAAACGTTCGAGCAAGATCTGGCTATCAAGTTTATTCAAAGCAATTTGAGCAATGTGTTAGGGCAACGCGCACTCTTCGATGAAGCTCAACTTCTCGCGCGTCTAAACCATCCTTACATCGCGAAAGTGTTTGACGGCGGTCTCCATCAAGATTCGGTTTACATCGTGATGGAGCGGGTGTTTGGTCAAACTTTAGATGAGTACCTATCTGAAAATAAGCTAGAAAAAACGGAGAAGCTGCTGCTGTTTAAGCAGATCTGTCAGGCGATGGAGCACGCCCACCAACACCAGGTTTTGCATGCCGATCTAAAACCAGAAAATATACTGATTGATCGTAGCAAGCGTCCCAAGCTGCTTGACTTCAACTTGACTCAAAAAGCGCACTCCAACCGAGAAGACTCACCCTCAGCGCTGATTGCGTTTAGCCAAAATTTTGCCAGCCCAGAGCAGCAAGCAGGACAGGTTCTAACAGAGCAAAGCGACGTGTACTCCTTGGGCAAAATTCTCGCTTTGATGTTTCCATCACCAACAATTTGGTCTGATGTTTACTGGGTGATAAGACGCGCAACGCGTCCTGCCACTCAAATGCGATATACCGATGCTAGAGCATTGCGCATTGATATCGAACGAATTATCGAACGCCGCCCAATCGAGCAGAAAAAAAACTGGCCATTGTATAGCGCCTTTCGCTTGGTACAGCGACGTCCCCTTGCTTCGGTATTGTCAGGCATCATTGTGCTCTCTGGTGTGTTATTTGGCAGCGCCATGATGCAAAAGAATATCCAGCTGCAACAAGAGAAGAAGATTGCAGAAGATATGATGTACGAAATGACTCGCCTCATCTTCCACGCGAAGGGGCAAAATGTCGAACATCTCTCAGTGAACTCCATGATGGAGTTAACACGAAGGCGGATACTCTCTAACCCAGATATCCCCAAACATATAAAACAAAAAATGTTGTTGGCGATGATGACACCGGTGCCAGAGAAGCACCTAACTACACCAATGAGTTGTCAGCCAAATTGTGCGTCTAAGGACAGCACCAACCAATAAGGCTTAAAACAAGATGTATACACGTTCAGTGGTATTTTGGCTGTCTGCATTGACGGCTACGTCCACGTTGGCAGCAGACGTTTCAGCTGCCACTTCACACCCACCAGCTTCAACCTTGAAGCAAGGTTACTTTATCGACGCCCCAGTGACTGGCCTGTATTACAAAACCAGTTCCAATATCACTGGCGTCACTCAACAAGGAGCATTTCATTACCAACCCGGTGATGTAATTAGCTTCTTCCTTGGTAACGATGATAAAGGTTATCTGCTGACGACCTTATCAAGCCAAGAAGTGCTGACGCCGACGATGGCGACAACCAAACCTAGCCGCAGCATCAATATGACGCGTCTGCTGCTTTCTCTCGACAGCACGCCTGAGAATCGTGAGGAAATTGTCCTAGCAAACCGTGTGCTTTCTGATCCTCACTTTCAAAGCCAGCTCAAAGGCCTTGATCTCAATTACCTGGATGACGCTAAACGCTACCTCAATCTCGATTGGGTATCTGTCAATGAGGCGATTGAGCACCTAAACGAAAGCCAGCAGTACATTGAAAAAAATTTTTCCTCTGATGAGATCATTTTTGAACCTCGCGACATGACGTTCAAAAACATCGTCATCAAAAAGAAGGATTGGCAAGGCCGCGCTTGTGCTTACGATCTACGCTATCAGCATCATCCCAAATATCGTCCTCCTATTGGTGAAACTCGATTCACCATCACCAAAGACTCATTGATTGAACACCCAAGCATTGGCGATCATTTTCAAGGCTGCTTCCTCTCGATGAAACGCCCTATCACGGAAGATGTCGTCGAACCGATAAGCAAGTTTGCGGATTGGTTTAATATCGTTGGTTGTTCAATCACAGGGTGCACCCGCAACGACTTGAATGGCTTTTCTCTCGAAGACTTCGATGATGAAGGCGACTGGAAGTACCGCTCCGTTGCCCTCAATTTTGATCCGAGCACCGAGTTATTGATGGAAAAAGTACAAGGTCTCGGGCGTAAAAAAAACATCCAACACAATAACCGCACAGAAATGCTCTGGTTTACGTATCCCAATACTAGCGAACACGATATTGACTACCTCGGTGTGTGGCAGCAAACCGAATACCACCAACAGTCCATGACACAATCGTGCCTATTGATGCGCCATCAACAAGTCATGCGACTGCCGCAAAATACGGACACCTGCCCAACCGATATAAGCCTGTACACCCAAGATGTTACCCGCGAATTTTCCGACATGTGGTGGGTCAACAATAGCGCCCCCAAAGCCGAACTCGCGCAAATGAACGTCATGGTACGTTGGTCAACAACCCCATCCGAAATCAATTACACCACCTGGGAATACTTGCCAGCTGGTGCAACTTGGGAGCAAGGCATTTTATATCGCTATCAACAAAATGTTCTGCGCAACCAAGACGGCTCTGATCGCATTGAAACCCACACCATTTCTGAATTTGTCAAAGTGAGCGAGGATGTATAACCATGGCAACAGCAGTAGCACTGACACAAATCATTCAACAATGGCAATCTGGTGATAAACAAGCTGAGAGCGAGCTCTATCAGTTTGCTTATTTACAGTTGCGTAAGATCGCCCAACACGAGCGTGAACGAAATGCAGAAAAGTACGGCACCGACAACAAAGTACTGGCAGACAGCGTCAACAGCACCACGGCATTAATTCATGATGCTTACCTGAAAATGTCCAACTGCGACATGAGTGAAATTGAAACAAAGCGCGATTTCTTTTTGATGGCCGCCAAAGTGATGCGTCAAATCTTGATCGACAACGCACGCTCGCACCAAGCACAAAAGCGTCAACACATTACATTGATGAGAGATGAAGAAGATCGTTTCGAGCAATTGATTATCATGGATAAAGCTCTGGATAGTTTCAGTAGCCGCTATCCACGCCAATCGAGCGCACTCAAACTCAAGTATTTAATGGGCATGAAAAACCAAGAAATCAGTGAGCTACTCGAATGCAGCGCAAGCCTGATAGAGAAAGACCTCAAATTCTCTCGCAGTTGGCTACAATCACGAATGGCGCACACGTAATCATGAACAAAAAGCTTTGGATAATCGGCGCAGTATGCGTCGGTTTGTTCGGTATTTACTTCATTTCAAACAAACACAATTTGGCATCTGTGGAAGACTCGTCAGACAACGCCGACAAGTCAACCCAGCAAGCACATCGTCAATATGAGCGCACATCTTTAGTTGAAGTAAAGCAAGCGTTGACAGGTTCTGCGTTGGATCGCACTCATAAAAAAGCGGGAGATGACGCATTTAACTCCGCCCTTTTAGGACAACCAGGCCCTGTTACGAATCCATTTCATACCACAGAAGACAACACGTTTTACGAGTCAGCATTGGGTGATAAGAACAGCCGACCACAAGAGGACCCATCAGAGAATAATAAACCCATCATCAACCTCACTGTGGAACAGCAGCTACAAACCATTATTTATGCTTGGGAGCTGAAACAAAACTCTCCGGTGAGTTATTCGCTCAACCTTAACCAGCTTTTTGAAGACCCAGATGGCGATCTCCTCACCACTCAGATTTGGCTTGAAAACGCCAATGGGTTAAGAGTCCTCAACCAAGGACAAATGATGGTGCAAGGAGCGCCTGAGGAAATAAAAACCACCACATATTTGGCGGTAGCAGCGCGCGATGATTATCACGGTAATAGCGATCATGCATGGGTCACAACGCGCTTTGAGTTACCCGTTATCACACCAGATCAAAATGACACAGAACACTCGTTAGTTGGCGATGTAGTTTATCGCCTAGAGACGACACAAAATCTTGCAGGTATCGCGTACGCGTATGAAGTGGTGTATTGCGAGGCCTTTCAGTTTGAGGGGGGCGAAGTAAGTTATGCCGCCTCACACAACAAACGCCAGTGTCCTGAAAAGGGAGACTTGAAAAAAGTGGGCAAGTACAAAATCAGTGATGACTCGTTGATCGTTTATGTCCAAGGTGTACGCCAAATTTGGACCATAAAAAAAGAATACCCATCTCAGGTTCATGAAGATACTCGGAACTACTTCACCACCGTGTTTGATGGTAAACAATTCGAAAGCTATACCATGCAAAAGAACAAGCAGTCCATGGAAAAGCGCATCAATGTCCACACTGGCGAGTACGAATATCAAGGAACGTCGTTTGACTACCTCTTCCCAATTTCAGGAGGAGGTTACATAAACGGGACTGCTAGCAACTACATATTTGATAGAAGTGTTCAGGGTAACGAACCAGTGCACAAACTGGACTCTGACCTCAATATGAAATCAAATCAACATGACCTATTTTGTCATGATTATTTATTTTACTGGTACAGCTCTATCGTAGCGGGGCGAGGAGAGTTTGCCGATATTATCTCTAGCTCAATGGATTTTGACGGCGTAACTCCAATACATTGTGCTGAATGGCCAGATGATTACTGGCAACGAACATTTATGTTTTACAACCTTGAATACACAGATTACGACATATTCATTCCAGGCGAAGTCTACAGTTATGTGCTTAAACCTCACCCTCAATTTGCTGATCGCGTTGAGGAATTTAAGATCAACATGATTTATCACGCCCCTGTCCTTAGCGACACCCAATAAACCTTTTTTACCGGTGGTTATTTTAACAAAACAATCATTCCCAAAATAAAACTGGAACCGTGATCAAATTATAAATTTTCCATCATAGACAAAAAATAGAAATAAATTTTACGGGTTTTGTGCGGATTTTCGTGTCTTGAACCTAAGCTCAATAGTCATTAAAAAGACACCACTCTCTTATATCTCACTAGTGAGATATAAAGAAAAAAATAATAAAAAAAGCGACTTTCTCATTCGGAAACGAAACAAGGACAAATAAATAATGAATAAGGTGAGTTTACTAGCAGCGTCAGTGGCTATCGCTCTTACAGGCTGTGGCGGTTCAGATGGTGGTTCAAACAGTGCTAACGACGGCGTTGTGATCACAGGTTTTGACGGCTACTTCAAGCATGCCGTTGTTTTTGAAGATACGAACAACAACGGCCAATGGGACACTCAAGAAACATTCCTTGGTCTGACCGATGAGAAAGGTCAACTGAAATTGGATGCAAAACCAGAAAGCACTCTAGCGCTACAGACCATCACACCAAACGGTTCAAAGCAGAAACAGCTCATCGCCTTGGATGCGAAAGAGTACGCTGGCAAATACACGGTTGATATGGATCATCCAGGCCAAGCTATGGCGCACGAAATCGTATTCCGTGCACCAACATCGTCAAACGTGATTTCACCTATCACGGATCTTGTGGCGATTGAAATGGCAAAAGATCCAGCCATTAGTGAAGAAGATGCGAAAGCGAAAGTAAACCAAGCGCTAGGAGGCTCAGAAGAAGCACCAATTGATCTGTACAGTGATTTTGTTGAAGGTGCGACAAAAAACGCCGAACTACATAAAACCGCTCAGATTCTGACCGACTCGAAAGCACAAAACCCAACGAACTACGAGAAAAAAGCCACGGAGTTTGCTCAAGCGGCAAACCAAGAAGTGGAACGTCTTGTTGCATCTGGCGAAAACATCAATGACCCAAATCTACGTCCAATCATCACTGACGCGACCCCAGACAGCGACACCTTAGCACCTGAAACGGCAGTTAATAACAAGCTAACCGTAAACAAAATCGTCGAAAAGGCAGCTAAAGATAAGCTAGAAAAACTACCAAAAATCGTACAAGGCGTGGACTTTGATGGCTTAGAGCTAGACATTGAAGGTCTATTTGCAGACAAAGACCAAAACCTTGTGACAACCAAACTGACGCACAACTTTGCAGGCACAGGCATTGAAGTTGTGCAAACTGGCAACCTGATTGTTCTACATCCAACTGCAATCGTAGAGAAAGCTGGTGATTTTGAGATTGTTCTAACGGCGCAAGACATTGATTCGTCAGGTAAGGTTTTGGGTACGGTAAGCACCGTATTTCAGTTCGAAATCGAATCGGCAAACTTACCACCAATGGTTGTAGAAACAGAACAAGCGCGTCTGCAGTCCATCGTTGATGGTTGGTACCTACAACAAGGTGAAGTGTTTGAACAAACACTCGATATTTCTGGTTTGTTCCAAGATAAAGACGGTCAAATTACCGACTACTCAGCGGACTATGTAGACATTGAAGGTCTAACAGTATCTGAGGATGGTAATGCAATTATCACCATTAAAGGCACACCAACAAAAGCAGGTGAAGCTGGAGCAGTACTTGCGATTAGCGCAACAGATGGCCATACCGCGGTACAAATTGCGCTCAGCATGCCAACGGTTATCGAAGGCGTCACGCCACCACCAGTAGTACCGACTTTGGGCTTCACTCACGAGCACTTCAACGGTCAAGAATGGAAAATGGGTAGCTTTGCACAGAAAGATGGTGAAATTGGCTACGCCATGTTGATGCAAGATTCTGAAGGCCTACTATTCTGCTGGGGTTCAAACCACGATGAGATGAATCAAGAGTACAAAGCGAACATCAGTGACTTCCTAAAAGACACATGGGAACACGATGCTTACGCCATTCTTGCCGATCTGGACCAACAAACTGGTTACACAGAATACAACAATAAAGACTGTAACGACGTTGAGCTGAAAGACGGTAAGCTATACAACAGCTACGGCGACGAGTATGAAATGTTGTACCAGCACAAAACCGAGCATAACGGCACTCAAATGATCGTTAAAATATCAGATGATGAGCTGTTCTGGATGGACTCAAGCAATACCCCATTTGCAGAATCACTTTCGGTTGCAGAACACATCAAACACGGCACGGTAGAGCATGACTTGATGGTAGAAAGTAATGGCACAGGCGACGACACAGTCCTGAAATACTCGTCAGGTGCGTACGAATACGACACTGATACTTACAACTACACTTCGTTCATGCCAACAGGATTCCAAACTCCAGGTAATTGGGAAATCCAGAATGATGAAGACCGTGAACTGCTGATTCTAGAAGAAACAGGCTCAGAGTCAGATTACAAAACTCGTCATCGTTACATCAACCGCGATTTTGGTGACTTTTATATTGGTATTCGTTGGAGTAAAGAACAAAACGGTCATGAATCCGCACCGGAATATGGTCTTTACTCTAACAGCAAAGAAGCCATGACAAGCATCGCGAGTTCACTACCGATTTTGGAGCCTGGTGATGATGACTAAAGCAACCATCGTTAACCCTTGCTGTGATAGCGTGCATTTGCGTAGAAGACGCAGAACATTTTGGGAACGATTGGTCGGCATCAAAGAAGTGTATATCTGCTCTAACTGTCACAAAGAAACGCCACTCAAATAGCGATAATATTTGAGACCGCAAAAAAGCCCCGAACTCGGGGCTTTCTTCTATATTTTGACCGCAATATCTGAGTCGTTATTTCACGCACACCACGTTCAATAATGAGGTCCCGGTGAGCTGATTGGGCTCACGATCGGCGAACAAACCTTTCTTATCTTTGCCCCAATACGGCAGTTGCAGTGGCCATTGATTTTTTTCCATCACCCCAGACGCCCTCAGCGCTTTAAACTCTGCAGGGTTGGCTAAGCTCATACCCAGTTGCTGACATACTTTGTGCGAGTTTTCGTAGTTGAGGCGGTTCCACGGCTTACCATGTTCCATGTAAAACTGATTATGGTGATCGAGTAAATATGGGACCACGTACGTTTTGCCTTGTAAGGAGGTTCTCAACCGAACTTCAATGTCATCATTCCCGCTCACAACTGGCTTCGCTTTGGTCTTAGCAACAGGCTTGGACGAAGAATTATCACGTGTATTTTTTACCTTGGTCTTTGACTTCTCTTCCGGAGCTTTAAAGGCGTCGGTATCAGCTCGCACGGCAGGAACTGGCGCGGGTTTCGGGGTCACCGTCGGTGTTGGCTTAACCGAAGATGCGGCTGATTTCGACGGCACAGCGGGTTTAGATGGTGTCGTAGACTGTTTACTCTCTTTTCCAACCACGCGGATGAACGCCTCTTTGTAATTCGACAAGGTTTTGACTCCTCGTAAGTCATCCCTCGCATCAGACAATGCCTTGTAAGGTCCAATCAAACAGCGATAGCCTTTGGATTCAGGCTTCATCCATACGTCAGTCGTGATTTTACTATAGAGAGGCTTAGCTTTCGCGAGAGACATAGGCTTGGGTAGCAATCCGCATTGAATCCAGTAAAGGTAGTTGCCCCCCTGCGGCACTTTCTTTCCCCATACTCCGTTACCAATTGGGCACGTTTTCTCAAGCATCGGTAATTCTTTCTCGCTGGCTTGAGTGGCTTGGCAAAGGAACTCCTCCGCCTCAACTGGATTAGAAAACTGGGCGCATACCAGCAACAAACCCAAAGCCAGGCTTGCTTGGAAGACGTTAGATGGGCGTTGGGCCTTCTTCATTTCCATACACTTCACTCTAAATTAGTGGGTAAGGTCATTATGGCGGCAAAGCGCCAAAAAAATGTGAACAAAGAATAACTAGCAAAAAAAGAGCCGGAATTTGCATCCGGCTCTCAGTTTAGGAAGGAATTAAGCGAATTTACAACGCTTGGCGGGAAAATTCTTAACCTTTGTACAGTTTCGGGTTGAATACATCTCGTAACCAGTCACCCAATAAGTTGATAACCAGAACCAGTGTAACCAACACGATGCCTGGGAAGGCAGTAATCCACCACGCACCTGAGAAGATGTAGTTAAAGCCGATGCTGATCAGCGCACCTAGTGACGGCTGATCAACAGGAAGACCCAAACCTAGGAATGACAGTGCCGCTTCCGACATGATCGCGTTCGCTACCTGTACCGTCGAGATAACCAAGATTGGCGATAGACAGTTCGGCAGAATGTGACGGAACATGATTCGCGGAGCTTTAAAGCCCATCACACGTGCCGCTTCGACGTATTCTTTCTTCTTCTCTGCCAATACCGAGGCACGAATAGTCCGTGCGTATTGCGGCCATTCAGCCACACCGATGATCACCACCAGCATCACCACCGCGTATTGGCTGTAAAAATCGCTGCCAAAGCTGGCTTTGAAAATGGCCGATACGATGATCGCCACCATCATGGTTGAGAACGATAGTTGAACATCCGCAAAGCGCATCAAGAAGCTATCGATACGGCCGCCGAAGTAACCTGCAGACAAGCCAATGATAATGCCCAGTACCAACTGAAGACCGACGGCTAAAAAGCCGATCGTCAAAGACAAGCGAGAGCCGTAAAGAATGGTCGATAAAATATCGCGGCCTTGCTCATCGGTACCTAACACAAAACGTTCATCGCCATCTTCCATCCAAGATGGTGGCAACTCAGAATCCATGATGTCGATGGACGTGAGATCATAAGGATCTGTCGGTGCCAGAATTGGCGCAGCCAACGCCAACACTAAGAACATCATAAAGACGGTAAAACTTGCCATCGCAACTTTGTCGCGCTTGAAGTAATACAAGAAATCCGACTCTTTGAAACGCTGCCACGCTGACGGTGCGGCTGCAGGAGCTGGTGTTACATTTGATTGGCTCATGATTAAGCTCCTTTTCCGGTTAAGTTCACAGTTGGGTTGATGATGCCGTACAGCAAGTCAACGATGGTATTGGTTACCACGAAGATCAGACCAACAAAGATAACGTAGGCAGTGATCAGCGGTGTATCTACACGGTTGATTGCCTCTAGGAAAAGGAAGCCAGTGCCCGGCCATTGGAACACGGTTTCAGTAAGAATGGTGTAAGCCACCATAGTACCAATCTGCACACCACCGACCGTCAATACAGGTAGCATGGTGTTCTTAAGTGCATGTTGGTAATAAATCTTTTGTAAGTTCAGGCCTTTTGCTTTGGCGAACTTAATGTATTCCGAGCTCAGTACTTCCAGCATTTCTGAACGTACCAGACGGATGAACAACGGCAGCATGATAGACGCTAGCGCAATACACGGCAGGATAAGGTGCTTGATACCATCAATGGTAAAGAAGCCAGATTCCCAACCGAGCACATTAGCGGTCTCGCCCCGTCCGTAGGAAGGGAGCCAACCGAGTTCTATGGAGAAGACGTACATCAGCATGATTGCGGTTAAGAACACCGGAATCGAGATACCAACACTACTCATCGCCATAACGAATTTAGTAAAGATGCTCTTCGGGTGGATCGCGGAATACACCCCAAGTGGTATAGAGAAAACAATAATGATGAGCGTCGCACCAAACACGAGCTCTAGCGTTGCCACCAGCTTATCGAGAATCACCTCAACCGCAGGTCGCTTGAAGAAGTAAGATGTACCTAAATCACCTTGTAGCGCATTGCCCACAAAACGAGTGTACTTTGTGATAAAGGGATCGTTCAGGCCCAGTTCGTCACGTAGCGCTTGACGCTCCGCTTCTGAAACCGACTGACCTACAAGCTCACGCAGCGGGTCACCCAGGTTATCCTGAATGGCAAACGCCACCAAACTGATCACAAACATCACTATCAGTGCCTGAAACAGGCGCTTGACCAGAAACGAAAACATTCCTTGCCCCTTAACTATCCATAGATCTCTATTCAGAGAGAAAATTCAGTCTGTAAAACCAACTCAGTCCGACTGAAACAAAACTGAGTCGAGTGCTTTAAGTTGAGGAGGGACATCCATCCCTCCTCAAAATCGACTAACCGTGATTATTCAACCACTAGGTCACCGAAGTAAGGCATTACCATTGGGTTAACGATGTCTGCCGCTTTCACGTTAGACTTCGCGCCCCACGCTTCACTTTGCCAGTGTAGCGGTACGAATGCTGCGTCGTTGTATAGCGTTGCTTCTACACCTTTCAGCATTTCTGCACGTTTCGCTGGATCCGTTTCTACGTTCGCAGCTTCAACTACTTTGTCCATTTCTGGGTTTGAGTAGTAACCACAGTTGTACTGACCACGGCCAGTATCTTCGTTACGAGTCATAGTTAGGAACTCGTTGAAGTTCGCTGAATCTTCCGTATCTGAGTGCCAACCGATCATCAGCATGTCTGCCGCACACTTGTCGAACTCTGGCCAGTATTGCGCTTTTGGCATCGTCTTCAGATCAACCTTGATGCCGATCTTAGACAGCATTGCCGCCGCAGCTTGCGCGACTTTCGCATCGTTCACGTAACGGTTGTTTGGCGCGATCATCGTTAGCGTTAGGCCATCTTCGTAACCCGCTTCTTTCATCAGTTCTTTCGCTTTCTTCAGATCGTAGCGAGGAACCAGTTTGTCATCGTGACCTACGTAACCTGCAGGGCTTTGCTGACCAGCCGCCGTTGCGAAGCCTTTCATGATTTTCTTCACGATGCCTTCGTTATTGATTGCGTGAACAATCGCTTGGCGAACGCGAACGTCTTTCAGTGCTTCGTTGCTGTTTTGGTTTAGTTGGAACGTGATGATACGAGTACCAGGTAGCGTAACTAGGTCGATGCCGTCAGCATCTTCAACGCGTTTGTGGTCGTTTGGCGCTACAGGGTGAATCATGTCAACACCGCCAGAAAGCAGCGCTGCTACACGAGTTGCGTCTTCTTTAATTGGCACAAGCGTTAGCTTATCAACGTTACCTTTCGACTCTTTGTCCCAGTAATCTTTAAAGCGTTCAAATTCCACTTTTACGCCCTGTTCACGAGAAGTCACAATGAATGGACCCGTGCCAGAAACGTTAGTCGATGCGAATGAATTACCGTGCTTCACTAGCTCAGACTTATCTTTGCCGTCCGCAGTTTTGCCAGTGTAGAACTTGCTGTCCATTGGGAAAATGTACGTTGCGGTTTGCAGCACTAGTGGGTAAGGACCTTTAGTTACAAGATCGAACGTGTTGTCGTCAACTTTGACGATTTTCTCGTACGGGTCGAAGATGTTTTTAAAGTCAGGAGAGCTTTGTAAACGCTGGAACGTCCACACGACGTCGTCAGCCGTTAGAGTATTGCCAGAATGGAATTTCACACCTTCACGCAGTTTGAAACGAACAGTCGTATCGTTAATACGTTCCCAGCTTTCCGCTAGGCGAGGCTCGAAATCCATTTTTTGAGTAAAGCGAACCAACGGATCAAATACCATGTGTGACATTTGCAGTGTGCCACCTGATAGCTGCTCATGTGGGTCAAGCGATACTGGGTCAGCTGCATAGCCAACTTTGATATCTGCTGCCATTGCGTTAAAGCTTAGGCCCGCAGCCATTAGCGCCACTGCTAATTTGCTTTTCATGGTTTTCATTTGCATAACTCCTTCATGCGGGGATACGGATCCCTTGTTGTTGTGTTTGCGTCTTTGTTATGACTAAAGGTTAGCCAAGCGAATTGCTTGGTTTATGCCGTTTCGATCTCTTCTCGCAAGCCAGTAAACTCCGGCATCAGAGAAATCAATTTTTTGCTGTATTCGTGTTGAGGTGCCGTGAATAACTGTTCTGTTGGTGCCACTTCTAAAAGTGTACCCATTTGCATCACACCTACTCGGTCACACATCTGACGAATAACAGGTAAATCGTGGCTGATAAACAACATAGTCAAGTTCAGCTCACTTTGCAGATCTTTCAGCAAGTTTAGAATTTGTGCCTGTACCGATACGTCCAGTGCTGAGGTCGGTTCATCACAAATCAAAAGTCGAGGACGAGTCGCCAACGCACGCGCAATAGAAATACGCTGACGCTGACCACCGGAGAATTCATGAGGGTACTTAAGCCCAGCCATTCGACCCAAACCAACATGATCCAATAAGTCATTCACGATTTGGCGAGTTTCCGACTCGTTTTTCGTCAATTTATGGAAACGGATTGGCTCAGCAATAATATCGAATACCTTCATACGAGGGTTCATTGAAGTATATGGGTTTTGGAACACCATCTGCATTTGACGACGCATCGGGCGGCGCTCTTTCTCAGAGGTTAAAGCGGTCAGGTCAATGCCCTCGAATTTCACCTGACCAGAGTTAGGTTGGTATAAACCAGCAATCACACGTGCAATGGTCGATTTACCTGAACCAGACTCGCCCACCAAACCAAAGGTTTCGCCTTCGTGCACTTCAAAGCTCACATTATTAGATGCTTGCACGTATTCTCGGCGGCTCTCGAACAAAGAGTCTTTGGTCACAAAGCGAAGATTGACGTTCTTCACGTCCAAAAGCGGGCCAGTGTACTCACGCTCATCTTGGCTTTGTCCTAACCAGTGGTTCTTGATATCGAGTGGCTCCATTTCCGCCGCTTCTTCGATATAGCTTACTAACGGGAAACGATCTAGCTTTCTGTCTGAACGTGGTACCGCTGAAATTAGACTGCGAGTGTAAGAGTGATCAGGATCGCCCAATACTTTGGCTGTTGGTCCAAACTCCACCAAGTCACCACGATACATTACCGCCACGCGATCGGTGACGTTGGAGACGACACCCATATCGTGAGTAACCAACATACAGCCGACATTGTTCTTGATACACAGCTCGCGGATCAAGTTGAGGATTTGGTCTTGGATAGAAACGTCTAACGCCGTAGTTGGTTCGTCCGCGATGATGAGATCAGGCTCACCAGCTAAAGCAATAGCAATGACAACACGCTGACGCATACCACCAGAGAATTGGTGCGGGTACTGTTTTAAGCGGTTTTCTGGTTGCGGAATACCAACCTGCTGCATAAGAGAAAGCGCGCGCTGATACGCCTCTTCATCAGAGACCTTCATGTTAGCGTGGATCGTCTCTTTCAGCTGTTGCTCAACAGTAAAAAGTGGATTGAGCGAGGTCATCGGATCTTGGAAAATAAAACCTATTTTCGAGCCGCGAACCTTACGCATCGCTTCTGGTGATAGGCCAGAAATTTTTTCTCCATCCAAGAATACATCACCGCTAGCAACGCGACCTGGGGGACTAAGCAAATCGATAACAGCGTTACCAACGGTGGATTTACCCGCACCTGATTCGCCAACAACACCCACGATTTCACCACGTTCAATATGAAAAGAAAGTGACTTCACGGCAGCGTGAACGCCGTGTCGGGATGGGTATTCAATACGAAGGTTTTTCACTTCTAATAGTGACATTTCAGACCTCTACTGCCTTGTCTGTGGTATCGAATCATGCCAAAGGCACCATTCATCACCTGAATGAATCCGTTCAAATTCAGAATAATACTCTGAAATCTTAATGCGGAAATAATTTGGCAAAAATCACACAAAAAAGCAACAATTAAAGTATATTCCGCCGAAAAAACATTAAATAAACGCACAATTAGCGAATAAAAATGCATTAACAAGTATTTAACCATTTTCATATCACACTATTTTTGTGCGTCATGCACCAATAAAACTAGAAAAATGCTCTAAAAGTAAACATGAGCTAAACAAGATCATTAACCATATTATTCATGTGCATTTATTAACATTTAACAAACAATATCATATGCAAAAAGTGTTTTTTCAACATAAAAAACTATTAATAAAATAGTCGGCAAATACAAAAAGCCAAACTTAGGAAGAGAAAGGATAGGTCAAAACGTGAACAAAACAGCAAAACCACACAAATCCTGCTCCAACGCAGATTATGCGCCACTTAAGCGGTTTATTGACTAAGCAAAGGAAAGTACCGCTATCCTCATTCGTACGTCATAAGAAAACTCGCCGGTTTTAACCCTTTACGACACAATTGAGAGTGGGATAATAGATGAACAGTGTCAAAGCCAAGCCGTAAATAAAAGGAGCCCCTGTGCTTAAAGCGATTTTTTTTGATATGGACGAGACTTTATGTGCAACGTCACAAGCCGATAAAGTTGCAGGACAAGCGTTTACAACTTGGATTCATAAGACCTACCCACAAGTTACCGAGCCAAAAGCGTTTTTGCAGCGCTACTTACAGGGTGTATACAAAAAGCTGAATGCTGAGTTCCCTCACCTTGTGGCTCTGCTACCCGATGAAAATGCCTTCCGTTGTGGCCTGATCCAAAACATCTTGGCGGAGCAAGGCGTCAGCATCACTGCAAAAGAGGCTCAACAAGCTCAAGACTACTTTGACTCTGCACGTATGGGCGCGTTCACCTTCTTCCCTGGTGTAAAAGAAATGCTCAGCGACCTTCGTCAACATTACAAACTCGTCGTGATCACTAACGGTCCGATTTTTTCTCAACACCCTAAATTAAACGCGACACAAATGAGCAACTGGGTGGACCATATTATTGTGGGAGGAGAAGAGCCAGAAGAGAAACCTGCTACAAGTATTTTCCAAAAAGCGCTCGACTTGGTCGAAGTAAAACCAGAAGAGGCTCTACACGTGGGCGACTCTTTACCTGCTGACATTGCTGGCGCTAACAATATGGGTATTTTGAGTGTGTGGGTGAATGCGACAGGCGCAAGTAACTCAACGGATATAACGCCAAGTTTTGAAATCCAAGAAACGGTAGAACTGAAAGAAATCCTTAAAACACTCGCCCAATAAAAGCAGCGGATTAGAAAACTACAAAACCCCAGACACTGCTCTGGGGTTTATTTTGTCAGCTCGAAAAGCATTTGGATCATAGGTGGTCAAAAGCCCCTAGAGCTGTACACTTTTGGGGAAAATTGAAATGGAATGCCGATTCTTTTCAGGAGAGATGCAAAAAAGCCCCAGTCTTTCGACTGAGGCTCTAAATAGCGGTCGGTGAAGAGCCGAATTCTAACTTCAGGCGAACCCCACTTGGGTTCAAATCCATTGATACATTACCGACTAATACAGTCCAAGCGAGATCATAAACTCTAAAATGACGAAAGCCTGCTAAAAAGCAGGCTTTCTAATAGTGGTCGGTGAAGAGGGATTCGAACCCCCGACCCTCTGGTCCCAAACCAGATGCGCTACCAAGCTGCGCTATTCACCGAACTGTATTTACTGATTTTCTCAAATCAGACAGGACACTTCAACTAAGAAGTCACCTTAATTAATGGGGTGGCTAACGAGATTCGAACTCGCGACCACCGGAATCACAATCCAGGGCTCTACCAACTGAGCTATAGCCACCATCAATTTTTGCTGTTTACCGCTCTATTCGAGCCATAAACTAAATAGTGGTCGGTGAAGAGGGATTCGAACCCCCGACCCTCTGGTCCCAAACCAGATGCGCTACCAAGCTGCGCTATTCACCGACGATGTTTTATCTTGATTGAATCAAGATTGGGATCAATGCTACCGCATTCAATCTAAAAAAGAAAGAATGGGGTGGCTAACGAGACTTGAACTCGCGACAACCGGAATCACAATCCGGGGCTCTACCAACTGAGCTATAGCCACCACTGATTTTTACCGATGTATCCTCCGAGGCAATGGTACGCCCGAAAGGATTCGAACCTTCGACCTTTGGCTCCGGAGGCCAACGCTCTATCCAACTGAGCTACGGGCGCATGCCCTATCGGCGGAGTGGAATAATACGGATATCACACTATGCCGTCTAGTACTTTTTTTACTTTTTTTATCGTTTGGTCTCTTTTTCGACAGTTATCTTCCGTTAAAGTGGATTTTTGATGTGATTCACGCCCTGTCATGGATAACTTGTTGTTTATTGCAACAAGTTATCGGGATATAATCACCCATTATTTACATTGATTTAACAGCTGCAACCAAGTTGTCTAATCATTCTATGCCATTCAGTGGAATTTAATGATTTCTCTGCTCGGCATTAATACTCTAACTATATAAATAGGTAAGTCACTTACCTCGGGAATGTGAAGTGGGTTTAATGGATATGTCTCGACAAATGATTAGCGTTTTGTTCGCTGCCTTAACGTTTTCTACGGCAGCTTTAGCTTCTGACATCAGCCAAACTGAATACGATGCGATCGCAGAACGCATCCAACCTGTCGGTGATGTTTATCTAGCAGGTTCTGAGCCAGTGAAAGAAGAACCAACCGGTCCACGTGATGGCGCCACAGTTTATGGTACTTTTTGTATTGCTTGTCACGCATCTGGTGTAAACGGCGCACCTAAAACAGGTAATGCCGATGATTGGGCACCACGTATTGCACAAGGCAAAGATACGTTAGTGAAGCACGCATTAGAAGGCTTCAATGCGATGCCAGCCAAAGGAACCTGTATGGACTGTTCTGACGATGAAATCATCGCAGCAATTGACCACATGATTGAAGGTCTATAAGTAAAGACTGACCCGTCCTGATATGGGTTGACACTTTTTAACTAAAACGCTCGATGTACTTCATCGGGCGTTTTGTATTTTAA
>NZ_JAWOTS010000020.1:0-73753 GCF_033338975.1 Vibrio sp. Vb0349 | reverse complement strand
TTTAAGAAGAAAAAGAAAAAAGACGACAAGAAAAAAGTAGCGAAAAAGAAAACCGCTAAGAAGAAGTAATCTTGTTGGGGCCAAGTAGCTCAAGCTAGAAAATAACAAAGGGTTGGCAATGCCAACCCTTTTTCGTTTGTGCTGATAGAGATTAACGTAGACTACGTCTCAATCAGCTTTATTTTTGCTCTTCGCGTTTAAATACTAACTCTGTTGGCGTCGATTCATCTTCCACAAAGTAGTAACCCACCGTATCAAACTTAGTCAGGTCTGCAACGCTCTCAACACGGTTTTCAATGATGTAACGCGCCATCATACCGCGCGCTTTCTTCGCGTAAAAACTGATGACCTTGTATTGACCATTCTTACAATCTTTGAATACTGGCGTGATCACTTGCGCATCTAAATTCTTTGGCTTAACCGCTTTAAAGTATTCATTTGATGCAAGGTTGATAAGGACATTATCACCTTGAGCAGAAATCGCTTCGTTAAGCTTGTCCGTAATAACATTGCCCCAAAACTGGTACAAGTTCGTACCTTTGTCGTTTGCAAGCTTGGTACCCATTTCAAGACGGTATGGCTGCATCAAATCAAGTGGTTTTAGTAAACCATAAAGACCCGATAGCATACGCAGATGATCTTGAGCATATTCGAAGTCCGCTTCAGATAAACTTTCGGCGTCTAGCCCTGTGTAAACGTCACCTTTAAATGCAAGAATGGCTTGTCGTGAGTTTTCAGTGGTAAACGTTTCACTCCACTCTTGGAATCGGCCCACATTTAAATCGGCAATCTTGTCGCTCACTTTCATTAAAGAGGCAACATCAGCAGGAGTCAGTTTGCGGCAAACATCGATAAGCTCTTTTGAGTATTCGACCAACTCAGGTTGAGTAAATTTTTCTGTCGCTAACGGAGACTCGTAATCAAGAGTCTTCGCTGGAGAAACTACGATAAGCATGACTTTCCCTTCTCTAATTTTGTTTTTAATAGGGTACAAAAAAAGCCATGCATTGTCTGCATGGCTTTTTACATCGTACTAATAGCTTTCAACTATGAGTGATAGCTCACTTAGTCTTTTTTATCGTTGTACCAAATGCCTTCTTCAAGCTGAGATTTCAGCTCAGGGAAGTCATTCGCATCAAATGTTGGCACTTTGCCTTCACCAAGCTGGCGGTTGTAATCTTTTGCCAGTTTAATCACGATGCCAGATAGCAAGATGATCGCCACCAAGTTGACTATCGCCATCAGACCCATAGAGACGTCAGCAAGCGACCATACGACTGGTAACGAAGCTAGTGCACCAAACATCACCATACCAAGAACAATAACGCGGAAAATGCTTAAGCCCGCTTTATGATTGTGCTCTAGGAAGATTAAGTTCGTTTCAGCGTACGAGTAGTTTGCAATGATTGAAGTAAACGCAAAGAAGAAGATTGCCACAGCAACAAAAATGCCGCCCCAATCGCCAACTTGTGAGCTCAATGCACGCTGAGTTAGCTCGATACCCGTCACTTCTGTTGCTTGACCGACATACTCACCAGACATCAGGATGATAGCCACTGTTGCAGAACAGATAACGATCGTATCCATGAACACGCCTAGCATCTGTACGTAACCTTGAGACGCTGGGTGTGGTGGGTAAGGTGTTGCTGAAGCTGCCGCGTTAGGTGCAGAACCCATACCTGCTTCATTCGAGAATAGACCGCGCTTGATACCGTTAATCATTGCCTGTGCAATTGCGTAGCCAAGACCACCTGCTGCTGCTTCTTGCAGACCAAATGCACTCTTAAAGATAAGCATCAATACATCAGGTAATTTCTCGAGGTTAGAGAACATGATGAACAGCGCTAGGGCTAGATAAAGTAGTGCCATGATCGGAACGATCATCTCAGCAACTCTTGCGATACGCTTGATGCCGCCGAAAATAACAATTGCAGACAGTAAAACAACGGCAATACCGACATACAGGTTATTCCAACCAAATGCGTTGCTCATTGCATTGGCAATTGAGTTAGCTTGAACGGCGTTGAATACCAAACCAAAAGCGATGATTAGGAAAACTGAGAACAACACGCCCATCCAACGCATGCCCAGGCCTTTTTCCATGTAGTAGGCAGGGCCACCACGGTAGTTGCCATCATCATCTTTGGTTTTGTATAGCTGCGCCAGTGTGCTCTCAGCAAACGATGTTGCCATACCAAGCATTGCAATCAGCCACATCCAGAAGATCGCACCAGGACCACCCGCAGTCAATGCAACTGCAACGCCCGCCATGTTACCTGTACCAACACGTGCAGCAAGACTAGTACAAAGCGCTTGGAAAGAGGAAATACCAGCTTTGTCTGCTTTACGGCTGTTCTTAAGAACAGAGAACATGTGGCCGAAATGGCGGAACTGAATGAACCCTAATCGAACGGTGAAGTAAATACCAACACCAACAAGAAGATAAACCAGAATCGAGCCCCAGAGGAGATCGTTCATCAAATTGATTAAGTCTGTCATGTGTACCTCAAAGTGAGTTGCGCCAGTCTATGCGTCCTAGCCATCCACCAAATTGCCTGCTAAGTGTCAAAGTGTGCTTAGCTTTTTAAGTAATGTTTATGGGCAATCTAGAATCGTAAATGTCGCTTCATGCATCCATTTTACGTACCAGCGTATTTTTTGACGGGCGGATAATGCAACCTAGGAGCGCAAAAATCAATATGCAACAATAAGAATAACATTGTTATTTTTCACTATAAAGTCACCAAAAAATAACATAAATAGAAGACTTAACACTCAAACTGCGCAACATTTCAATTACCAAACACCAACATAAATAATTATTCCTCATTAAATGGAATGGTAAACCGTATAAACAAGAACAAGCTAGTATTCACAAGGTGTTACATAAATTTACGCTAGTGGCTTACCATCTAATTGAACACTATTTCATCAAACTGATTTTATGCAACTTTAACCTTTGCGCAGTGCACCCATTCATCAAATCGAATTAACATAGAAAATCTCTCTATTTAATCGTTTTCTTGAGATCGTTTGTGCATTTTTTATCCACATCGTTGCAATAAAAAGTGTGATTTTGAGAATATTTTTGCACGAAAATGTCATGCTACCGACACAAATGCGAAATATATCATGGTTATTCTCACGGCTATTGTGGTACTTAAAAAACTCCACAAGGACTGGTTACAACAGTTTAGCTTAAGAAAGGTAAAGGTGGCTTATGGAAGGCTTTCAACTAGATGACATTTTTAATCTGGATACTACCTCAACAACCAAATCTCGTGCCAAACCAGTAAAGCGAAAGTGGCGTGAAATAGAAGAGATGAACGACAGACGCAATTTGCTTAAAGAGCTGCGCGAACTTGATGTCTGTACCGATTATAACTTGGAAGACATTAAACTCTAATTCAAACAAAAGGCACCTTACGGGTGCCTTTTGTTTTTTGTTTACAGTGACCGTAAACACCGTGAGTTTATGTACCAAGGTTTAAGTATGAATACCATTATTACTCAATGAGAATCTTCCGTACTTTTTGCCGAGAAATATGCACACGAAATTTTCGTTTGATTCCCAATAAATAAGAAGTGTATCTCACAAACCCGAGAGACGACTTTCGCTCGCTCAGGTTTCATCATTCAGTCTTAAACATACTCAGTATCACTTTGACGAACACGTTCGGCCAGCTGCTTATAACGATCAGCAATCGTGTCACCAAATACAGGGTCATCCTCACTGACGCTCCATAAGCTCTCGACATGCTGCCAATCTTCTGTGGTAAATAACTCTTCAATGAGAGGCAAAATTTTTCGCTCTTCTAGCTCCAAGTGGCGCCTTTGCGATTCAATGAAATCTTCTAGGTGAGCGACGAACATGTCTTGTGGCACAACAGCATCCTGAAGGATCATCTCTATCACGGATGAAAACTCTCTGGTTTTACTCGCTAACTCTAGATGTTCTTTCTCTAAATTTTCCATGGTTTGTTGCTTACCATAGTGTTCAAGAAAGTGGTGATAGAGGATATCTTCTTTCGGGTGGTGTACTTTCTCCGAATGATTAGAGAGGTAATCAACAATCTCGCTTACTAACGCATAGTTGATTACACGTTCTTTTTTTATCTCATTAAGCTTATGGCGCAGTATCGCCAACAGACGAACCATATAACCATGTTCGCGTCGAATTCTTTCGATCATCATAGCGTCTCTCCTTAACACCTACTTTTAGTAAGTGTACATGAGAAATTTACTATCAGCCTCGAGCGTGCTCAAAAAAACAGCGATCATAGCATCCATGATCGCTGTCTCTTCATTTATACAGTTAATGGCAAATGCCAGTTAATTGGTGCTTTTTCTTGTGATGTAAGCAACTGGTTTGCTTGAGAGAAATGCTTACAACCGAAAAAGCCTCGATGTGCAGAAAGTGGCGATGGGTGTGGGGCAGCTAACACATGGTGCTTGTTGCGATCGATAAAGCGCCCTTTCTTCTGCGCGTGTGACCCCCACAGCAAGAACACTACACCTTCTTGATGCTGATTAATGGCTTCAATCACTCGGTCAGTAAACGTTTCCCAACCTGTCTTTGAATGTGAATGCGCTTTACCTTGCTCCACCGTTAATACCGTATTGAGTAACAATACGCCTTGTTCAGCCCAGCTTTGCAAAAAACCATGCTGAGGGATTTGGAAACCTTCAATATCTTGCGCCAGCTCTTTATACATATTAACCAGTGACGGTGGCGTTTTAATGCCAGGAAGTACAGAGAAACACAGGCCATGCGCCTGATTTGGGCCGTGGTATGGGTCTTGTCCTAGAATCACGACCTTAACGTCTTTGAACTCGGTAAAACGAAACGCGTTAAAGACATCTTTTGCGGGAGGAAAAATAGCTTTGCCTGCGGCGCGTTCGGCTTCAACAAAATTCAAGGTGTCTACAAAGTAGCTCTGCTTTTTCTCTTCGCCGATCACATCGTGCCAAGTGGGTGACTGATTCATGGAAAGTTCCTGTCCTAAATTTTGCTTCTATTCTAACGAGCGAAACTCAAACAAACAAAAACTTACCACGAACTTGAGACAAGTAATAAAAGACTAATGCTTCTGTGGCGTTCGAAAATGCCCCTGTCCGGTAATGTGACGATTAGGCATCGGTAAGCGAAGCACACGACGAGTGTAAGTATAAGGAGTAAAAGAGAATGGTCGAGACATGTTGGCATCCTTCTTTGCTAATTCAGAGATTGATGTTCAATGACTAAGAAAGAAAGGTGCCAACTTTGTGGTTACGCCATTAACTGTCAATGGCCGCTAAATGGAATTGACGCAACGTGTTGATCTCTTGCTGCCAAATATCTGGATCAATTGTTTCCAAAATCAGAGGGATACCATCAAAACGAGGGTCTTTCGCGATGTACTCAAAGCAATCCCACCCGATCTCTCCTTTACCTAGAGAATGGTGGCGATCTACTTTGCTGGCAAACTCTACTTTTGAATCATTTAGATGCATTGCTCTTAAATAGTGCATACCTACGATACGGTCGAACTCTGCAAAGGTGCGCTCGCAATCTTCTTTTGTACGTAAGTCATAACCAGCCGTAAAGGTATGGCAGGTATCAATACAAACGCCGACACGATCTTTATCTTCCACTTGCTCGATGATTTCAGCTAGGTGCTCAAACTTCCAGCCTAAGTTAGTGCCTTGACCTGCCGTATTCTCGATAACAGCGATCACATTCGGCACCGCTTTATGCGCAAGATTGATCGACTCGGCGATCGTCGCGAGACACTCCTGTTCAGAGACTTTCTTTAGGTGACTGCCCGGATGGAAGTTAAGCAAAGTCAGCCCCAACTGATTACAACGCTCCATTTCATCAATAAATGCCGCGCGGGATTTATTCAGCTTTTCTTCTTCCGGCGCACCCAAGTTAATCAGATAAGAATCATGGGGAAGAATATGCTCTGCTCCGAAACCCAGCATTTTACAGTTCGCTTTAAACGCACTGATGGTTTTTGCTTCTAAAGGCTTCGCCACCCACTGGCGTTGGTTTTTTGTAAATAGTGCGAAGGCATTCGCGCCAATTTCACGAGCTCTCAACGGAGCTTGATCGACCCCACCAGCAGCAGAGACATGTGCACCAATGAGTTTATTCCCAAGCTTGTTTTTCATGTTTGTCATTTAATCACTTTAGACTTTCAGTATTGCTACCTAAATACAGATAGTTGCGTTAACCAGTTTAAACTTTAATCTCAATTTGTAGTAAATTTACAACAAAACTAGTTATTAAATATTTTTTATATTATCAAATAAATTGTAATTAGTTTGTTTTCAAAGGTTTTATTGATTTAACTCAACAAAATTACCTTAATAAAAATAATGCTTTTGGTTGTTTTTTGACTTAAATCAATATTAAAATAGTGGATATTAGCTATATAATACTCAGCTCAACGAAAATTCGAAAATTAACACCAATAATCACCACGTAAGTGGTCTAGGAGATAGTGATGATCCAAGGTATCCAAATTACAAAAGCGGCAAACGACGACCTACTAAACTCTATCTGGCTATTAGATAGCGAAAAAAATGAAGCTCGTTGTGTTGCTGCAACTGCTGGCTACGAAGCAGACCAAGTTATCGCAATCAGCGACCTAGGTGAATACGAAAGCCGTGAAGTTGCAATCGAAACTGCTCCTCGTATCGAAGGCGGCCAACACCTAAACGTGAACGTGCTTAAACGCGAAACACTAGAAGATGCAGTTGCACACCCAGAGAAATACCCACAACTAACTATTCGTGTTTCTGGTTACGCAGTACGTTTTAACTCGCTAACTCCAGAGCAACAACGTGATGTAATCGCTCGTACTTTTACTGAGACTCTATAATCTCTCAGTAAACTAGCTCGCTAGAATTTAAAAAGCTTGGTCTGCAATGACCAAGCTTTTTTTGTTTCAGAATCCTTCTAAACCCTTTCTATAATGGAAAGCAACTCGCCTCTAAGGTGCATTTCTTTGCGAAGGATCTTTCTGAAACGCTTGCGCTAAAGAGGTTGGATCACGCCTATCTCTTTGCAGTGACGCCCCTTCAGCCCACCAAATCAATTGATGCATAGTGCGATTCATATAGTTATCCCACTGCGTCTGCTCCGACTCATCCTCAGCAACGCCCTGTTCATCAAACACTTCTTGCGCTTTCGGAATGTGGATCATCGCAGAGACAGGTAGACATCCAAGTTCAGATAAGAAGGTACGCATAGAAACGGCAGCTCTAACACCACCCCATTGTCCGGCAGAATAGGTCACGATAGCACTCGGCTTGTAAGAAAACAGCGAACTGCCGAAATGGTTAAGCGTGTTCGCCAGAGCAGGACTCATCGAATGGTTATATTCCGGGCTAACCATCACATACCCATCCGCATGTTTGATTTTGTCTGCCAGCTCACTTAGGTTCTGCGGAACTTTAGAGCGGTGATAAGCAAACTCGGGCTTAAACACATCACCAAAGTCGTAATTCAAAGGGTCGATGATTTCGACCGTATGTTGCGAATGTTGACTCGCGATGAGTTTTTCACACGCTTTACTGACTCGCATTCCTAAACGGGCTGGTCGTGGTGGCGTGCTGTCTCTCACTGAGCCAAGAAAAATCAAAAAATGCATGCTTCTCTTTCCATCTCATTTAGTTAAGTTCGTTTCTCAATCATAAAGAGAGTCAAAACTTACCGACAATAAAAAAGGTGAATGATTACTCATTCACCTCTCGTTATTTCTGTTTTTGATACTTACTATACTTTGAAGCTTACTGCACGCGGCGCAGTACTTGTTTCAATGCGTCAAAGTCTGCGTCGAGCTCTTCCGATAGCAGCTCCATCGCAGCGTGCTTCGCTAGTGGCGCAGGAAGCTCGATATCGGATTCTAGAATATCATCCACGACTTCTTTGAACTTCGCAGGGTGAGCAGTACATAGGAACAGACCGGTTTCACCGTCTTGCAATTGTTCTTCAAGCACTCGGTAAGCAATCGCACCATGCGGTTCGCATAGGTAGCCTAGAGCATGTAAATCTTTCACTGACTGTGCGCTTTGCTCATCAGATACTGCGCCTTTACCTAACGTCTCCAAGCCCCACTCTTTCACGCGGCACAGCTCTTCAATACGAGGCCAGTTGTTTGGTTGGCTCACGTCCATCGCGTTCGATGTTGTTGCGACTGTTGGTTTTGGCTCCCACTTACCTGTTTCTAGGTAGCGAGGAACAGTGTCATTGGCATTAGTTGCCGCGATAAAGCGTTTGATAGGCAAGCCCAGCGCTTTTGCCAGTAGACCAGCAGTTAGGTTACCAAAGTTACCACTTGGTACAGACACAACAAGGTTTTCACGCTCTTGCTTGCTCATTTGCGCAGCTGCTTCAAAGTAGTAACAGATTTGCGCCATCAAACGGCTGATGTTGATTGAGTTTGCAGAGTTCAGACCGATCTCTTCACGCAGTGCAGAATCATCAAAAGCTTGTTTAACCAGTGCCTGACACGCATCGAAGTCTCCATCGATAGCGATAGTATGGATGTTCTTACCAAGCGTACAGAATAGCTTCTCTTGCAGTGGGCTGATCTTGCCTTTCGGGTAAAGAATCACAACGTTGATGTCTTCCATACCGTAGAAAGCATGCGCAACGGCTGCGCCAGTATCGCCAGAAGTTGCCGTCAAAATGGTGATCTTGCCGCCGTCCGAAACCGCAGCAAGAGATTGCGCCATAAAGCGACCACCAAAGTCTTTAAATGCAAGTGTTGGACCATGGAACAGTTCCAGAGCGTAAACACCGTCTTTGACCTGATTAATTGGCGCAGGGAATTGGAATGCAGCATCAACAAGAGCATTCACTTGCTCCTCTGTAAGTTCATCTCCAATTAACGCCGATAGAATCTTAGTGCTACGAGAGACAAAGTCTTCTGCAAGCAGCGCATCGATATCTTCAAATTTTGGCAATTCCGATGGGAAAAATAGACCTTGGTTCCGGCCTAACCCTTGGCGAACGGCTTGGCCAAAGGAAACTTGTTCATCATTTTCTTTTATATTGTAAAGCTTCATAGCTCACTTCCTGTTACTTTCGAACCCTGCTTATCTAGACGACAAACGTGGACGAATCCTTCTTCGTTTTGTACGTAGTTTTGTTCTAACCAGCGAGCAACTCGCTCAGCGACATCTTTCTCTTTGCAAATACTGAACAGTGTCGGACCACTGCCAGAAATACCGGTTGCCAATGCACCCGCAGACGCTGCGTATTGACGTGCATTCGCAAAACCTGGAAGCAGTTTCTCACGATACGGTTCTGCGATCACGTCTTTGATCATTTTTGCAGCAAGTTCTGGCTGACCAGAATGACACGCATGAATAAAGCCCGCAAGGTGACGACCATGAGCGATGATATCTTGTCGGCGATATTGAGATGGTAGGATCTCACGCGCTTCTGCTGTTGATACTTTGATTCCCGGATACGCCATCACCCAGTACCAATCATCAAAACAAGGCACTTCTTGACTGATGATACCCAACTCTTCAAGCATCAACTGGACACCACCAAGGTAACACGGCGCGACGTTATCGTAGTGAATACCACCAGAGATCTTGCCTTCCATTTCCCCCATCAGTGCTAGCAGCTCAGTCTCATTCAGCGGTTGACCATGGAATCGGTTTAAAGCATCCAGCGCCGCCACGATAGAACATGCACTTGAGCCTAAACCAGAGCCAATTGGCATGTTCTTTTCTAGCGTCATTTCAAGTGGTTTTAGCTCAACACCTTTTTTATCTAGCTCGCGAGAAAACACCAGCCAACAATCGTAAACGATGTTTTCTTTTGGCTCTGTAGGCAACTTAGAGACAAAATTACCCGCAGTTTTCAGACTGAACGGCTCAGTCCCTGCCTTAACTTGCACTCTGTCACCTAGCAAGGTCCCATCCACTGGGGACACGGCCGCCCCCAGCACATCAAAGCCAACGCTTACATTACCAATTGATGCTGGGGCATAAACCACTACATCCATATCACTTGAACTCATTATTGTTATACCCCTAGTTTCCAACCTAAAGTACGCATCACGTCAGAAAATACACCCGCAGCCGTTACTTCGGTGCCTGCACCATAGCCACGTAACACTAGTGGGATTGGCTGATAATAACGGCTGTAAAATGCCAGTGCGTTTTCACCGTCCTTGATTTTATACATTGGATCGTTTTCATCCACCGCTGCGATGCTTACTGTGCACTTGCCCTCATTAATCTCACCAACGTAGCGCAGTACTTTGCCTTCTTCCGCTGCCTTTGCAGATAACTCTTTAAAGTAAGCGTCTGCTTCAGGTAAACGCGCCATAAATTCATCAACGCTACCAGAATCATCAAAGCCTGGTGGCAGAGCTTGATCAACCACAACGTCTTCTAGTTCTAGAGACATGCCTGCTTCACGAGCCAGGATCAGAAGCTTACGCGCGACATCCATACCAGAAAGATCATCACGAGGATCCGGTTCAGTAAAACCATTTTCTTTTGCGATATTAGTTGCTTCACTTAGGCTCATACCTTCATCTAACTTACCGAAGATGTATGACAGAGAGCCAGAAAGAATACCGCTAAAGCGCTCTAGCTCATCACCCGCTGAGATTAGGTTTTGCAGGTTTTCGATTACCGGTAGACCCGCCCCCACAGTTGTTTCGTACATCAGCTTGCGACGAGAGCTGCGCGCAACATCGCGAAGCTGATGGTAGTAAGCCATGCTTGCTGTGTTTGCTTTTTTATTTGGTGTAACGACATGGAAACCAGCTGCTAGGAAATCAGCGTATTGGTTCGCGATATCTTCACTTGATGTACAGTCAACCAATACTGGGTTGATGATGTGGTTACGTTGAACCAAAGAAATCAAACGCGCTAGGCTGAACTCTTCTGTCGCTGCCGACATACGATCACGCCAATGCTCGAGTGGCAGACCTTCACTATCAAGTAAAAGACCTTTGCTGTTTGCCAAGCCACACACGCGAATAACGATGCCTTTTTCCGCAAGCTTCGCCTGTTGACGCTCGATCTGATCCACCAGCTCACCACCAACGCCACCAATACCAACCACGAAGACGTCTAGGAAGTGCTTAGAGTTGAAGAGGTTTTCGTGACACGCTTTGATTGCTTCAGAGATTTTGTCTTCAGGAATCACGGCTGAGATAGCACGCTCAGATGAGCCCTGTGCAATTGCCACAATGTTTACGTTCACTTCAGCAAGAGATGAGAAGAAGCGAGATGCAACACCGCGCGATGTACGCATGCCGTCACCAACCAACGTTATGATTGAAACATTATCAATAAACTCGACCGGCTCTAATAAGCTATCTTTCAGTTCCAACTCAAACGCATCGGCCAGTACTTGTTGCGCTTTTGCTTTATCTTCTGCCTCAATACAGAAGCTAATGCTGTACTCAGAAGAAGACTGAGTAATAAGAACAATAGACACACCAGCGGAAGACATTGCGCCAAACACGCGGCTTGCCATGCCAACCATACCCTTCATACCTGGGCCGGAGACGTTAACCATAGTTAGGTCGTTTAGCGTCGTGATACCTTTGATCGCCAGGTTGTCTTCACCAGTGTCTTGCCCAATCAGGGTACCTGCACCTTGTGGGTTAAAGCTGTTTTTGATCAGACATGGGATGTGGAACTGCGCGATAGGAGCAATGGTCTTCGGATGCAAAACGGAAGCACCGAAGTAAGAAAGCTCCATTGCTTCTTGGTAGCTAAGAGATTTAAGTAAGCGAGCATCTTCCACTAAACGAGGGTCGCAGTTGTATACACCGTCTACGTCAGTCCAGATCTCACAACAATCTGCGCGCAGACACGCCGCAAGAACCGCCGCCGAATAATCAGAGCCATTGCGACCAAGTGTTACCAATTCACCTTTCTCGTTACCTGCGGTAAAGCCTGGCATGATGTTCACATGGCCCAGAGGAAGAGGGTTTTGGCGGAAGTTTTGCGTTGAAACGTCTACATCAACCATGGCTTCAAGGTGATCACCTTTTGCGTATAGGTATTCAACTGGGTCGATAAGATGTGCAGGCTGGCCTTTGGCTTCTAACACTGCTTTCATCAATTGAATCGAAACGCGTTCGCCTTTGCTAATAATACGTGCATTAACATTGTTTGGGCACATACCAAGAAGATTGATGCCATGAACGAATTGGCGTAATTGAGAGAGAGAAGTTTTCACTTGGTTATCGAAAGCTGAACCATCGATATTGGGTAGTACTGCTTGGACTTGAGTGAAGAGCGTTTTAAACGACTCCTCCAATTCTTTGATTTGTAGTTCTGCTTCACCATTGCGCAATGCGCCTTCAATGACCGAAACCAATTTGTTTGTTGTTTTACCAGGAGCGGAAAGAACAACCGCCACTTCTTCTTGTTGAGCGTTATTGGCAATAATGTCTGCCGCTCTCAAAAAGCGATCTGCATCAGCTAGTGATGATCCGCCAAACTTCAATACTCGCATCCCTTCCTCCGGTATATCTTCTTAAATTTGTCTAAATTCTGGATAAAAAAGCATAAAAAAAGGCCTGTATCTTGTTGGATACAGGCCTTTTTTGTGAATTTCTTTCGCTCAGCAGCCTGCCCCAACATGTGTCGTGTCGGTAATAATAATGGTCGTGGTCATTACTACTAGGCTGTTAGATGGCATAAATAAATATTCAACGTTAATTGTGTTTGCTTAACTCTACGTTTACCGAGTTTCTGATACATAGTCAACAAAAAATTGTTTGCTTTTCCATCTTTCAGAGATTTCTGCTAAGCAATGTCATTGATATTTATAGTTAATTACATATTATTGATCATTTGAAAATCTACAGTTAGTTTTTGTAAAGGACTTAACCATCATCACCAGTTCGGTTTTTTATCTAATAACTAGTCTGATCTTTGCCATAAAACGTACGATCAAATAATTCGAGAGGGTTGTGACACATAACAACAACTTAACTGTGACTTATGTTCATAGGATCGAATTATTTAGAAAATAGGTGAGCTAGCTTTCATATTCTATGCTTTAATAGTGAGAAGCTTTGGGCGCATACTAATAAAAAAGTTGACACAAGGAGTGGTGAACATGAAAAGATGGCTTTTTCTGTTGCTGTTTTTTGTGCCTGGTGTTTGTCTAGCCAACGAGCTTCCGCCGCTTCCAGGTAAAACATCCCCTTCTCCTCATAAACTATTCATTTCCAGCGACAGTTATCAGTCTGACAGTTTTGATGTTTGGAATATCGATACGGGTTACGCTTACGAACTTTTTGATTCGGTAGACGTTTATGTCGGTGCACGAGTCAATAACTCTCCTACCCAAAATCAAAGTGGTTTTTTGAGTGGGATCAGCTATCACTTTAATGATCGTGTCACGCTGAAAAGTACAGTTCGCTCTTACAAGAACGAAACAGCGGAAGGTATTCGCCAAGACGACAGTAGCCTCGCGGCTGAAGTATCAAGTCGCGTAAAAATTACCGATAAACTGGATTTTCACGCGACTCTTGATTACCAAGATTGGCAACAAGGCTTTGAGGTTGGTTTAGGCTTTCGTTTTTAGAAGTCTAGCTTTTGCTTAGAAATCAATACACCGTTCCAGTCCGCGTAAACGTAGTGCTTAGGTTGAACGATTTGGTTTTGCATCGTTAAGGTTACGTTTACCTCTCCTATCCCGCGTTTCTCTGTTTTAAACGGGTTGGTGCCAAGAGCTTGAACGCCAATGTCCATTTGAGATATTTGTGCTACATCGCGTATTGCACCATAGACAATGATGCCTTCCCACCCATTTTCTATTCCGAGTATCGCTAATTGATCGCCGAGTAATGCTCTCTGACACGATCCATGTCCGTCAACAATCAATACTTTACCCGTTCCATCTTCGCCCAGTACTTCACGCACTTTCGAGTTATCGTGATAGCAGCGCACCGTAACGATTTCACCGTAAAAAGCGCTACGTTGACCAAAGTTCTGCAATGGTAAAGTAAGCAAGCTCACTTGGTCTTCAAATTGGTCACAAATATCGGGTGTAATGTCTCTCATATTTCCTCCGTGAATTTTCTCACCCAAGCGATGCTTCAGTGAGCAGTATCCTTTTCTATACCTTCTATACGAGCCGAGGTTTAATGGAGCCTAACGTATGAAAAACTTTCGGCTGCGAGCACGCAATAAGATAAAGTTGGTCATTAATGACGTAATAAATCGCGTTTTGTTGAAAGTCATTCGCCAATTCAACGGCTACCTCTGGCGACAACTCGACGGCAAAGCTTTCCTCATACCATGTAAAAGCGCTATCACCTACCGTGACAGGCGCGTAATTAACGTGCTGTAGCTGTTTTTCTAACGCGTGATTGTTTATGCTGTTCTCTTCTTTGGACCTCAAGTTACTGTATGGGTTCCAAGCGGTTATCACAGCATAGTTTGAAACACGCCACTCGGCTTCGAATCTGAAAAAAGATTCTGAATAAGCATTCCATAACGATGCGTCTATGTTCGTATTACTTTTTTCTATCATAAGTCTTAAACGATTAATAACAGTTACATTTCATCAATTGATATAAATCAACAAACTGAATGGAATTAACATTTGAGCATTGTTAGCATGCTGTTAACAATATAAAATCCGCTCAATATCTTAGGGTGTTTACGTTTCAGGCCCCACTGAAAGCAGGAAATGAAAGGTAAACAAGCCCTTTAGAATAAACGTCGCCATTGGATACTGGTGAGTTGGCAAAATTCCATGGAGGGCGGATAACTGAAAGAAGTGTTTTTTTGATCAACTTGATTTATTATCAAAATCACATTACCTGTATGTTATATTTTTGCCTAGAATTTATTCTATTAGCACAATTTTGTCACAAATTTAGGTACCGCCAATGCAAACCCCGCAGATTCTTATCGTTGAAGATGAGCAAGTAACTCGTAACACTCTTAAGAGTATTTTTGAAGCAGAGGGATACGCTGTTTTTGAAGCCAGTGACGGTGAAGAGATGCACCAAGTGTTGTCTGATAACTCAGTCAACTTGGTTATTATGGACATTAATCTTCCAGGCAAGAATGGCCTTCTACTAGCGCGTGAATTACGCGAGCAAGCGAACATTGCTTTAATGTTCCTGACAGGCCGTGACAATGAAGTAGACAAGATCCTAGGTCTTGAGATTGGTGCAGATGACTACATCACTAAACCATTCAACCCACGTGAACTAACTATTCGTGCACGTAACCTACTTAGTCGCTCAATGAGCTCTAACGCGGTGCAAGAAGAGAAGCGCTCGGTAGAAAAGTATGAATTCAACGGTTGGGTACTAGACATCAACAGCCGCTCTCTAGTAAGCCCTGCTGGTGATAGCTACAAGCTACCTCGCTCTGAGTTCCGCGCACTACTGCACTTCTGTGAGAACCCGGGTAAGATTCAAACTCGTGCAGATCTTCTTAAGAAGATGACTGGTCGTGAACTTAAGCCACACGACCGTACTGTAGACGTAACGATTCGTCGTATCCGTAAGCACTTTGAGTCTGTTTCAGGCACGCCAGAAATCATCGCCACTATCCACGGCGAAGGTTACCGCTTCTGTGGCGATCTAGAAGACTAGATTTAACCGCTAATATGCGAAGGGCTTGCTCATTGAGCAAGCCCTTTTTGTTTTAGGTCTAACGACTAATGCAACATCATTGCGGTTAATAAACCTTGTTAATCTTCACGTACTTTTCGACTAACCAACGCTGTTTACCCGCATCGTCTAGAAGCACTGCGACATCAACCGATTTTTCTGTGTTCACATCAATGTGAGACGAGAACGCCACCTCCCATCGGCTTTCACTGTGCGTTCGAGTATCTAAAGACGCACTGTCCACCAACCACTCTTTTTGCCCCTGTTTAATAATAAGAGCTTCTGCCGTTAGATTTGCAGGAAGTAACTGATCTCCTTCGAGGTAAAGTGCACCTTGAATACTTTGCTCTTCCACGTCCCCAATATTCGGCATGAGGTTCACCCATAAATTACTTTTGAGCTCAACATTAACCTCATTAATCGTAATCTGACTGTTTTGTTGCCAATTCACATTTGGAACGGAACTACAGCCTGCCATCAATGCCATGGCTAATGCCAATGGTGCGATTCTTTTCATGTTATTTCCTTTGTTCCAACCAACTTTTGAGGACTTGAATATCGTTTTGGTATTCATTTTTGATCTCTTCAACCCAGTCTGAAATGTTTTCCCACCATGCTGGCATATCAGGCGATTGCGCTTTTTGCGCCACACTTTGGATACGTTTCAGGCCAATTGAACCTGCAGCACCTTTGATTTTATGCGCTTCAGAAACAATCCCATCTTGATCTTTCGCTGTCATGTTCGAATCTAAGACATCAATATAGTCTGGCATCATATCTTCAAACATTTTTATGCTGTCGTAGACAGGTTTTGCACCAACAATGTCGACGTAAGACTCTAACATATCCATATCGAGCAAATGTGTCTCAATCACAGGAGAAGGGACTGGCTCTTCCACTGTTTCGGGACCGCTCACTACTTCCTTAGGTTGTTCTAACTGGTGAGCGAAGAATTTATCAATCACTGACTGAATGGCATTCACTGCCAGCGGCTTACTGATCGCATCATCCATGCCGTTATCTAAGTATTCACGACGATCTTTCATTACATTAGCAGTTAAGGCGACCAATGGAGGAAGATTGTTATAATGCTTGCGGTAATAATTGGCGACATCAAAGCCCGTCATATCAGGCAGTTGGATATCCAACAACGCTAAGTCGTATTTTTCTGGCACAAAGTTCACTAACGCTTCTTGGCCCGTCATTGCCACGGTGACAGAGTGCCCTAGGCTCTCAAGTAACGATTTAGCCACAGTTACGTTAAGCTCGATGTCTTCGACCATAAATATGTTGAGGCGCACATTGTCGCGTTTCGCATCAATGACTGGCTCAGCTAGTTCAACAATCGGAACGTGGATCGATACAGTAAAAGTGCTACCAAAGCCTTCCTCACTGGTAACCGTAATGTCACCATCCATCATATTGATCAGTTGCTTAGATACCGCCAAACCAATACCTGTACCGACCGCATGCAAGTTGTCCTTGCCTGATTTCACTTGGTAATACATCGCAAAGATCTTATCTAGCTCTTCGTCTGGGATACCAATACCTGTGTCTTCCACTTCCATAATAATGGTCGCAAAATCGTCTTCGACATCCGCGCTCACTGTCATCACAACGCCACCTTCTTTGGTGAACTTCATTGCGTTGCTGACCAAGTTCCAAATCACCTGACGTAGACGGGTTGCATCCACTTCAATTGCTTTTGGCAAATCGCTTAAACGTTCTAAGTCAAAGCGTAACCCTTTTTGTTCTGCCATCAGAGCTGAGATACTCTCAATCTCTGCGACGAAGTCTTCGAAGTTAAGTGGCGCAGGTAATAGTTCTAACTTACGGCGATCAAATTTATCCATATCGATAATATCGTTGAAGATGTTACCTAGCGTAATCGCACTCACATTGATGGTCTGCATGTGTTTACGCTGCTCTTCTGTCAACGGACTATCTAGAAGCATACGACTTAAGCCTACAATGCCATTCAGCGGCGTTCGCAGCTCATGACTGATGGTTGAGATGAAGGTAGTTTTGTCGCGGCTTGCTTTCTCTAACGACTCTTCATGGCGCTTACGTTCAGTGATATCACGACCGAACCCAACGAGACCAAGGTGGCGGCCATCTTTGCTGTAAAATGGCACTTTACGCAGCTCAAAGTAATGCTTGCGACCATCTGGGTATTCGAGCCATTGCTCGTAAGTAATTGCTTGATTATCGGCAAAAACCTTTTGGTCAGTATCAACGATATGCTCGGCGATTTCTTTGCTATACACATCCCAAGGGCTTAATCCGACTAACTGGTGCTCTTTCTTGCCCGTTAGCTCTTCCATCGCGCGGTTACAGCCAGAGAAAACACCATCCGCATTGCGGTAGTAAATTAAGTCTGGTGAGGCATCAATAAATGAACGCAGTAATGCGGTACGTTCTGCCAACTCTAATTGAGTACGTTCGCGTTGGAACACCTCATTTTCGAGGTCTTGCATCGCCTCTTCACGTGCTTCTTCCGCTTTAATACGCTCTTCAATTTCTTGGTTAAGCTTTTCAATGTTTTGTTGAAGTTGGTAATTCAGCTCTTGATCTCGCGAACGCATGTCCTTCAGTTTGGACACCAGCTTAGTTAAACGCTGGCGAGACTCTTCTAGTTGATCGACAACCACAGAGAGGAAGTAAACCGCCCAAGGGGTGATCAATAGACCAAAAAACACCGAACGGACAATATCGATATCATCTACTCGCCCTTTGAGAGCTAAAGTAATCCCTACCTGCACCACAACAGCTAATGCCACCAGCGCAAGGGCTAGCAAAATAGAGAAGCGAACAATCCCCAGTTTGACTAGCAAGTCGACATAATACTGGGCGAGGTTTTTCATGGGTTTCATTAACTACTCCATGGTGGTGGCTAGATAGCGCCATTCGATGATGAAAAACAGGTAAATGCACTCGACCTAACGCAATTTAGGTCTGTTTGATTAGTGAAAAACACACGGTGCGATCTGCGCTTGTGACACGAGATAGAAAGATAAACCAACGAGCACACAGGCTTCTGTAATTTTAACGTGTTTAATACGGTGATTTAAACAATCAGCTATCAACTTAGAGCAAGCGGTCACAAAGCGTTAGCAAGAACTGGGGTGAATACAGGTGCGATTACGTCCATCAGCTTTAGCTTGATATAACGCACTGTCAGCCATAGCGATGCCCATTTCGGGTTCATCACCATGCTGAGGAATGTAAGAGACCAGACCGATACTGACGGTAAGGCGTTCAGATGCTTCTGAACTGTCGTGTTCCATATCAAGCTGTAGAATTTTCTCATGAATACGCTGCGCTACGTTGCGCGCACCTTCCGTGGTGGTATTCGGCAATATAAAACCAAACTCCTCGCCACCATAACGCGCAACACAATCCGAAGAACGATTGATGACTTGTGTAAACACGGTAGCGACACTGACTAACGCTTCATCACCTTGTTGGTGACCGTAACAGTCGTTGTAATCTTTGAAAAAGTCGATGTCACATAACATGATGGTGAGCGGCAGCTTTTCTCGAGCGTGGTGGTACCACAATACCTGCAGTTGTTCGTCGAAACGGCGTCGGTTCGATACTTGAGTTAAGCTATCCATAAAGCTCAATTTTTCTAACTCTAGGTTGGCTTTTTCCAACTTTTGTTCTGCAAGATAACGCTCAGAAATATCACGCGCCATGATCAGCACACCATTCGTTCCTGATGCTTTATCTTTAAAAGGCGATTTCACCACATCAAACCACGTACTTTTACCATCACTACTCACGACTTTATCTATGTATCGAACTGGCTCTAACTGGCGTAATGCTTCTAAGTCACTGTCTGCTAAGCGCGCGTACATCTCTTTAGGAATCACGTCTTGGAGGCGCTTACCTATCAAATCAGAAATTTTTGAAATGCCTAACGCCTTAACAAAAGGCTGATTACACGCTTGATAGACCATGTTCTCATTGAAAATACCAATAGAGTCCGGACTGGCATCCAGAATCGTTTGTAAGATAGTATCTCTTTGCGCTAGCGCCACCTCTGTATCTTTGCGACGCTCCATTTCATCTCGCAGATTCTGTTGCATCTTGTGCCATTCAGTCACGTCATGACTAATAGACAGCGTACCGATAAGCTCACCACTCGGCGAAACAAGAGAGTTTTGATTGACTTCCAATAAGCAACTTCGACCTTGTGGATCCGTTGTCCATTTACGTTCGCTTTTTCTAGTCATCTCACCCAAGGCCTTGGATGCGCAAGCTTCTTCCCTTCGCCCTTGCCAGAATTGATCAAATGCTCGATTGGTCGTTAATAGATTGCCTTGGCGGTCTTGGGTACAAATCAGCTCTGAAAGTGAGTCTAATGCCGAACGTGCGATGATTAATTGGGCAAGTTCTTGTTGCTGCTCTTGGTGAGTGGCTTGATATGGCTGAGCATAAAGAATCCAAACTCGATGATTGCGCAATAAACTCTTTCTGCCTGACAGCTCCACTTTAATAGATTCACTATCAGATAGTCGCCAGTCAAAAGCCTGCTGACGAAAATGACGACTAGAGAAGCGATCGAGAAACTGCTCAAGCTCATGAATATCGAATAAAGCAGGATACAAATACCCCGTTCCCAAAGAGCGAATGCCTAACAACTGCATCGCAGCCTGGTTAGATAGCAAGAGCTGAGCATGGCTAGTGTCCACCACTATGACTGGATAGGGAGAATCCGTTACTAGTTGCTTAAGTGATGTCTGAAAGTGCAAATAGATCAGTGCTAACGCGCACACGCCTGCGATTAACAACAAGACGACATAGCCATAACCGCCTTGACCACCCCAAAGCCAATTGAGTAACTGATCCATCGTTTAAACCTTCAAAGAACACTGGTTAAAATATATCAGTTATTTATTGAGCGATCTGCTATTAATTCCGGTTTAGTATAGATAAAGGCATTCCCCGTAAGGCTCCCTTGAGCACCATGAGCACTGAGATCTCGACCAATTTCCGTCATCGCTAGCCAACGGTTTTCACACCACAGAGGCGATAATAACGTGGGCCTCCTGGCTGCTGATGAAACGCGATGATAAATCACATCTGGTGGTGTCATACGAATCATTTCACTGGCGACCGCAACATATTCTTCTAATTCAGGGGCTTCTAGCTTTCCAGCACGCCAAGCTTTCGCCATGGTGCTACCTTCGACAATATGCAAGCCATGTAACTTGATACCATCCGTTCCCACGGCCAACACTTTTTGCAGCGTTTCAATATTTTCGGCGCGGGTTTCTTTGGGTAAACCCACAATTAAGTGAGTACAAACCTTGATTCCGAGTGTTCGCGCACGCTTAGTGATTTCGGCATAACACTCAAAGTCATGACCACGATTGATACGTTTTAGGGTGTCATTGTTGGCGGTTTGAAGGCCTAGTTCTAGCCAAATTTCATAACCTTGCTGTACATAGCCCGACAGTAAATCCAATACCGCATCAGGGACGCAATCAGGACGCGTCCCCACACAAAGACCAACCATGTCTGCAGCCTTTAGTGCTTCCTCATACATGTTTTTGAGAACTTGTACTTCGGCATAGGTACTGGTGTAGGCCTGAAAATAAGCGAGATACTTCTTCGCTCTGTGAATTTCACCTGCGCGATCTTTTAACTGTTCGTGAATGCTTTTTATCTGGACTTCTTCATCTGCAAACGAAGCCACATTGCAAAATGTACATCCTCCCCGCCCAATCGTGCCATCGCGGTTAGGGCAACTAAATCCACCGTGCAATGTTAACTTATGAACCTTTTCACCGTATCGACGCTGAAGATCTTGGCCGATTGTATTGACCAACTCATGTAACTGCATAAATTCTCACCAACAATAAATCGTAATCAATCTCACTACGATCTGTGTAAATAAATTACATCCCTGCAAGAAAAAACACACAATATTAATCAATTCAAACACCCATCATGCGGGTCAAAATCAATAAACTTGCATAATTAAAGACAAAAATCGTTCATGTTGCGTAAATGTTAAACTAAAAATGCATAACTAAACGAAAAAATTGGGTCACAACGCCGACTTTTTCATTGCATTCTGAAGTGACAAAATTGTAGGATACTTACACAACCCCGTTATTTTTGTGACTTTTATTACAAAGCACACTGCGGGATTTGTCGGTGTTATCCCACTCCTACCTATATAAATCACTAGATAGTGATAATAAATAAAGGGATACCACCAAGGATTGTTTTTCTCGCAAAACTTTTCCTGCGAGATACGGAAAGGAATCAAGACCGGTCAACCTAGATCGGTGGCGATAATAAATATAAAGGACAAGACGTAATCAATAGTCTAGGTAGTATTTGCTGCCCGGTACTTTTGCGTCGACATTGAACTGGAAGGATGTATCTATGGTAGATAGAGAGCAAAATCCACAGGGTCTGTACACTCCGGAACTGGAGCATGACGCTTGCGGTATCGGTTTTGTTGCTCACCTTAAAAACCGTAAATCTCATGAAGTAGTGACTCAAGCATTGGATATGCTGGCTCGCATGGAACACCGTGGTGGTCAAGGTTGTGACCCATGCAGCGGTGACGGTGCGGGTATCTTGCTACAAAAACCTCATGAATTCCTATTAGAAGAAGCCGTTAAGCAAGGCATTAAACTGCCTTCGTTTGAAAAGTATGGTGTTGGTGTCGTTCTTTTCCCGAAAGACGAATACAAACGCGAGCAATGCCGTGACATTCTAGAACGTAATGCACAGCGTCTAGATCTTGAAGTTATCGGCTACCGCGTTTTACCAACCGATAACTCAATGATCGGTGCAGACCCACTAAGCACAGAGCCTCAGTTTGAGCATGTGTTTATCTCTGGTGGCCCTGGCATCACACCTGAAGAACTAGAACGCAAACTGTACGTTCTTCGTAACTACACTGTACGTGTTTGCCTAGAAAGCGTTTCGAACATTGGTGACGACTTCTACATTAACTCCATGTCTTACAAGACATTGGTATACAAAGGTCAGTTAACGACCGAGCAAGTACCTCAGTACTTCCTTGATCTGCAAAACCCGACCATGGTGACTGCACTAGCACTGGTACACTCTCGTTTCTCTACCAACACCTTCCCGAAATGGCGTCTTGCACAACCTTTCCGTTACATTGCCCACAACGGTGAAATCAATACAGTTCGCGGTAACTTGAACTGGATGAAAGCCCGTGAAGCAATTCTAGAATCAGACCTGTTCACTCAGGCTGAAATCGACATGCTTCTTCCAATCTGTCAGGAAGGCAGCTCGGATTCATCTAACTTTGACATGGCACTTGAGCTCCTAGTTCTTTCTGGTCGCAGCCTGCCACACGCATTAATGATGATGATCCCGGAAGCATGGCAAGAAAACAAAAACATGGATCCTAAGCGTCGCGCGTTCTATCAGTACCATGCGAACATCATGGAACCATGGGATGGCCCGGCTTCCGTATGTTTTACTGATGGTGTTCAAGTTGGTGCGACACTAGACCGTAACGGTTTGCGCCCTTCTCGCTACACAGTGACCAAAGATAACTTCCTAGTGATGGCATCTGAATCTGGTGTTGTGGATATAGAACCAGAAAACGTTGAGTTCCGTGGTCGCCTACAGCCAGGTCGTATCTTCGTTGCAGACCTAGAACAAGGTCGAATCATCTCTGATGAAGAAGTGAAAGACACCATCGCAACGGCACAGCCTTACGAGAAGTGGGTAGAAGAAAACCTACTGAGCTTGAAGAAGCTGCCAGATGCGAGCAACCAGTTCAGCCAACCTAAGCCAGAACACCTTCTACACCGCCAACAAGCGTTTGGCGTAAGCACTGAAGAAGTGAACGAAATCATCGTTCCAATGGCGAATGACGCGAAAGAACCATTATCAGCAATGGGTGCCGACTGGCCTCTTGCGGTTCTCTCTCATCAATCTCAGCACCTTTCAAACTACTTCAAGCAGCTGTTTGCACAGGTAACTAACCCACCGATCGACCCGATCCGTGAGCGCATGGTTATGTCGCTGAACACTTACTTGGGTAAAGACCAAAACCTTCTGACTGAAACACCACTTCACTGTCAGAAAGTAGAATTGGAATCGCCTGTTCTAGCCAACTCTGAGCTTGAAAAATTGCGTGCGATCGATAACGAGCACCTACAAGCGAAAACGTTGGATATCGTATTCCAAGCTAGTGAAGATCAAGGCAAACTTGAGCGTGCATTAAAACGTATCTGCCAATACGCAGAAGACGCGGTTATCGATGGTTATTCAATCATCCTACTCACTGACCGCGCAGTGAATTCAAACCACGCGGCGATCCCAGCAATGCTGGCAGTTGGCGCAGTACACCACCACTTGATCCGTAAAGGTCTACGTGCGAAGTGTGACATCGTGGTTGAAACTGGTGACGCGCGTGAAACGCACCACTTTGCAACGCTACTTGGTTACGGTGCGAATGCGGTTAACCCTTACCTAGTGATTGAAACCATCATTGAACTTCAACGTACGAAGAAGTTGGATCCAGAAGCGAACCCTCGCGATCTGTTCAACAACTACCGTAAAGCGATCAATGGCGGTCTTCTGAAGATCTTCTCGAAGATGGGCATCTCTACGCTACAGTCGTACCATGGTGCGCAAATCTTCGAAGCATTGGGTATCCACAAATCCGTGGTCGACAAATACTTCACAGGGACGGTTTCTCGTATCCAAGGTCTAACCCTTGATGATATCGCCAAAGAAGTACTTATCCGTCACCGCATCGGTTACCCACAACGCGAAATCCCAATTCAAATGCTGGATGTTGGTGGTGTTTACCAATGGAAACAGCGTGGTGAGAAGCACCTATTCAACCCAGAAACCATTTCTCTACTGCAAGAGTCTACGCGCAACAAGAACTACGATCAGTTCAAGCAATACGCGACTGCTGTAGATAAGCAAGGTGACAACGCGGTAACCCTGCGTAGCCAACTTGAGTTCATTAAGAACCCCGCTGGTTCTATCTCTATCGACGACGTCGAGCCAATTGAAAGCATCGTGAAACGCTTCGCGACAGGTGCAATGTCATTCGGTTCTATTTCTTACGAAGCACACTCCACACTGGCTGTTGCGATGAACCGTCTTGGCGCGAAATCGAACTCTGGTGAAGGTGGTGAAGACCCAATGCGTTTCGAGCGCAAAGAGAACGGCGATTGGGAACGCTCTGCAATCAAACAGGTGGCTTCAGGTCGTTTCGGCGTAACCTCTTACTACCTAACTAACGCTGAAGAGCTACAAATCAAGATGGCTCAAGGCGCGAAGCCAGGTGAAGGTGGTCAGCTACCAGGCGATAAAGTAGATGACTGGATCGGTGCTACACGTCACTCAACTCCAGGCGTTGGCCTTATCTCGCCACCGCCACACCACGATATCTACTCAATCGAGGATTTGGCTCAGCTTATCTATGACTTGAAGAACGCGAACCGCGCGGGCCGTGTAAACGTGAAGCTGGTATCGGAAGCTGGCGTAGGTACGATCGCTTCTGGTGTAGCGAAAGCGAAAGCGGACGTTGTACTTATCGCTGGTTTCGACGGTGGTACAGGTGCATCACCAATGTCTTCAATCCGTCATACCGGTCTTCCTTGGGAACTTGGCTTGGCAGAAACGCACCAAACGCTACTAAAGAACGGTCTACGTAACCGTATCGTGGTTCAAGCGGATGGTCAGATGAAGACACCTCGCGACCTTGCAGTGGCAACACTACTTGGTGCAGAAGAATGGGGCGTGGCAACCGCAGCATTGGTGGTTGAAGGTTGTATCATGATGCGTAAGTGTCATAAGAACACCTGTCCTGTTGGTATCGCGACTCAAAACAAAACACTTCGCGAGCGCTTTGATGGTCGCGTAGAAGACGTCGTAACCTTCTTCCAATACATGGCACAAGGTCTACGTGAAATCATGGCTGAACTTGGCTTCCGCACTATCGATGAAATGGTCGGTCAAGGTCAGAAGCTGAAGATTCGCCAAGACATTTCTCACTGGAAATACAAGAACCTAGATCTGTCTCCTGTTCTCCACGTTGAGCAACCACGTGAAGCTGATGGTGTATTCAACCAAGCTCAACAGAACCACAACCTAGAAGAAGTGCTAGACCGTAAGCTGATTCAAGCAGCGATTCCTGCACTAGAGAAAGGCGAAGCGGTGAATGCCGAGTTCCCTATCGTCAACACGGACCGCTCTGCAGGTACCATGTTGTCGAACGAAATCTCGAAAGTGTACAAAGATGCAGGTCTACCTCAGCCAATGAACGTGAAGTTCAAAGGTTCTGCAGGTCAGTCATTCGGCGCATTCCTAGCTAAGGGCGTGAAGTTCGAAGTGGAAGGCGACGCGAACGACTACTGGGGTAAAGGCTTATCTGGCGGTACCTTAGTACTTTACCCAGATGCGAAATCAAGCATTGTCGCGGAAGACAACATCGTGGTTGGTAACGTGTGTTTCTACGGTGCAACTTCGGGTGAGTCTTTCATTCGCGGTATGGCTGGTGAACGTTTCTGTGTTCGTAACTCAGGCGCGAAAGTAGTAGTAGAAGGCGTCGGCGACCACGGTTGTGAATACATGACTGGCGGTGCAGCCATCATCCTTGGTTCAACAGGTCGTAACTTTGCCGCTGGTATGAGTGGCGGCGTGGCTTACGTATGGGATAAATCAGGTGACTTTGAGTCAAAACTGAACCCAGAGCTAGTAGACCTAGATCCAATCGAGCAAGAAGACAGAGATCTATTACTCGACATGCTAACTAAGCATGTTCAATTCACAGGAAGTGAAGTCGCTCAGTCTTTCCTAGACAACTTTGAAGCAAGCCTAGCCTCTATGGTTAAGGTAATGCCGCGTGACTACAAAGCGGTTCTTCAAAAGCGTAAAGCTGAAGCACAGTCTCAAGGAAACGAAACTCAAGTGGAGGCCGTATAATGGGTAAGCCTACTGGATTTTTAGAGCATGGTCGTGAACTACCACAGAAGATCGACCCAGCTGAACGCATCAAGAACAACAAAGAGTTCGTCCTGAACGAGGAGTTTGGTGACAAAATCAATACTCAAGCTTCTCGTTGTATGGATTGTGGTGTGCCGTTTTGTCATAACGGCTGCCCTATCGGTAACATCATCCCAGAGTTTAACGATGCAGTTTATCGTGATAGCTGGGAAGAAGCATGGAACATTCTAAGCTCAACCAATAACTTCCCAGAGTTCACTGGTCGTGTTTGCCCTGCTCCATGTGAAAGTGCTTGTGTACTTGGTATCAACCAAGATCCAATTACTATCTGTAATATCGAGAAAACCATCGTGGAAACGGCGTATCGTGAAGGGTACGCCAAACCAAAAACACCACGCTCTCGAACTGGCAAAACCGTTGCGATCATCGGTTCGGGCCCTGCTGGCCTTGCGGCTGCTGAGCAGTTAAACAGCGCTGGTCATACTGTGACGGTATTCGAGCGAGACGAGAAAGTGGGCGGTCTGCTACGTTTTGGTATCCCAGACTTTAAACTGAGCATGGAAGTCATTGATCGCAAGATCAATCTAATGGCAGAAGCTGGCATTGAGTTTAAAGTAAACCAACACGTCGGTGTTGATGTAAATGCTCAACAATTGCGTCAAGAGTTCGATGTGGTTCTACTAACCGGTGGCTCAACGGTTCCACGTGATTTGCCCGTTCCGGGTCGTGAACTAAAAGGCGTTCACTTCGCGATGGAATTCCTAGGTCAAAACAACCGTCGCGCCAATAACATGGACCTGAAAACGGAAGAAATTCACGCTGCGGGTAAACATGTTGTGGTTATCGGTGGTGGTGATACGGGTTCAGACTGTGTGGGAACATCAAACCGTCACGGCGCAGCAAGTGTAACTCAAGTGGAAATCATGCCGATTCCACCAGAAAAGCGTCCTGCCAATATGCCTTGGCCACAGTACCCGATGATCCTACGTACTTCGACATCTCATGAAGAAGGCGTTGATCGTCACTGGAACATCCTGACCAAAGAGTTCATCGGAAATGACAAAGGTGAAGTCACAGGTCTTCGTCTTGCTGATATCGTTTGGGAAGAGGCGAAACCTGGCGAGCGTCCAGGCTTTAAAGAAGTTGAAGGCAGCGAGCGGGTGATTCCATGTGATATGGCATTCCTAGCGATGGGCTTCCTTCATCCTGAACCAACGGGCGTACTTGCTCAACTGGATATCGCGCTAGATGATCGTGGTAACGTAGCAACTCAAGGTTTTGCTACAAACCAAGAAGGTGTATTTGCTGCTGGTGATATGCGAACAGGCCAATCTTTGGTGGTTCGTTGTATCAACGAAGGCCGTGAGTGTGCCCGTGCTATCGATGATTACTTAATGGGTGGCACAAACCTAGAAGCAAAAGCAGATTCACTGATGCTTTCTGCTTAACGAAGCAGTCATGCTTCTCTCTTTCAATTGCCTAATAGCCATCAGCAATATCGATGGCTATCGGTGAAGAAAGAAAACAATTCCTTCCAATCTTTCTATTTTGACCAGCATTTTATGCTGGTCTTTTTTATCTCCCACAGAATCAAATGTTACTTTTTTGTAACAATCAATTTTCTATCTATTTGAAATTATTAAACTATTCTAGCTTATTAAATGGTAAATCGTATATTCACGTGATGATCCACTAATAACTTGACCTTTTTTACAATAAGCTATAGCTTGTGAAGTTGATGAAAATAAAACACTCAAAAAATGTTAAATATTTCACAACTTTTACTGAATAATTATACATAAAGCTATAAAGATGACGCATAGTTAGTCATCGATATCAACGTAAGCAGTGTTGATATATCTGTCGGGATGACGGATAAGCAAAGGGAGAATTGCAATGGCTCTTTATGATCCAAGTCTTGAGAAAGACAACTGTGGATTTGGCTTGATCGCGCATATGGAAGGCGAACAAAGCCACAAGCTGGTACGTACAGCAATTTCTGCACTTGACCGCATGACTCACCGTGGTGGTATCGCCGCCGATGGTAAAACTGGTGATGGTTGTGGTCTTCTATTACAAAAGCCCGATTCCTATTTACGTCTTATTGCCGAAGAAAATGGTTTCAACCTTGGCAAGCAATACGCCGTAGGGATGATTTTCTTCAACCAAGATCCAGTCAAAGCTCAACTCGCTAAAGACATCGTCAACAAAGAACTGGCGCAAGAGACGCTAACTGTGGCTGGTTGGCGTGAAGTACCAACTAATTCAGAAGTACTCGGTCCAATTGCGGCCAACTCGCTTCCAAATATTCAGCAAGTCTTTGTCTCTGCACCGGCAGGTTGGCGCGAACGCGACATTGAACGTCGCCTCTACATCGCACGCCGTCGCATCGAGAAACAAATCACCGAAGATCCGGATTTCTACATCTGTAGCTTGTCGACTCAAGTTTTGGTGTACAAAGGCCTATGCATGCCTGCGGACTTACCGCGCTTTTATCTTGATCTTGCCGATCTACGTATGGAATCTGCTATCTGTCTGTTCCACCAGCGTTTTTCTACCAACACTCAACCGCGTTGGCCATTAGCTCAACCGTTCCGCTACCTTGCTCATAATGGTGAGATCAATACCATTGAAGGTAACCGACAATGGGCACGCGCTCGTGCTTACAAGTTCTCGTCACCACTGCTGCCTGACCTACAAACTGCAGCACCGTTTGTGAACGAGACAGGCTCAGACTCGTCTAGCTTAGATAATATGCTAGATCTCTTTTTAGCTGGCGGCATGGATATCTTCCGTGCCATGCGTATGCTCGTACCGCCAGCATGGCAAAACCACCCGGATATGGATCCGGATTTGCGTGCGTTTTACGATTTCAACTCCAAACACATGGAACCATGGGATGGCCCAGCAGGTATCGTACTGTCCGATGGTCGTTATGCTGCTTGTAACCTAGACCGAAACGGTCTACGTCCTGCGCGTTATGTAATTACCAAAGACAAGCTGATCACTCTGGCATCTGAGGTAGGGATTTGGAATTACGCCCCAGATGAAGTTGCCAAAAAAGGTCGTGTAGGTCCGGGGGAATTACTCGTCATCGACACTCGTACAGGTAAGCTTTGGCAGTCTAGCGAGATCGATAATGACCTGAAATCTCGTCACCCTTATCGCGAATGGATGGAGAACAACGTTCGCAAACTAACACCGTTCTCTCAGCTGCCTGAAGATCAAGTAGGTGAGCGCAGCTTTGATGAAGACTTGCTTAAGACTTATCAAAAGCAGTTTGCCATGAGCAATGAAGAAGTCGATCAAGTATTGCGTGTCCTCGGTGATATGGGGCAAGAAGCCGTCGGTTCGATGGGTGATGACACCCCGATGGCGGTTCTTTCTTCGAAAGAGCGCTTGGTGACTGATTACTTCCGTCAGAAGTTCGCGCAGGTCACCAACCCACCAATCGATCCGCTGCGTGAGAAACACGTCATGTCGCTGGCGACCAGCATCGGCCAGGAGATGAACGTCTTCTGTGAAACCGATGGCCACGCGCATCGTGTAACCTTTGATTCTCCAGTACTGCTCTATTCAGACATGCAGCAACTACTAGAGCTGAGTGACGATCATTACCGTAATACCATTCTCGATATCAACTACGACCCACAACAAAAAGATCTTAAACAAGCCATTAATGATCTGTGTGAGCAAGCAGAGCAAGTCGTTCGTGAAGGCACGGTTTTAGTGGTGCTTTCGGACAGAGCCTTGGTCAAAGGTAAGTTGCCAATTCCGGCAGCAATGGCAGTCGGCGCCGTTCAAACTCGTCTGATTGACGCGAACTTGCGTTGCGATGCCAACATTGTTGTCGAAACCGCAACAGCCCGTGATCCACACCAATTTGCCGTCTTGCTTGGTTTTGGTGCCACTGCGGTTTACCCATACCTTGCTTATGAAGCGTTAGGTAAACTGATTGATGATAAAGCACTAGAGAAAGACTACCGCGATGTGATGCAAAACTACCAATACGGCATCAACAAAGGCCTGTACAAGATCATGTCGAAAATGGGGATCTCAACCATCGCCTCTTACCGCTGCTCACAACTGTTTGAAGCAGTTGGCTTGAGCCAAAATGTGGTCGATCTGTGTTTTAAAGGCGTCACAACTCGAATTGAAGGCGCGAATTTTGACGACTTCCAGCAAGATCTTACAAACTTATCTCGTAAAGCATGGGCGAAGCGCAAATCGATTGATCATGGCGGCTTGTTAAAGTACGTCCATGGAGGTGAGTATCATGCTTACAACCCCGATGTTGTCGGCACGCTGCAACAGGCCGTTAAATCTGGCGAAAGTAACGACTATCAGAGCTTTGCTAAGCAGGTAAACCAACGCCCTGTTGCCATGCTGCGTGACTTAATGTCGCTGAAAAAATCAGACTCACCGCTGCCACTTGAGCAAATAGAACCACGCACTGAACTGTTCAAACGCTTTGACTCAGCGGCAATGTCCATTGGCGCACTTAGCCCAGAAGCGCATGAAGCACTTGCAACGGCGATGAACCGTCTTGGTGGTTACTCTAACTCGGGTGAAGGCGGTGAAGATCCTCGCCGCTTCGGTACTGAGCGTAACTCACGTATCAAACAGATTGCTTCTGGCCGATTTGGTGTAACGCCTCATTACCTGACTAATGCGGATGTACTGCAAATCAAGGTGGCACAAGGTGCGAAACCGGGTGAAGGTGGACAGCTACCAGGACACAAAGTCACCGCAGAAATCGCAAAACTGCGTTATTCGGTACAAGGCGTGACTCTGATCTCCCCTCCTCCGCATCACGATATCTATTCGATTGAAGATTTGGCCCAGCTGATCTTCGACCTTAAACAAGTCAACCCGAATGCGCTGGTTTCGGTAAAACTCGTCTCCGAGCCAGGTGTCGGCACCATCGCAACGGGTGTAGCCAAGGCTTACGCTGATCTTATTACCATTTCGGGTTACGACGGTGGTACCGCAGCAAGCCCATTAACTTCGGTAAAATACGCTGGTAGCCCTTGGGAGTTGGGGTTGGCAGAGACACAACAAGCACTGGTTGCTAATGGTCTGCGTCATAAGATCCGCTTACAGGTAGACGGTGGTCTAAAGACTGGTTTAGACGTAGTTAAAGCCGCAATTTTAGGTGCAGAAAGCTTCGGTTTTGGTACTGCGCCAATGGTCGCTATGGGTTGTAAGTTCCTACGAATTTGTCACCTCAACAACTGTGCAACTGGGGTTGCGACTCAAGACGAGACACTGCGTAAAGAATACTTCAAAGGTCTACCAGAAATGGTGATGAATTACTTCATCGGCTTGGCAGACGAAGTGCGCGGATTACTCGCCGAACTTGGCGTTGAAAAGCTGACGGACTTGATTGGTCGTACCGATTTACTTGAGGCAGTAGAGGGATTTACAGCGAAACAGACCAAGCTGGATCTATCCAATATTCTAGAAGCTCCAGTATCACCTGAGGGCCATCCGCTATTTTGGACAGAGCCAAACAAACCGTTTGATAAAGCTGAGCTCAACCAAAAGATCGTTGATGATGCAATGCATGCGGTCGAAAACAGTCAATCGGCAAGTTTCTTCTACAATGTCATCAACACTGATCGATCTGTTGGTGCACGCTTATCTGGCGAAATAGCAAAACGCTATGGCAACCAAGGGTTAGCGGCTTCCCCTATCAAAATCTATCTTGACGGCACCGCAGGTCAGTCCTTTGGTGTTTGGAACGCAGGTGGTGTAGAGCTTTACCTCACGGGCGATGCGAACGACTACGTGGGCAAAGGCATGGCGGGTGGTAAAGTGGTTATCAAACCTCACCTTGGCACTGCATTTAAGTGTAATGAAGCAACCATCATTGGTAACACCTGTCTGTACGGCGCGACCGGCGGTAAACTATTTGCAGCCGGTAAAGCAGGTGAGCGTTTCGGCGTACGAAACTCAGGTACGATAGCCGTCATTGAAGGTGCTGGCGATAACGCTTGTGAGTACATGACTGGCGGTATTGTTGCCATTCTTGGTGCGACAGGTGTGAACTTTGGCGCGGGTATGACTGGAGGCTTTGCCTATGTTCTGGATGAGAACCAAAGCTTTGAAGGTCGAGTTAATACTGAGTCTGTCGAAGCCATCTCATTGTCCGATCTTTACATCCACCAAGAACATTTGCGTGGCCTAATTGCGGAACACCTTGAAGAAACAGGGTCGAGTCATGCTGAAAATATTTTGGCGAACTTTGATGAATGGATTCCAAAGTTTTATTTGGTGAAACCACAAGCGGCAGATCTTCGCACGCTACTTGGTCACCAGAGCCGCAGTGCCGCAGAGCTGCGTGTTCAAGCACAGTAATCATGGAGGATGTTTGAATCATGAGCCAGAACGTTTATCAATTTATCGATGTGCAGCGTGTAGATCCTGCGAAAAAGCCTATAAAAGTTCGTAAGATCGAGTTCGTTGAAATCTATGAACCGTTCACTAAACAACAGGCGACTGCACAAGCGGATCGCTGCTTAGATTGTGGCAACCCATATTGTGAATGGAAATGCCCAGTCCACAACTACATCCCTCAATGGTTAAAACTTGCCAATGAAGGTCGTATTCTTGAAGCGGTTGAACTATCGCATCAAACCAATAGCCTACCGGAAGTATGTGGGCGCGTTTGTCCTCAAGACCGCCTATGTGAAGGTTCATGCACGCTTAATGATGACTTTGGTGCCGTCACCATCGGTAACATAGAAAAGTACATTACCGACAAAGCGTTTGAAATGGGCTGGAAGCCAGATATGTCCAAGGTGGAGTGGACCGATAAAAAGGTTGCAATCATTGGAGCTGGCCCAGCTGGCTTGGCTGCAGCGGATATCCTAGTGCGCAATGGCGTTAAGCCAGTCGTGTTTGACCGCTACCCTGAAATTGGAGGCCTTCTGACCTTCGGTATTCCTTCCTTCAAGCTTGAAAAAGGCGTGATGGAAAACCGCCGCCGTGTGTTCACTGAAATGGGCGTCGAGTTCCGCATGAACATGGAAGTAGGCAAAGATGTCCAAATGCAAGAGCTGCTTGATGAATACGATGCTGTTTTCTTGGGCGTTGGCACCTATAAATACATGCGTGCAGGTCTAGATAATGAAGATGCGCCGGGTGTGTATGACGCGCTGCCATTTTTAGTTTCGAACACCTACAAAGTCATGGATCTTGAGAGTAACCAACCCTTTATCGATATGGCAGGAAAGAAAGTCGTCGTACTGGGTGGTGGTGATACAGCAATGGACTGCGTTCGTACCTCAATTCGCCAAGGTGCCTCCAACGTAGTTTGTGCTTATCGTCGTGATGAGGCCAACATGCCAGGCTCTCGTCGCGAGGTAAAAAACGCAAAGGAAGAAGGCGTGAAGTTCATGTTCAACCTTCAGCCTTTGGGAGTGGAAGTGGATGCGTCAGGCAAAGTATCGGGGGTCAAAGTGGTGAAAACCGCACTTGGTGAACCTGATGAAGCAGGTCGCCGACGTCCAGAGCCCGTTGAAGGCAGCGAGCACGTTCTACCAGCAGACGTTGTTATCATGGCGTTTGGTTTCCAGCCGCACAAAATGGACTGGTTAGCACCGTTTGATGTCGATTTGGATCAATGGGGTCGTATCAAAGCCCCTGCTAAGCAAGAGTTCCAATTCCAGACCAGCAACGAAAAGATCTTCGCGGGTGGCGATGCGGTACGAGGTTCTGATCTTGTTGTAACCGCTATTGATGAAGGACGAAAAGCGGCAGAAGGCATTCTCGATTACCTCGAAGTTTAATCTCAGCTAACCTCACAAAAAGGGTCCTGTTATTGGATCCTTTTTCTTTTGTATCCATATAATTAGAAACAAAATTATAAGAGTAAATACAATGAAAAAAGCCGCTCTCCTTTCCATTACTTTGCTCGGCTTAACCGCTTGTAGCCAAGGAGTCACAACCATGACGGATCGTTCTCAATCACCTTGTGGTGACAAACCAAACTGCGTCTCCACCCAAGACACGCGAGAAAAATACAACCTAACGCCATTTATCTTAGTTGATTCAGCGAACATCGACGCTATTGAGCAAGTTGCGCTTGAACTGCCAGGCGCGAAAACCGCGGTGAAAGAAAGCAACTACCTTCGTATCGAGTGCACATCTAAAATCATGCGCTTCGTGGATGACCTCGAACTAAAAATAGCAGGAGACCAACTGATTGTGCGCTCGGAATCTCGTGTGGGCTACTCTGACTTTGGCGTAAACAGAAAGCGCGCCGATCAATTACGAGAAAAGCTCACTCAAGCGAAGCTCATCAAATAGAAAACTGCCAACGGGGAGTGCTATACTCTCGGCCAACTAAAATATTTACTTAAAGAGAGTGTTATGAAAGTTGGTATCATCGGTGCGATGGAACAAGAAGTGACCATCCTGAAGCAAGCAATTACAAACTGCAAAACTGTAAATAAAGCAGGTTGTACGTTTTTCTCTGGTCAAATTAACGATGTTGAAGTCGTCGTACTACAATCGGGCATCGGTAAAGTTGCAGCGGCAGTGGGCACGACAATCCTTCTTGATGAATACCAACCAGACGTTGTGATTAACACAGGCTCTGCTGGCGGTTTCGATTCAAGCTTAAACCTTGGCGATGTAGTTATCTCTACAGAAGTTCGTCATCACGATGCAGACGTAACCGCTTTTGGCTATGAAATTGGCCAAATGGCCGGTCAACCAGCTGCATTCAAAGCGGATGACAAGCTAATGGACTTAGCAGAAAAAGCCCTAGCACAAATGGAAAACACTCATGCGGTTCGCGGCCTAATTTGTACTGGCGATGCGTTTGTTTGTACCGCTGAGCGTCAAGAGTTTATTCGTAAACACTTCCCGTCAGTTATCGCTGTAGAAATGGAAGCATCTGCTATCGCTCAAACTTGTCACCAATTCAACACACCGTTTGTTGTTGTGCGTGCAATCTCTGATGTCGCTGATAAAGAATCACCAATGAGCTTTGATGAGTTCCTGCCTCTAGCAGCAAAAAGCTCTTCCGAAATGGTATTCAAAATGCTGGAACTCATTAAGTAAACGACTCATTCATGGAAGAAGTTTTTCAGTCATTTTATGCCAACGGTGCGCTCCTCATTATGTGGGGTGCACTGATCTTGCACCTTTTAGTGCCAATCCCCCATTCAGCGCACCCTATCACTTTATGGCGAAAGCTAGCAGAACAGCTAGCCAACAAAGTGAACAATAATCACAATTACTCACAGAGTGTAATCTCAGGCAGTCTTGCATTAGGCTTGATGCTGTTTCCTTGCTTGATATTACTGATTGCAGTAAAGCCATTTGTTTGGCAAATCCCTTTATATGAACTGGTTCTATTGATCCTTGCGCTAGACTGGCGCAACAGCGAAACGTTAACGAAACAGCTCGTCACAAGTATCTCTTCGGAAGACAAAGCCCAATGTCGAGCATTACTGCAACCATATCTTAATCGCGACACTGGTAACCTCTCGATCGTTGGCATAGGTAAAGCTGGCTCAGAAACCCTGATTATGGGATACAGCCGCAACGTGATCGGCGTGCTATTTTGGTACGCACTAACAGGTAGTATTGGTGCGTTAATGTATCGACTCACAACAGAATTAGCGCGAGTGTGGTCCCCTAGCCGACGCCAATATTTGCCCTTTGGTAAACCTGTGATTCAACTGGTTGCTACTCTGGATATTATTCCACTTCGTCTCTTTGCCATACTTTTAGCTGCCGGAAAGAATACAAGTAATGTGCTCTCTGGAATACAACAGCAAGCGAAGTCTTGGCCCTTACCAGGACCTAGCTGGGTGTTATGTACTATCGGACACAAACTACAACTGTCTTTATGCGGCCCTGCTATCTATCAAGGTGTGCGTGCAGAGCGCGCAAAAATCGGTGGGCGCATTGCGCCATCGGCTATTCACCTTTCACAAATACATACGCTGCTCGTTTGGCGCGTCCTGGCTTGGATCGCAATCCAAAGTTTGCTTTTAGGAATAATTTATCAAGGATTATGATGAATAAATTATGCTTCGCATTAACGCTGTTTGTTTCGACAGCGACCTTCGCTCAACCCGCTCAACGCATTATAAGTTTAGCTCCACATGCCACCGAAATTGCCTTTGCAGCAGGGCTAGGAGAGCAGCTTGTTGCTGTCAGCGAAATGAGCGATTATCCAGAACAGGCAAAGCAGCTAGAAAGAGTCTCAAATTATCAAGGAATTAAATTAGAGCGCATTATTGCTCTTCAGCCGGACTTAGTGATTGCTTGGCCAGCCGGAAACCCCGCTAAAGAGTTGGAGAAAATTAAACAGTTCGGTATTCCTATCTATTACTCCACTACAGGTTCATTAGAAGATATCGCCAATAATATCGAGCAACTCAGCCAATACAGCGAAACTCCACAAGTAGGAAAAAAGGCCGCTGAAGATTTTAGAACGCAGCTGAGTACACTAAAAGAACAGTACAACACGAACGAGAAAGTTAGTTACTTTTATCAGTTGAGTGAAAAGCCTATCATCACTGTCGCCGGAAAGAACTGGCCAAGTGAAGTCTTTACTTTTTGCGGTGGTGAGAACATTTTCGCCGCATCTAGCGCGCCTTATCCTCAAGTTAGCATCGAGCAAGTCATTACTCGCCAGCCAGAGGTTATTTTTACTTCTCGTCACGCAATGAGTAACGATGGTATGTGGGCTGAGTGGAGTAATGAGCTTCTTGCTCTTAAAAACAAACACATCTGGTCCCTAAACTCTGATTGGATTAACCGTCCGACACCACGCACATTGAACGCGATCAAGGAAGTGTGTGAGCACTTTAAAAGCGTTCGTCAAAAACGCTAACGATTTCGTGGCAAATACCGTACAATTTCCGCCCATTTTTTCTCACACTATTTAAAGGTACTAAGTAACATGGACTCCATGCTGCTTTATATGATCGATTTGTTCGGTACCGCTGTTTTCGCTATCTCTGGCGTATTACTGGCGGGCCGTTTAAAAATGGATCCATTCGGCGTTATCGTGCTCGGCAGTGTGACTGCTATAGGTGGCGGAACAATCCGAGACATGGCGCTTGGTGCCACTCCCGTATTTTGGATAACAGATACGACTTACTTATGGGTGATATTTGTTACGTGTCTACTAACCATGCTTGTTATTCGAAGACCCAAGCGACTCTCATGGTGGGTATTACCCGTTTGTGATGCCATCGGTCTCGCTGTATTTGTAGGAATAGGAGTAGAAAAGGCACTCGCCTACAATGCATCTGGGATGGTCGCGGTGATAATGGGGGTTATTACTGGCTGTGGCGGTGGCATTATACGAGACGTGCTGGCTCGCGAAGTTCCTATGGTATTAAGAAGTGAAGTCTATGCTACGGCATGTATTATTGGCGGCATCTTCCATACGATGGCGGTAAACATGGGTTATGACCACTCAACGGCTTTACTCGCTGGTGTAATCTCAACGCTCATTATACGTCTCGGTGCGATTCGTTGGCATCTATCCCTGCCAACTTTCGCCATTAACCGTTAAACACCAACAACATCACTCATTATGGAGTCGACCAAGTGTCGGCTCCTCTCATTTATGCTCATTTGATTCGCCAATTCTTGGGCAATTCGCTAAATTATCTCAACCATTCCTAACTTTCATTAATCATTATGTTGCTTGAAGGTATTGAAACGTTACTTGTCCTCAGTAAAGAAAAAACCATGAGCCGCACAGGCAGTCAACTCTATATTAGTCAATCTGCCGTGAGTAAACGTATTTCAAATCTAGAGAAGAAGTTAGGAAAAAAATTGATAGAGCCAAATGGTCGGCACATAAAGCTGACCTCCGATGGCCTTGCCCTCATAAACACAATAGAACCCACGTTCAATGAGTTAAGAGGAAAAATCCACGATCAACAACAAATAGAAGATACTTCTTTAATCAAAATGGACTGCTCTGAAACCTTAGTGGCGGGATACCTCAGCATGATCATGGCAGAACACTTTGCCCATGATCAGTACATACGAATATCGACCAATCATACGCCACGCATTATTGAGAATGTGAAATCAGGCAAAGCAACATTGGGATTTTGCGCTGGCTATCTACCACCTCATCATGGATTAATGAGCCTTCACCTCGCCGATGAACCTTTCTCAATTGTCAGTCGACATTCACTTTCACAACTACCTAAAGCTATTTTGACCAATGACCTAACTAACCCTGCCAACACATATCAACAAGCTATTTTATCCAAACACGGAATCGAACCTTTGATGGAAATGGATTCGTATACTGCGGCAGCACAACTGGCTTTGGGAGGTATGGCTCCCGCTTTAATCCCTAAATCTATCCTAACGACACTTAACATCACATCTAAGTTCTGCTATGACTTTGAAGAGCTAGATCAGTTAGTTCGACCAATACATATCTGCTTACGTCACAGCACATATCGTAGCGAACGAGTTAAAGCACTGACAGAATCCATTGCTGATGTTGTTGCCAAAGAAGTTTCGTTGCCATAAGCATCGACATCACTATAACTAGAGGACGAATCCATTTTTGTCCTTTACTTACCACGACCTTCGCTCCTAACTGAGCACCAAGAAAACCGCCAACAGCCATGGTTAAGCCAAGCTTCCACACGGGCAACCCAGCTAAGATAAAAAAGAGTAGTGCCGCAATGTTTGACGTGAAATTGAGGATTTTGGTTCTAGCTGTGGCTTCGACCAAAGAAAAGTGACCTAGTGCAACAAAACAAACAGTAAAAATAGATCCAGTCCCAGGGCCAAAAAAGCCATCATAGAAACCGATCCCGCCACCAATGCATAGCGCAAACATCGCTTCAGATAACTTTGGTTCTCCATCGATTTTTCGCGTACTTGGCGCGAGTAAAAAATAGAGGGAAATGGCTATCAAAAGAACAGGGATCAAACTGGTGAGTACGCTAGCATCAATAAACTGCACAGCCTCGGCACCGATTGCAGCGCCTATAAAAGTGCAGAGTATCGCAAAACGCATTTCCTTTAAGCTAACAATACCGTTACGCACGAAATACCAGCTAGCAGAGAAACTGCCAAACGAACTTTGTAACTTATTGGTTGCTAGAGCTTGAGTCGGACTCAACCCCGCAGCCAAAAGCGCAGGGAGCGTAATGAGCCCTCCCCCACCAGCCATCGCATCAATAAAGCCTGCGGCAGTCGCAACCAAAAATAAGGCCAACAAAATCTCAACCGTGATTTCCACTACACTTCCTTTTTGAAGAGGTATCAAAGAGGAAGAAACGGTAGCACTTATTCACAAAACTACCAATGGAAAGTCAAGACACCAATCTATTCCTAATTTTCATAGAATTAATGCTTAAACTTGACTCCAAACTTTTATATAAAATTTAGTTGTCAGAAAGAATTGAATCACTGTCACAAATCTATTCCTGATAATGAGATCAAACGCTTACCTTTAAATATAAAACTAGACGAGTATGAAAGATCTGTTCAGCATGTAGAGTTTACATTGTCAGCGCTCAAGGCCCGATATCTGAGGAAAATACATGACTAGCAACTACCCTTTATCACGACATCAATCCTCAAAAAATAGTGGTAGTATAAGCACCTACCCTCTTTATAAATCAAATCATCAACATCGAAATCAAGAAACCATTATCTTATCTATCGAGAGCTTCGATATCGTTGTCAAGAACAATGTAAAAGATAAAGCGAAATTAGAACGTTGGGAAAAGATAAAGGGAATGTTTGAAAATACAGCAAACTATTATGCTACAGGACAGGACTTAGTTTTTATAACCAACTTATCAAACTATTTGTACGGAAATAATAGCTCTGTTATCGTTAAAAATTATTCTGGAGCTCCACATATCATACTCACAGGCTCCCCTGCTATGCACTCAAAGCTTTCTGGATTAGGAAAATTTCTTCCCACTCCAACTGTGGCAAAGTTCGCTGTTGGACCAGAAGGGGCATTACAATCCATTAGAAGTGGGGGCATAATAACAATTATCTTAATATCCACATACAGAGTGATTGACTTTTTCCTCAATGACCGTCAAACCTTAGCCAAACTATTTGGTACTTTAGCTAGTGATATAATCACTATCGGGTTATCGTCAGCTGCAGCAGCTATATTTGTAAACTTTGCCGCAGCAGTGGGTGGCAGTGTTGTAACTTTAAGTGCTGGCCCATTATTAGGGGCTATTCTGATAAGCTCGGCTGTAGGTCTTTTATTGAATAGAGAAAATGATAAACGAGGTTTAACACAGAAGTTAATAGCCTCTATAGATATTTACTTAAAGCAAAGAGATATAGAAGCAAAGAGAAGAGCAAAAGAAGAATATAATGAGATTCAACGTAAAACTCAAAGTATGATTTTCTCGCAAGAAATACAGCGAGGTTTGTTACGATGAAAAAAGGGAGTTACGACCGAACGCAAGTGTTTTTTTATTTAATAATTTTATTAGCATCAGCAATATCACTGTTAATATATGGTTTTGATGGATTGTCAGACTTTTATCTTAACATCTATAATAATGAAAGTTATTCATCTTTTGATCAGGCTGATATTTTGATTATAGGCTCTAGTTTGATCTTATTTGAATGCTCTAGAATGTCCGTAAAAACATTAAAATCAAATAATTTCCTAACTAAAAGTGAGTTTAAAAGCTCTAGTAAGATATTCCTAACTATATCGGTAACTAGTTTTTTTCTTCTTTATCCCTCGCTACTAGCAGCAGATGTTTTTGCAAAAAGTAACGGATACTCTCTTGATACTGAAGAATCAACTTATAACTTAGTCTTAGAAAAAAGAACCTACCGAAGCACTCCATAGTTAGTATGTTTTTAAGCTCGACACTGCTTATTTTAACTTTTTCTAATTACCTATCTGCTTAAAGAGTTATGGTCGGCTTAATACCTCAGTCCTACAGCATTAATTTTGTTGCAGCAAGTGGTAGTACTATTTATTCATCTTTGGGTACATCGCTTGCCATCATTAGCTTGATGATCTTCAAAAGCGAAGCATACCAATCGTTCCTAGCACACTTTAATGCTCTTCATTTTAGAAAAACCTCGATATAAAAAAGCCCGCTCAAATGAGCGGGCAATGAGGTTGTCATGTAAGCTCTGATTAATGAGCTTACTGATTTTTATCTGTTACGCGTCTAGACTCGCTTTCACTTTAGCGTGTAACTCTTGAACCGAAGTTACTGACGCTTTTGCGTCTGCAGTATGAGACATACATGTAGCGAACGCTGCATTCAGTGTCGTTGTGTAGTTCACTTTTTCTGCCAGTGCACCACGGCGTAGAACTTTCGAATCTTCAATCGCTTGACGACCAGCAGCCGTGTTTACGATGTAGGTGTATTCGTTGTTCTTGATGCGGTCAAGAATGTGTGGACGACCTTCGTGTACTTTGTTTACCAAACGTGGGTTAATACCCGCTTCGCCCAGAATTACAGCAGTACCGTGTGTCGCATCCAACTGGTAACCCAGTTTCACTAACTTAGAAGCTAGGTCAACAACACGCTCTTTATCACCTTCACGTACAGACAGTAGCGCACGACCACCTTCAGGATAAACCGCCCCACAACCTAGCTCTGCTTTCGCGTAAGCTTCTGCGAACGTTGCACCCACACCCATTACTTCACCTGTTGAGCGCATTTCAGGGCCCAATAGAGGGTCAACACCAGGGAATTTGTTGAACGGCAGAACCACTTCTTTCACTGAGTAGTAAGGAGGGATAATCTCTTTAGTAAAGCCTTGTGACTCTAGAGATTGACCCGCCATTACACGTGCAGCGATTTTCGCTAGAGGAGCGCCTGTCGCTTTCGATACGAATGGTACCGTACGAGCAGCACGAGGGTTCACTTCAATTAGATAAACGTCGTTATCTTTCACAGCAAACTGCGTGTTCATCAAACCGCGCACACCGAGTTCGAATGCTAACTTCTCAACTTGCTCACGCATCTTGTCTTGAATTTCCTGACTTAGCGTGTATGCAGGCAGTGAACATGCAGAGTCACCAGAGTGAACACCCGCTTGTTCGATGTGCTCCATGATACCGCCGATAACGACGCGTTCACCGTCACAGATAGCATCAATATCAACTTCGGTTGCATCATCCAAGAAACGGTCTAGCAGAACTGGAGACTCGTTCGATACGCTTACTGCTTCGTTGAAGTAGCGACGCAGGTCTTGCTCGTCGTACACGATTTCCATCGCACGACCACCGAGTACATAAGATGGACGAACAACTAATGGGAAGCCAATTTCTTTCGATTTCTCAACCGCTTGCTCCATCGTTGTTACTGTCGCGTTTTCTGGCTGAAGTAGACCTAAACGGTCAACAGCGGCTTGGAAGCGTTCACGGTCTTCCGCACGGTCGATAGCATCTGGGCTAGTACCAATGATTGGCACACCAGCCGCTTCTAGAGCACGAGCCAGTTTAAGTGGCGTTTGACCACCGTACTGAACAATCACACCTTTTGGTTTTTCAACGCGAGCGATAGACAGTACATCTTCCAGAGTTACTGGCTCGAAGTACAGACGATCAGACGTATCGTAGTCAGTAGATACCGTTTCTGGGTTACAGTTAACCATAATGGTTTCGTAACCGTCTTCACGCAGCGCAAGTGATGCATGGACACAACAGTAATCGAATTCGATACCTTGGCCGATACGGTTTGGACCGCCACCAAGAACCATGATCTTATCTTTGTCTGTTGGGTTTGCTTCACATTCTTCATCGTAAGATGAGTACATGTAAGCCGTGTCAGAAGAAAACTCTGCTGCACATGTATCCACACGTTTGTAAACCGGATGAATATCAAACTGCTCACGAGCACGGCGAATTTCACTTTCAGCGACACCAAGCAACTTAGACAAGCGAGCATCAGAGAAGCCTTTGCGTTTCATCTGACGAAGCACTTCTTTGGTCAAACCTGCGTAGCCGCCCGCCTTGACTTGTTCTTCGAGTTTTACAATTTCTTCGATTTGAACCAGGAACCAGCGGTCGATTTGAGTCAAGTTGAACACACCGTCGACTGACATACCCGCTCGGAATGCATCGGCGATGTACCAGATACGCTCTGCACCTGCTTCTTTAAGTTCGTGACGAATCTTAGTCAGTGCATCTGGCGCTTCCAGATCGACCATCTCATCAAAACCAGTTGCGCCAACTTCTAGGCCACGCAGTGCTTTGTGAAGAGATTCTTGTTGGTTACGACCAATCGCCATTACCTCACCAACCGATTTCATCTGAGTTGTCAGACGATCGTTTGCACCAGCAAATTTCTCGAAGTTAAAGCGAGGGATCTTAGTTACGACGTAGTCGATAGTTGGTTCAAATGACGCAGGTGTTGCACCACCTGTGATGTCGTTTTGTAGTTCGTCTAGCGTAAAGCCAACAGCCAGTTTCGCGGCAATTTTCGCGATTGGGAAGCCTGTTGCTTTTGATGCTAGCGCAGAAGAGCGAGATACACGCGGGTTCATCTCGATGATGACCATACGACCATCTTTCGGGTTGATACCAAACTGTACGTTTGAACCACCTGTTTCAACACCAATCTCACGTAGAACGGCTAGCGATGCATTACGCATAAGCTGGTATTCTTTGTCAGTCAGTGTTTGTGCTGGAGCAACCGTGATTGAGTCACCTGTATGGATGCCCATTGGGTCAAAGTTCTCGATTGAACATACGATGATACAGTTGTCCGCTTTGTCACGAACGACTTCCATTTCGTACTCTTTCCAACCGATGAGTGACTCATCGATAAGAAGTTCGTTGGTCGGAGATAAGTCCAGACCGCGACGACAGATTTCTTCGAACTCTTCTTTGTTGTACGCGATACCACCACCAGTGCCACCCATGGTGAACGATGGACGAATGATACAAGGGAAGCCAACCATATCTAAAACTTTGTAAGCTTCTTCCATGCTCTTCGCTGTATCTGCGCGAGGACACTCAAGGCCGATAGACTTCATCGCTTTATCAAAACGAGAACGGTCTTCCGCTTTGTCGATTGCATCAGCCGTTGCACCAATCATCTCTACGCCAAACTCTGCGAGAACGCCGTGCTTCTCTAAATCTAACGCACAGTTAAGTGCTGTCTGACCACCCATAGTTGGCAGAACTGCATCAGGACGTTCTTTCTCGATGATCTTGCGTACAACTTCCCACTGAATCGGCTCAATGTAAGTCGCATCTGCCATCTCTGGGTCAGTCATGATGGTTGCTGGGTTAGAGTTAACCAGGATAACTCGGTAGCCTTCTTCGCGAAGAGCTTTACACGCTTGTGCGCCAGAGTAGTCAAACTCACATGCCTGACCGATAACAATCGGACCAGCACCAAGAATTAGAATACTTTGAATGTCAGTACGTTTTGGCATTATCTACTACTCCGAATTAAGCGCTGTGTTTTTTGATTAGTTCGATAAAGTGGTCAAATAGCGGTGCCGCGTCATGTGGACCTGGGCTCGCTTCTGGGTGACCTTGGAAGCTAAATGCTGGCTTGTCTGTGCGGTGGATACCTTGCAAAGAGCCATCAAATAGCGATACGTGAGTAGCACGTAAGTTTTCCGGTAATGTTGCTTCATCTGCCGCAAAGCCGTGGTTTTGCGAAGTGATCATCACAACGTTACGCTCTAAATCTTTTACTGGGTGGTTTGCACCGTGGTGACCAAACTTCATTTTCACCGTTTGCGCACCTGATGCTAGCGCCAGAATTTGGTGACCTAGACAAATACCAAAAATTGGCAAGCCTTTTTCTAGGAACACTTTGGTTGCTTCAATCGCGTAAGTACATGGTTCTGGGTCACCAGGGCCGTTCGATAAGAATACGCCATCTGGATTTAGTGCCAGAACTTCTTCCGCTGACGTTTCTGCAGGTACAACCGTTAAGCGGCAGCCGCGGTCAACCAACATTCGTAAGATGTTGCGTTTTGCGCCGAAGTCGTAAGCGACAACGTGGTATGGCAGCTCGCTGTCATCTTTCGCCTCTGGAAGTCCACCTTCAAGCGTCCACGAACCTTGCTTCCATTGATACGCTTCTTTTGTTGTAACTTCTTTCGCAAGGTCCATTCCTTTTAAGCCTGGGAATTCTTTTGCTTTCGCTAGTGCCAAAGCTTCGTCTAGGTTGTTGCCCGCAACAATACAGCCGTTTTGAGCACCTTTTTCACGCAGGATACGAGTGAGCTTACGAGTATCGATATCAGCGATGCCAACGATATTTTGCGACTTAAGATAATCAGAGAGGGATTGTTCGTTACGGAAGTTAGAAGCGATTAGAGGAAGATCGCGAATCACAAGGCCTTGTGCATGAATGGAAGAGGATTCTTCATCTTCGGAAGTGGTTCCGGTATTGCCAATGTGAGGATAAGTGAGAGTGACGATTTGCTGAGAATAGGAAGGATCAGTGAGGATTTCTTGATACCCCGTCATCGAGGTATTAAAAACGACTTCACCAACGGAAAGACCATCTGCCCCTATGGACACTCCGCGGAACACTGTCCCATCTTCTAGGACCAACAGTGCTAATTTACCCAAGACAACCTCCAGAATAAAAATGCAAAAAAAATAAATCAAACTGCAAACATGCCTTCCTTTACCTATAAAATCTACATAAATAGGTATTTCAGACAAATTGGCGGTATTCTAAAGTTGGACTCGAAACCTGTCAACCTACAATCAAAAATAAATGATTAATTTCTAGCGAGTAAGGTCATTTTGAATCAGTAAGGCCCAAAAAGATAACTTTTACATGCTATTACATAGAGAGGCATAGAGGTTTAATGAATTTTACAAATTTGAACTTTTTAGAGATCACAAAAAAGTATGAGTTTTTCACGCAAACGTTCACCCAACAGAAAAGACATTAGTTTTTAGACATCAAAACCCAAAACACCCACAAAACAACCAAAACAACAACAAAAGTAAGCACCAAAATACTTTCTGTTAGAATCATTTCATTTACAAATAATTCTATAGATATAAAAAAGCCGGCTACCGCCGGCGAATAATTATGTATTTAGAGTTCATTCAATCCCAAAACATCTGTCATGGTATAAAAGCCCGCTGGTTTGGCACTCAACCAAACAGCGGCCTTGACGGCGCCATTAGCAAACGTCATACGATCGGTCGCTTTGTGCGTTATCTCCACTCGTTCCCCAATATCAGCAAACATGGCTGTGTGCTCACCGACAATATCGCCAGCGCGAATTGTAGCAAAGCCGATCTCATCTTTAGTACGTTCACCTGTGATACCTTCTCGCGCATAGACAGCTACATCATTCAGCTTGTTGCCCATCGCACCAGCAATGGCTTCGCCCATCCCGATAGCGGTACCAGAAGGAGCATCAACTTTATGACGATGATGTGCTTCGACAATCTCAACATCACAGTAGTCGCCCATCACTTTGGCTGCTTTCTCAAGAAGCTTAAATACTAGGTTCACACCAACAGAGTAGTTAGGAGCCATGACAACAGGCACTTGCTTAGCGGCTTCGTCAATCAGTTCACGCTCTGCATCACTGAAACCAGTCGTCCCAATCACAATACTCTTTCCATGCTTCTTACACAGTTCAAGATTCGCCAACGTACTTACTGGGGCAGTAAAATCGATGATTACATCAAAATTATCAACGTCTTTAGCAAGATCATCCGTTAAGAACACATCGAATTTGCCTTCACCACAAAGTTCACCGATATCGACACCGACAAGTGAGGACTCAGGTCGTTCTGATCCCGCGCTCACTGTCGCCACTGGATTAAGGTGTGAAGCTTTAACCAAATTACGGCCCATTCGGCCTGCTGCTCCTGCGATTGCAATACGAACCATTGCGCTTTCTCTCCTTCTCTGGATAACGAGGTTTGCTCTCGTTCTCTCGTTTCGCTTAATCTGTTTAAACTAACAACATACCGTGGTTACCACAAGCAAGTTCATCAGGCTTAAGCGAACTCTTTTACGACACGCTCCAAGATAGGCACGTTCGCTTCAGGAAAGGCATAGTTACCCAATTCTCTTATCTCAACCCAGCGACCTTCTTGACCTTCTCGGCCGTAAGGCTCATTACTGAACTTAGATACCGTAATAAAATCAAACTTAAGTGATTTGTCTGGATAGTCATATTCCAAATGCTCGAAAAGGGCTTGCTCAGTAACTTCAATTCCTACTTCTTCTTCAAGTTCTCTTGCTAGAGCATGTTCAATACTTTCTCCTGACTCGACTTTCCCGCCGGGAAACTCCCAAAACCCGCCTTTATGCTTGTCGTCTGGACGCTTTGTAATAAAAATTTTTGATTTGTCTTGGTTAAAAATAATAGCCGCGACTATGTGAATTCTTTTCATAGGGGTTCCTAACTCTCAAGCCGTTACACTTCAACGGTCTTTGCATCTCTAAAACTATCCGATGCTATCAAAACTTATGAAATTCGACAGCCACAGAATTTGCTTAAAAAAAGAGCCGCCTAGGCGACTCTTTAAAACATTATCTGACTAATACGTTAGTCGATTTTGCCGTGGCACTGTTTATACTTCTTACCACTACCACAAGGGCAAGGCTCATTGCGACCTACTTTACGTTCATCACGTACCATTGGCTGACTTGAACCTTCTTCAGATTCTTCACCTTCAGAAAGAGGGTTTTGTGCTGCTGCGTGTTGCGCTTGAGCACGACGAGCGGCCTCTTCAGCTTGCGCACGACGTTGCTCTTCCATACGTTCAACTTCTTCTTGTTGCTGAACTCGAACGCGAGATAGAACAGTAATCACATCAGTTTTCAGCGCTTCTAGTAGACCTTCAAACAGTTCAAACGATTCACGCTTGTATTCCTGTTTCGGGTTCTTCTGCGCATAGCCACGTAAGTGAATACCCTGACGCAAGTGATCCATTGCTGCCAAGTGCTCTTTCCAAAGCGTATCCAGAGTTTGAAGCATAACCGATTTCTCGAAGTTACGAAGCACTTGCGCCCCCACCACTTCCTCTTTCTCTTTGTACACTTCAACGGCTAGATTGATAATCTTCTCGCGTAGCGCCTCTTCGTAAAGCTTATCGTCTTCTTCAAGCCATTGCTTCACTGGCGCATCAAGATCGAAGTCTGCTTTCAAGCGCTCTTGCAGACCTTCAACGTCCCACATATCTTCTAGTGATTGTGGTGGGATGTACTCATCAATAACCGCTGTTAGCACATCTTCACGGTTTTGCTCGATCATACCGCTGATGTCTTCAACGTTCATCAATTCGTCGCGCAGCTCGTAGACAACCTTACGCTGATCGTTCGCCACATCATCGTATTCTAGTAGCTGCTTACGGATATCAAAGTTACGACCTTCCACTTTGCGCTGTGCTTTTTCAATTGAGCGAGAAAGCATTTTCGATTCAATTGCTTCACCTTCTTCCATACCACTTTGGATAAGGCTCGCCATACGATCAGAAGTGAAAATACGTAACAAAGAGTCTTCCATAGATAGGTAGAAGCGAGATGAACCTGCATCTCCTTGACGACCAGAACGACCACGTAGCTGGTTATCAATACGGCGAGATTCGTGGCGCTCAGTACCAATGATGTGTAGACCACCAGCATCTAGTACTTGATCATGTACCACTTTCCACTCTGCTTTAATCGCATCGATTTGTTCTTGAGTTGGGTTCTCCAAAGCTTCCACTTTTGATTGCCAACTACCGCCAAGCACAATGTCCGTACCACGACCGGCCATGTTGGTCGCGATAGTTACCGCACCAGGCATACCCGCTTCAGCAACAATTTCCGCTTCCTTTTCATGGAATTTCGCATTCAATACGTTGTGTTTGATCTTCGCTTTCTTCAATGCGTTAGAAAGAAGTTCTGATTTTTCAATCGATACTGTACCAACCAATGTTGGCTGACCTTTCGCAACTCGCTCTTTGATATCTTCAATGATTGCAGCAAACTTCTCAGCTTCGGTACGGTACACCACATCCGGCATATCGTTACGAATCATTGGTTTGTTGGTTGGGATAACCACCGTTTCCAAGCCATAAATAGATTGGAACTCAAACGCTTCAGTATCCGCAGTACCTGTCATACCAGACAGTTTTTCGTATAAGCGGAAGTAGTTCTGGAAGGTAATCGAAGCCAAAGTTTGGTTTTCGTTTTGAATCTTAACGCCTTCTTTCGCTTCTACTGCTTGGTGAAGACCTTCAGACCAACGACGACCTGGCATTGTACGACCAGTATGTTCATCAACAATTACTACTTCACCTTCGTCAGTAACGATGTAATCAACGTTGCGCTCAAACAACACATGAGCACGCAAAGCGGCATTCACGTGATGTAACATGCTGATGTTAGTCGGAGAGTAAAGTGTGTCACCCTCTTCCATAAGACCATTTTTCACCAACAGTTCTTCAACGTACTCTTGGCCCGTTTCTGTGAGGTATACTTGCTTTGATTTCTCATCAACAGTGTAGTGACCATCACCACGATATTCTTCAGAGTCTTCTTTGTCTTGCTTTTTAAGATGCGGGATCAAAAGGTTGATTCGGGTGTATAGCTCAGAGCTATCTTCAGCAGGACCAGAAATGATTAAAGGGGTACGAGCTTCATCAATTAGGATTGAGTCCACCTCATCGACAACTGCAAAGAAGCGTTCACGTTGTACGCGATCTTCGCTACGGAAAGCCATATTGTCACGAAGGTAGTCAAAACCAAATTCATTGTTCGTTCCGTACAAGATGTCAGCTTGGTACGCTTCTTTTTTCTCTTGAGGAGGCATGTTTGGCACGTTTACGCCAACAGTCATACCTAAAAATTCAAATAGAGGGCGGTTTGTCTCTGCATCACGTTTAGCTAGATAATCGTTCACTGTTACAATATGAACGCCTTTACCAGCTAGGGCATTTAGGTAAGCAGGAAGCGTTGCCGTCAGCGTTTTACCTTCACCCGTACGCATTTCAGCGATTTGACCCGCATTTAGAACCATACCACCGATAAGCTGGACGTCGAAGTGGCGCATACCGTAGACACGCTTAGATGCTTCACGAACCGTAGCAAAAGCTTCTGGAAGTAGTTTATCAAGAGTTTCACCCTTCTCTAGGCGCTCACGGAATTCAACCGTCTTTGCTTTTAACTCTTCGTCACTTAGAGCCTCGAATGTTGGCTCATAGTTATTAATTTCTTTTACAATTTTTCTAAGGCGGCGCAGTGTTCGGTCGTTGCGACTGCCAATCACTTTTGTCAGTAGCTTAGTTATCATTTTTCGTGAATCTCTCTTTATTCAGACCGTTCCCGATCTACTCATAATGCCTTCAGTCTCTGCCAGTTTGGAACTAAGAATACTGAGATAAATCATTTATCAAAGATATTGAGTTCAAACATCCATATTTCAAGGCTAAGTTTTGAAACAATGTGGCTTAGTGTAAGGATTTTTAATCGATACAACCATAAATAGACGTATTTGTTTGAAGCACTCTGAAGTTTTTACTTAAAGTGGTGACTGATTAGCCGATATTGCATACCGCAATATGTGTAATCCATCCAGAGCAAACTTTGCTTTTTACCTTGCTACATTGTAAAACTGAAGCTAAAGACGTTAATGTAAACTATACCTTGATAGAAAGCTGCTCTAGAATAGCTATATCTCAACAAAATTAGATTTTACCTATGCGTGATCACCGTCCAACCTCGACTGAAGATGTTATTGCTGAGTCACAGTTCAAGCAGATTCAAGAACATGCTGGAGAAATCTTACAGCTTAACCAAGCTTTGCAAGAGGTCTTACCCACGGGGACGGCCGATCATTGCCGAGTAGCGAATGTTCGTAACGGCCATCTATTGATCGATGTCTCCAGTGCCGCGATCAAAATGAAGATCGATTACGATCGCCTCATGATCCTAAATAAACTTCGTACTCAAGGCTTTGCCAAGCTGATGAGCGTTGAAGTGAGGATCAATCCTTCACTATATCGAAACCGCTTTCAACAAGACGACAGACCTAAGCGTCCACCACTAACCCAATCTGCAGCAAAGTCATTAATGACGATTGCCGACATGGCGCCACCGAAAATTCAAGAGCGTTTAAAACGATTAGCCGATATGGCAGAAAAGGAAGATCGTAAGTGAACGTTATTTCAATATGCTGAAAGCTTGAATGTTATTGATAAATCCAGGATTAAAGCCAAATAGCAAAAAACCAGGCATAAGCCTGGTTTTTTATTAATTCTAATGCCAAGTATTTACGCAAGCACCATATTTGGTTCTGCGAATGCTACTGGTGAGCCGACTTCTTCTTCGAATGTAGTCCACTCCCACGCTTCCTGATCTGCAAGAACAGCACGTAACAGTTGGTTATTTAAACCGTGGCCAGATTTAAAGGCACGGAATTCACCAATGATTGGGTGGCCACACATGTAAAGGTCACCAATCGCATCCAACACTTTGTGAGTCACAAACTCATTTTCAAAGCGTAGACCTTCTTCATTAAGAATACGGTAATCATCCAAAACGATAGCATTGTCAAAACTACCACCCAAAACTAGGTTTTGAGATTGTAGATATTCGATATCACGCATAAAGCCAAACGTACGTGCTCGAGAAATCTCACGAACAAAGCCTTTTGACGAGAAATCAAACAGCAAACGTTGCTCGTCTGATTCAATCGCTGGGTGATTAAACTCAATTTCGAAGTCCATACGGAAGCCGTTAAATGGTACAAATTCTGCCCATTTATCACCATCTTCAAAACGAACTGGCTTTTTGATGCGGATGAAGCGTTTTGGCGCATTTTGCGTTTCGATACCTGCTTGTTGTAGCAAGTATACAAATGGGCTTGCACTACCATCCATGATCGGAATTTCAGGTGCGTCTACTTCGACAACAATGTTATCGATGCCCATACCAGCAAGTGCCGCATTCAAGTGCTCAACAGTTGAAATACGCACACCTTCATCGTTTACCAATGCAGTACAAAGCATGGTGTCACGAACCGAAGCTGGATCAGCTGGAAAATCTACAGGTGGATTTACATCTGTACGACGGTAAATGATACCTGTATTTGCAGCAGCCGGGCGCAGAGTAAGTGTGACTTTACGACCAGAGTGGAGACCCACACCAGTTGTTTTCACTATTTCTTTCAGAGTACGTTGTCTGATCATCTGCTTGCCTCTCAAAAATTTGCTACAAAACACGGCCGTCTGTAACGTCGACCGTGAATGCTACCATAATTTTGAGCCATGTCAAATTTATGGGTTAAAGATTAATCAGCCTGACGACGCAAAAATGCCGGTATATCTAAATAACCACTTTCCTTTTCTTGCTTTGGAGCCGCCGAACTTTGGCTCGACGAAGCTGGAGAAGAAGGAGCAGTGTTTGTCGGCTGAGGAGTTACCTGTGGCTTCTCTTGCACTTGATTATTCTGCAAAGTCTGTGCCGGTTTTTCTTCAGCTTGCGTTGCCGCTGCTTGTTGCTGTGGTTGAGCTTGCGGCGTCGGTGCCACTTTAGCTTTACCACCCGCAACTAGCGTGATATCTGGCTTTTTCTCATTACCAATACCTGTCGCTACAACTGTTACGCGGATTTCGTCAGTCATATCAGGGTCTAGAGAAGTACCGATAACAACAGTCGCATTGTCAGAAGCGAATGCCTTCACTGTATTACCAACCGTCTCAAACTCGTCAAGACGCATATCCAGACCAGCAGTAATATTGACAAGAACACCACGAGCGCCCGCTAGATCGATGTCTTCCAGAAGTGGGCTAGAAATTGCCATTTCAGCCGCTTCTTCAGCACGGTCTTCACCTTTGGCGATGCCGCTACCCATCATTGCGTGACCCATTTCAGACATTACAGTTCTTACGTCCGCAAAGTCGACGTTGATCATGCCAGGGCGAGTAATTAGCTCAGCAATACCTTGAACGGCATTCTTAAGAACATCGTTAGCGCTTGCAAAAGCTTCTAGTAGTGTTACACCACGACCAAGTACTTTAAGTAGCTTTTCGTTTGGAATCGTGATCAAAGAGTCAACATGCTTAGACAGCTCATCGATACCTTGCTCAGCAAATGCCAAACGCTTTTTACCTTCAAAACTAAACGGTTTAGTTACTACCGCTACTGTTAGAATGCCAAGCTCTTTAGCCACTTCAGCAATAACAGGCGCTGCACCAGTACCGGTACCGCCACCCATACCAGCTGCGATAAACACCATATCGGCGCCAGTCAGGGAATCTTTAATTCGATCTCTGTCTTCGAGAGCTGCGTCACGGCCAACCTGTGGATTAGCACCTGCACCCAGACCTTTAGTGATATCACCACCGATCTGAATAACATTGCCAACGCTTGTCTTACGAAGTGCTTGCGCATCAGTGTTGACGCTGATGAATTCCACACCTTCGATGGATTCACGCACCATGTGTTCAACGGCGTTACCACCGCCGCCACCAACCCCAACGACCTTGATTACTGCATCGTCAGACATTTCCATCATCGGTTCAAACATGTGTTGTCTCCGTTTATCCTGCAACTCAGGTTAAAACTCTTTTTGTATCCAGTTACGCAATTTATCGAAAAAGCCAGTTACAGATGAGCGTTTAGGTTCATTATAATCGCTATCGTCGCTAGACTGCATGTCTCTTGCGTAATGAAGTAATCCAACTGCCGTAGAATGGTACGGCTCTTTTACATAGTCAGTTAATCCGCTGACTTCGAGCGGTTTGCCGACCCTTACTTGATTGCGGAATACGCGTTCCGCACATTCTACCACTCCGTCCATTTGCGCAGCACCGCCGGTGAGTACAACTCCCGCAGCCAGATGGTGCTTGATACCCTCTTCGCGCAATTTTGCTTGTACAGAGTCGATAGTTTGGTTAACCAGTCCCATAAGCTCAGAGTAGCGTGGCTCAATCACTTCTGACAACGTTTGACGTTGCAGGCTACGTGATGGTCGTCCACCTACGCTTGGTACATTAACCGTGTCATCCTTACTGACCAGTTCACTCAAAGCACAGCCATATTTGACTTTTATTTCTTCAGCATCGCTCACTGGCGTGCCAAAAGCAAAAGCAATATCACTGGTTACAGCATTTCCTGCGTACGAAAATACTTCTGTGTGACGTAACGCACCGCCAGTCCAGATGGCCACATCCATCGTGCCGGCGCCAATATCAACCACACAAACTCCAAGCTCTCTTTCATCCTCGGTGATTACTGCATTGCTAGCAGCAAGCCCAGAAAATACGAGTTGTTCTACTTTAAGGCCGCAGCGTTCTACCGCCTTAATAATGTTGCGTGCCATGTCATTATGGCATGAGATAAGGTGGACACTCACTTCCATTCTTACCCCAGATAAACCAAGCGGATTTTTGATTCCCTCTTGGTAATCAATGGTGAACTCTTGCGGGATCACATGAAGAATTCGCTGTTCATCACCGATTTTAATCGATTTTGCGGTATGGATAGCGCGATCCATGTCTTCTTGAGACACCTCTTCATCAGAAATCGTGCCCATACCTTTTTCAATTCGGCTTGCGATATGCTTACCAGACAACGAAATGAAGACTCGGCTGATCTGGCACTCTGCCATTAATTCAGCTTGATCAATTGCACGTTGTACTGATTTTACAACCGACTCCAAATCATTCACGCCACCTTTATCCATGCCGCGTGAGGGGCTACTACCTGCGCCAATAATATTAATTTGACCGTCTGGTAAAACCTCACCCACTAGAGCCGATACGGTTGCAGTGCCTATATCAAGACCAACAATAATGTTGTCATCAGCGGCCTTAGTCATCTGTACTCTCTTCTAACTCTTGTTCAGGAAACCAACCAACTGCGGCTCCTGTATCGTACCTAAGATCGATATAACTGATTCTTTGCGTGTCACTGCCAAGCTTGTTATAGAGCTTAAAAAAGCGCTCTATACGCTCAAGAAGAGACTCTTTTCCGAGCTCTAATCGAATACCGTTATCAAGGATGATTTGCCAAGCTCGTCGCTCGTTTAATACCAGAGACGATATCGCTAAACCCAATTGCTGAAACTTAGGACTCAAATCACGGTAAGTCTGTAAGACTTCCGGTCCGCTATCTTTGGGTCCGTACAGCTTCACTTTTTCTTCTTGCAACAGAGCAACATCTCCATCAAAAACGAACCCGTTTTTATCTAACAGTCCGTTGCCATTCCAAATGGCTTCTGGTTGATGCTCCGTCAAAAAAACTTTTACTGTATCCGGCCACTGCTTTCGGATTGCGGCATGCGCTACCCATGGCAGAGCTTCGACACTTTGCTGTAATACATCAATATCCTGAGACATAAATGTACCGATGTGATCAATTCGACTAAATGCAGCCTGCACATCGTCAGCTTGGACATACTCCAGTTTCCCCTGAAGTACTATTTTGGAGAGAGGTAACCTTTGGTCATCCCACATCCAACTGATCGCCGCGTACAAAACAGAACTAATTAAAGTCACAACCACAACGAAAAATAACGCACCCAAGATTTTTTCTTGGCGACCACGGTTGTTGCCCGTGTTTGGTCGCTCGTCATTCAGTGCAATATTCAACAACGTCTTCGTTTCCTGACTTTTGTCGTGTACTTTTTACCCATATAATTACGCAGAGGTAAAAGTCTTGACTTTAACCTTGGGATTATACTGAGCTCTTGTAAACTATCAAACACTGATAGCAATAAATCACAATGATATTGACGCAAAATCGAGATCTGAGTCTTTATCTGTCCTTCGCGTCAACAATATGTGTCAGCCAAGCATCTTGTTTATATTCAATTTAAGACCTGCTAGCTGTTTCGCAACTTTACCAATATCACCCGCACCTTGCGTTAAGATTAGGTCGCCGTCTTGTATAACGTTAGCTAAAACTGAAGGTAATTGCTCGATTTCTGGAACAAAAATCGGATCTACCTTGCCTCGGCTGCGAATTGTGCGACATAAAGCGCGCCCATCAGCACCTGCAATCGGCTTTTCACCCGCTGCGTAAACATCCAGCATGATTAATACATCCACCTGTTCAAGCACATTCGCGAAATCATCGTATAAATCACGAGTACGGCTATAACGGTGCGGTTGGAAAATCATCACCAAACGCTTGTCTTGCCAACCACTGCGTGCTGCATTAATGGTTACATCCACTTCTGTTGGATGATGGCCGTAATCATCAACAAGCATTGCATGGCCGTTGCCAATATCAAACTCGCCAAGGTGATCAAAACGTCTTCCCGTACCTTGCGTACCTGCCATTGCCTTTAGGATCGCATCGTCTTCAATGTCATCTTCAGTAGCAACCGCAATCGCAGCAGACGCATTCAATGCATTGTGACGACCTGGAATATTCAGCGTGATATCTAAGTTAGCTCGCCCTTTACGTACTACCGTAAATTTGCCTTGCTGTCCCTCTTGACGATAATCTTCAATACGTACGTCGGCATCTTCAGAAAAACCGTAAGTTATCACTTGACGACTAATACGTGGGATTAACTCTCGAACCACAGGATCGTCAATGCAAACAATTGCTTGGCCGTAAAACGGTAGATTATGAAGGAAATCGATGAAGGTTTGCTTTAAGGTTTCAAAGTCACCACCATAGGTATCCATATGATCGGCTTCGATATTGGTAACAATGCTCACCATTGGTTGCAAGTGCAGGAATGACGCGTCACTTTCATCTGCCTCTGCAATTAGAATACGACTCGAGCCTAGACGCGCATTTGTACCTGCGCTTTTCACCAAACCGCCATTCACAAACGTTGGATCAAGACCGGCTTCAGAATAGATTTGAGTAACAAGAGCGGTCGTCGTGGTTTTACCGTGTGTACCCGCAACGGCAATACCGTGACGGAATCGCATCAATTCAGCCAACATCTCTGCGCGGCGTACAATAGGGATGCGTAATTCACGTGCCGCCATCACTTCTGGGTTTTCTTCGTTGATCGCCGTTGACACAACAACCACACTGGCTTTTTCTACATTACTGGCTTGATGACCAATAAATACCGTCGCACCTTTTGATACCAAGCGCTCTGTCACAGCGTTCTCTGATAGATCAGAACCTGTGATTTGGTAGCCTTCGTTCAACAGCACTTCTGCAATGCCGCTCATGCCCGCACCACCAATACCGATGAAGTGGATGGATTTCACGCGGCGCATCTCTGGCACCATTGCGCGAATCTGAGCTAAGTCTTGTGTATGTTGGATTGTCATCAATTCTATTCTCAATAATTCGGTTAACGCTTTTCGGTCAAAGCGACAATGGCTTGTGCGACAACTCGGTCAGCATTCAATTTTGCAGCGCCACGCGCTTGCTCAGCCATTGTAAGTAAAGCTTGGCGATCCAATTGTTGGATCTGCTGAGTCAGAAACTCAACGGTTAAATCTGGTTGTTCAATCATTTTCGCCGCGCCGCAATCCACCAAGTGGTCTGCATTAAGTGCTTGCTGGCGGTCTTTGTGCATGAATGGAACAAAAATAGCGCCTACACCTGCCGCCGAGACTTCAGAAACGGTTAACGCTCCAGAGCGACAAACTAAAAGATCAGCCCATGCGTAAGCTTCTGCCACGTCATCAATGAATTCCATTACTTCTGCATTTACCACACCATTAGCTTGGTATGCTGCATTCACTTCTTCGGCGGCACCTTTGCCCGCTTGATGACGAATACAGTAATCTTCGCCCAATTTCGACATCACTTCTGGCAGAGTTTGGTTAAGAATACGTGCGCCTTGGCTGCCACCCATCACCAAAATGCGAATTGGACCTTGGCGCTCTTGCATGCGCTCAGTTGGCGCTGCTAATTGAGTCACGTCTTCACGAACTGGGTTCCCAACCACTTCGGCATTTGGAAAAGCGCCTGGGAAAGCCTGAAAAACCTTCTTAGCGATTTTCGATAACCATTGGTTCGTTAAACCTGCTACTGCATTTTGTTCATGCAGAACAACAGGAATGCCACTCATCCAAGCGGCAATACCGCCCGGGCCGCTAACATAACCGCCCATACCAAGCACTGCGTCTGGCTGCCAGCGTTTCATGTGAGCACGAGCCTGCATAATGGCATTGATAATTTGAAATGGTGCTGCAAGAAGACGTTTAACGCCTTGACCTCGTAACCCTTTCACTTTGATAAAGTCGATTTCAATGCCATGTTTTGGCACCAAATCCGCTTCAATTCGATCCGCCGTACCTAACCAACGGATCTCCCAACCTTGTTCTTGAAGCTGTTTTGCTACCGCCAAACCTGGGAATACGTGACCGCCAGTACCACCAGCCATCACCATCAAACGTTTATTTTGTTTCATTAGCTTGTTGTTCTGATTGTTGTTGCTCGCGTTTCAAGCGGCATTCGTAATCGATACGCAGTAATATGGACACTGCGACGGACATAATTATTAGACTAGAACCACCATAACTGATAAGTGGGAGTGTTAAACCTTTAGTTGGAACAATACCGGCGGCAGCTCCAACATTAACCAAGGTTTGAAACGCAAACCAAATACCAATTCCGAAAGCCAGATAACCTCCGAACATTTCGCCTTCTTCAAATGCACGCTTTCCGATGTAAACCGCTTTTAGCACCAAGCTAAAAATCAGCATTAAGACCAACACTACGCCCACGAAACCAAGCTCTTCAGCAAGTACGGCAAACACAAAGTCGGTATGTGCTTCCGGTAGATATTCCAGTTTTTGAATTGAATTACCGAGACCTTGACCGAACCATTCACCACGACCAAACGCCATCAAAGACTGAGTCAACTGATAGCCACTACCAAACGGGTCTTCCCACGGGTCAAGGAAGGAGGTTACACGTCGCATACGGTATGGCTCTACGAGAATCAAACCTACCACAGCGCCGATACCTGCCACCATCAAGGCGAGAAACTGGGTTAGTTTTGCACCTGCGATAAAAAGCATGCCAAACAGCGTGACCAGCATCACGACGACCGTCCCCAAGTCTGGCTGACCAAGTAGTAATACTGCGAAGAAGGCAAACACCATGATTGGCTTCATAAAGCCACCAAAGAACGTTTGTCGTACTTCGTCTTGCTTTCGAACTAAGTAACCAGACATGAAGATAAACAGCGATAGCTTCGCGACTTCCGCAGGCTGAAGGTTAAACAGCCCAAGGGGAATCCAACGAGACGCACCATTAACCGACTTACCCGCCAAGAGCACGATGATCAACAGTGCGAAAGAAGCCCAAAGTAAGTAATGGCTCTTCTTAAACCACTCTTGCAAAGGCACTTGCAAAATAACAGCGGAGGTCCCTAACGCCAGCACGAGAAACGTCGCATGACGAAACATAAAGTGGAACGGCTGTTCCGTTAATCGAGAGCTGATTGGAAATGATGCAGAGGTTACCATGACCAAACCAGTCAACATCAAACCCAGTGCAATCCACACTAACTGACGATCAAACATCGCCTCTGGGGCTGGATGCTTGAGCCAATTGCCAATACTGCGTTTAACGTTACCTAAACCCACGAAGTGTGTAACCTTTAATTATGCATATTTCTGAGCAAGAGCAGCGAAAGCATCACCTCTTGCCATAAAGTTGTCGAATTGATCAAAGCTAGCACATGCAGGAGACAGCATCACCATATCACCTGGTTTTAACTGCAAAGATACTTGTTGAATCACATCTTCCATAGTGTCGAAACGTATTGCAGATTCATGCAGTGGCATAAATTCATCGCCATCAGCGCCAAAGCAACACAGTTGCAAGTTAAGCGTCGCGAAGATCGGTTTTAATGGCGAGAAGTCAGCACCTTTGCCAACACCACCAACGAGTAAGTAGAGCTTGCCTGTCGATTCCAAACCAGATAGCGCAGCCATAGTGCTGGCAATATTAGTTGCTTTAGAGTCATTCACCCATTTGACGCCTTGATTATCCGCAACCACCTGGCATCGGTGTGTCAGTCCCGTGTAATTTTTAAGTGCATTCAATGCTTTGTGATAGTTTACGTCCGCAGCTTTTAATAGCGCTAAAGCAACCAGAGCGTTAGATAAGTTGTGCTTACCAACCAACTTAAGCTCATCACTTGCGACAACTCGTTGACCGTGATCGAGCAGCCAAGTACGGTTGCCATCCACCTCGAGACCAAAGTCCTGATTGTCGCTGCCAAATGTCACCAATGGCATCTCTGCGTCTGGGAAGGTTTCTTGATCATCACGGTTCACGACTGCAAGAGCAGCATGGTTAAAAATACGCAACTTAGCTTGTCGATAGTCAGACATGCCTTGATAACGATCCATATGATCTTCAGAAAGATTCAGAAACGCAGCGGCTTTGAGCTTTAAGCTTGACGTCGTTTCTAACTGGAAGCTCGAAAGTTCGAGTACATATAGGTCTGCGTCTTGTTCTAACAAATCCAGTGCAGGCACACCGATGTTACCACCAACACCAACATCCAAACCTGCAGCCTTAGCCATCACACCTGTGAGGTCGGTTACTGTGCTCTTACCGTTTGAGCCCGTAATCGCAATCACCGGTTTCTGCACCGCCCAAGCGAATAACTCGATATCACCTACTACTGCCGTACCTTTTGCTAATACGGCTTGGATCTCTGGTGTCGCTAGCGCAATACCAGGGTTGGTCACGATAAGATCCGCGTCAGAAAGCCAGTCTGTATTCCAACCACCACTATGCAGTTGAACACTTTCCGGCAAGCGCTCTGCACCTGGAGGGTTTACACGAGTATCAATGACTTTGACCACAAGTTGTGGCTGATTTTTTCTTAGGTGTTTAACGACAGAGAGCCCGGTAATACCGAGCCCTACGACGACAACACTATGTATGTTTTGCCAACGTTCCATATTTGATCACACTGTAAATCTTGTTCTTGGAAAGCGCGATTAACGCACTTTCAATGTCGCAAGACCAATCAGAACAAGAACCATAGAAATAATCCAGAAGCGCACGATTACGCGAGGTTCTGGCCAACCTTTCAATTCGTAGTGGTGGTGAATTGGTGCCATACGGAAAATGCGCTGACCACGTAATTTGTAAGAACCTACCTGCAGGATGACTGATAGCGTTTCCATTACAAATACGCCACCCATGATCACCAACACCAACTCTTGACGAACTAGAACAGCAATGGTGCCCAATGCACCGCCAAGCGCTAGTGAGCCCACATCGCCCATGAACACTTGTGCTGGGTACGTGTTAAACCACAAGAAACCAAGGCCTGCACCTACGATTGCTGTACATACGACAACTAACTCAGAAGCATGTGGTAAGTATGGTATATGAAGGTATTCAGAGAAGTTAACGTTACCGGTCGCCCATGCAATAACCGCGAAGCCTGCTGCAACAAGAACCGTTGGCATGATTGCCAAACCGTCTAGACCATCAGTCAGGTTGACCGCGTTACTTGTACCTACAATGACAAAGTAAGTCAGAATGATATACATCAAACCAAGCTGCGGCATGATGTCTTTAAAGAATGGCACCACTAGCTGAGTTGCTGCTGTGTCTTTACCGTAAGCATACAATGCGAAAGCGACGACAAACGCGATCAACGACTGCCAGAAGTACTTCCAACGCGCGATCAAGCCATCGGTATTTTTTCGCACCACTTTACGATAATCATCAACAAATCCGACCGCACCGTAGCCAAGTAAGACTGTCAGTACCGCCCATACGTAAGGGTTGGATAAGTCTGTCCATAGCAAAATCGTGATTGAGATGGCCGCTAAGATCATGATACCGCCCATTGTTGGGGTACCACGCTTACTAAAGTGAGATTCAGGACCTTCGTTACGCACTACCTGACCAATTTGCAGCATTTGCAAACGCTTGATCATGATTGGTCCCATCCATAATGACAGACCTAGAGCGGTTAATACGCTTAGGATTGCTCGAAAAGACAAGTATTCAAACAATCGGAAAAAAGACAGGTATGGCTGTAGCAGCTCGGCAAGCCAAATAATCATTAATAATACTCCTTCAAAGCAGCAGCGACTTCAAACATACGTGCACCGTTCGCTCCTTTCACCAATATCGTATGGTTTTCAGGAACGGCTTGGTCTAGATGCTGCTTGATGTATTCAATCATCTCTTGGTGCGTCTCAAAATGAATGCCTTGGCAAAGATCACTGATCACCTTGGCGTCTGCACCATATGTGAGAACATGTTCAAATTTTTGTGGGGCAGCATGTTCCCCGACTTGACGATGAAGTGCAAGACTTTCCTCGCCCAATTCCGCCATATTACCTAAAATCAGCCAGCGTTGACCTGGGAAAGCGGCCAATAAATCAACTGCCGCTTTCATGGCTGGCACGCTCGCGTTGTAGCTGTCGTCAATCAATTTTATCTTTTCGCTCAGCGCTTCAACCTCGACGCGACCTTTCACTTTGTTCAAATGTTTAAGGCCAGCACGAACCTCTTCTAATGTGGCTCCCATTTGTAACGCAATAATAGAAGCAGCGATCGCATTCGCAACGTTGTGTTGACCTATAATACCCAGAGACAGTTCAATTTCTTGTGAGCTTGCTGCGATATGTAAGTCAAAGCTTGCTTCACCTGCGGCGTTCAATACGATGTTAGAAGCGAAGAAGTCTGCATCAGTATTACTTTGTGAAAAAGTAATGACTTTCTTATCTGCTAACACTTCATCCCACTTGGCTTCACCATTGCTGTCTAGGTTAACAATCGCAATACCACCAGCTGAAAGGCCTTGGTAGATTTCACCTTTGGCTTGTTTCACGCCATCGATAGAACCAAAGCCTTCAAGGTGAGCGGCTGCTACATTATTCACTAACGCGATATCTGGTTTTACTAACTGAGTCGTGTAAGCAATTTCACCTATATGGTTAGCACCAAGCTCAATCACGGCATAATCATCATCCTGCTGTGAGCGCAATAATGTCAACGGAACACCAATATCATTATTGAAGTTACCCGCCGTGAATAACACTTTGCCTTTCAATTGCAGGATACTCGCAACCATTTCTTTTACGGTCGTTTTACCGCAACTTCCGGTGATGGCAACGGTAGGTGTTTTGCATGCTTGATGCGCCCAAGAAGCAAACTCACCCAATGCAAGTTTGGTATCCGACACCACAATTTGCGGCACATTCACATCTAAGCGTTTTTCTACGAGTAAAGCACCGGCACCTGCATCTACCGCTTGTTGGCAAAAGTTGTGCGCATCAAAGCGCTCCCCTACTAACGCCACAAATAGAGCACCACGATCAATCGTTCGTGTATCAGTAGAAACCGCGTCGATAAGTAGATCGTCGCCGAATCGCTCACCACGAGTGATGTCTGCAATTTGAGATAACGTTACTTTGATCATGAGGTCAATCCTAAAAGTTGCATTGCGGACTCGCGGTCGGAGTAATGAATCGTTTCGCCATTACGAATCTGATAATCTTCATGGCCCTTCCCTGCTAACAAGATAATGTCGTTTGGCGAAGCATTTTCAATGGCATAAGACAGTGCTTTGAAGCGGTCATGCTGAACAATCGCTTCAGCAGGTTTTGACAGCCCAGCTAACATGTCTTTCACAATCTGAACCGGATCTTCGCTGCGTGGGTTATCGTCAGTCAACACCACTCTATCACCTAGTCGCTCTGCAATTTCCGCCATCATTGGGCGCTTACCTGCATCGCGATCGCCACCGCAGCCAAAAATAGCCCACAGCTGGCCTTCACAATGAACTCGTAAAGCTTGCAGCGCTTTTTCTAAAGCATCAGGAGTGTGGGCATAATCGACCACGACTTTGGCACGATCCTCAGTTTGGAATAACTCCATTCGGCCGAGTACAGGTTGCAGTTGACCTGCAGTTTCGAGTAACGCTTGTTTCTCTTTACCTAAGCTTAATAAGGTCGCAAAAGCGAGCATTAAGTTGGTTGCATTAAACTCACCAATCAATGGCGCGTGCAATTTACCTGAGCCAAATTTACCATCGAACTTAATAGTAATCCCTGACTCTGCGTAACTGACTTCCGTCGCCCAAATTGCGCTTTCAAATTCAGTGTTCGGCTTGAGCGAGACAGCGATCGCATTACTTAACTGCGACGCCCATTGATGACCGACTTCATCATCAACATTGATAATGGCACGTTCACATTGGTGTTGCGTGAACAACCCAAGCTTTGCATTGGCATACTCTTCCATCGTGCCATGATAATCTAAGTGGTCACGACTTAAGTTAGTAAACACGCCCGCCGCAAATGATAATGCTTTGACACGACCTTGCGTCAGGCCATGAGAAGATACTTCTAGCGCGGTGTATGTGGCTTGTTGATTTGCGAGAGAGGAGAGCGTTTTCTGAATTTCAACGGCATTCCCCGTTGTATTCGCAGCTTGTTGCAAGTTATTGAGGAAGCCATTTCCTGTTGTTCCCATTACCGCCGCTTTATGGTCAAGCAGTTCTAGCCATTGCGCTATTAACTGGGTAATGGTGGTTTTGCCGTTGGTGCCGGTGACACCAATCAAATCCATATCAGGGTAAGCATAGATCTTTCCAGCAATTGCGGATAAACGTTGGTCCAACCTATCAATGTAAATGACGGGAACATCATCAATGATTTCCACCGTACCATGTGTTTTGACATCGCAGGCTTGCGCCAGGGCTGCATTTGCACCTTGCTCAATTGCAGAGGCAATGAATTTACGCCCATCCACAACATGGCCAATCACTGCTACAAACGTGGTTCCAGGTTGAACTCTTCGGCTGTCGAGCTCCAATTCAGAAACAAGAACGGACGATAAGCTAGGGCAATCCACCCAAGGGGAAAGCAGCACGTCCATACTGATGGCTTTAGTCATATTTGTTCTCCGAGCTTTGGCTCAGGTTTTCTTAATTTTGTTTGCTCAGTAAACCACAGGGCTTACTGTTGGAATTTGTTTTCGTCAGGTGCAACATTGAGTATTTGTAGCGCGCCTTTCATGATTTCAGAGAAGACAGGAGACGCTACCGAACCACCATAGTAATCATCACCTTGAGGCTCGTTTACGATCACCACCAAAGCAATTCGCGGATCGCTAACCGGAGCAAGCCCAGCCGTGTAGGTGATGTACTCGTCGCTGTACCCACCGGCAGAAGCTTTACGTGATGTACCTGTTTTCGCTCCCACTCGATAACCAGGAACTGCCGCTCTGCGAGCCGAGCCCCCTTTTTGAGTTACGGTTTCCAACATGTCTAATACTTGACGCGCATACTTCGCACTCACCACTTGACGTGACATGTCATGATCATTGCTTTCGATAATATGAATAGGCTCGTATTTGCCAAGGTTTCCAAGCGTCGCATAAGCATGGGCTAGCTGGATTGGTGTAATCGATAGACCATAACCAAACGCAATCGTGGCGCGCTCAATTGGCGACCAACGAGTTCGTGTAGGAAAAATACCCGTCACTTCCCCAACTAGGTTTAGGCCAGAAAGCTCACCAAAACCCACTGAACTGTACAGCCCAAGAAGCGCCTCTACCGGCATTTGCATTGCTAGCTTCGTCACACCGATATTACTCGACTTTTTAAGGATCGTGGTCAAGCTTGCTTTGCCTACGCGAGAGACATCTCTGACTCGACTACCACCTAAACGTAGGACACCATTACCGGTATCTACGATGGTATCTTTATCAGCTATCCCATTTTCTAAGGCGGCTAAAATAACGAAAGGCTTAATGGTCGAACCGGGCTCCATTGAGTCCGTGATCACTCGGTTACGCATTTGATAGCTTTGCCAATCGCTACGATTGTTAGGGTTGTAAGAAGGAGCATTAACCATGGCCAATACGGCGCCCGTTTTTACATCCAACATGACAACAGAACCTGAAGTGGCGCGGTGGTCCGCAACGGCTTGCTTAATCGCACGATACGCAATCGCCTGTAGACGCTGATCGATAGTTAACTGAAGTGATTTACCTTCTTGCTTGTCTTGCCAAGCAATGTTTTCCACAACACGACCATAACGGTCTTTACGAATAGTTTTCTTACCCGCCGCGCCAGTGAGCCACTCGTCGTAGCTACGCTCCACACCTTCTAGGCCATGCCCGTCAATGCCTGTCACACCGACTAAGTGAGCACTAACCTCACCTGCAGGATAATAACGACGAGATTCCGACTTAAGGCCAACACCTGGCAGCTTTAACTCACGAATATAGTTCGCCATGGCCGGACTGACCTGGCGCTGCAAGTAGATAAAGCGGCGTTTTTCATTGCGCTTGATTTTGTCTATTAACCCTTGTCGGTCAATACCAAGAACATCCGCTAATGCATGCCAACTTTTGGTCTGGCTTAACGCGTTTTCTTTAAATATCGTGGCAGGATCTGCCCAAACAGCCTCAACCGGTACACTGACAGCAAGCGGCTCACCATTTCGATCCGAAATAATACCGCGAGCAGAAGGAATGGATTTAACACGAACCGAACGTAGGTCACCTTGTTTAATCAGGTTATCTGGCTCAATGATTTGGATGTAGGCTACGCGTGCCACCAAAAGGGCAAATGCACAAAAAACAAAAAACAGTAATAGATGGAAGCGCCAACGAATCAAGAAAGATTCTTCGACCGCCACTTTCACTGCTTTATTATCGGTTTTCTTATCCCCCGTAGCCGCTTTCTCTTTTGCTACAGGTTTACGCTTATTGGCTTGTTTCGTGTTGGATTTTTTTCTAATCATTTGAGCGTGACAACCACTTCTTTATCGCCATCAGGTCGTTTCATTTCAAGTTCTTTTTTGGCAAGGTCTTGAACACGACTGTGTTCCGCGAGGGCAGTTTCTTCCAACATTAAGTTACGCCATTCGCTATCTAATCGTTCTCGTTCAACCAACGTATGGTCTTTCTCGGTGATCGCTTGACGCGCATGGTGGGTAGCAAATACCACTCCCATTGCCGATGCCACGATCAATAGCAACAACAGTAATGGCCAGCGACCAACAGTGAGGAGATCTGTTGCAATCAACTTAGCAAGATTAGGAGTGGATTTCGTCATAATAATTAAAGCTTTTCCGCAATTCTTAACACAGAGCTGCGCGAGCGAGGGTTCATTTCAATTTCTTGTTTGCTTGGCTTAATCGCTTTGCTCACCGCTTTCATATTCGCACTACCAAGAGCACGAATTTGCTCTTCCGTCATTGGAATACCGTGTGGCACTTCAGGCCCTTTGCTCTCTTTACGGATAAAACGTTTGACCATACGGTCTTCCAGAGAGTGGAAGCTAATCACAGATAAACGGCCTTCAGGAGCCAGAATGCTCGCCGCGCCTTTAAGTGCCGTATCAATTTCTTCTAACTCACTGTTGATGTAAATACGAAAAGCCTGGAAAGCACGAGTCGCAGGGTGTTTTTTCTCTTTAAAACTTTTCGGTGCGGCATCTGAAATCAATTTTGCCAGCTGACCAGTGCGAACCATTGGCTCATTTTCTTCGTCTTCACGGTAGGCAACAATCGCTTTTGCAATACGGCGCGCATGTTTATCTTCCCCAAACTCGCGAATGACCCAAGTGATATCATCGAGGTCTGCTTCCATCAACCATTGAGATACTGGAACACCTGATGTCGGGTCCATACGCATATCTAGCGGACCGTCTTTCATAAAGCTAAAGCCACGCTCTGCGTCGTCTAACTGAGGAGAAGAAACGCCTAAATCCAGCAGAACACCATCCACTTTTCCAACTAGTCCATACTCTTCAGCATACTCAGCAATACCAGAAAATGGACCATGAATAATGGTGAAGCGAGGGTCATTGATTTTGCCTGCCTCAGCGATCGCTTGAGGGTCACGGTCGATACTGTACAGTCGGCCATTTTCACCGAGTTTAGATAGAATTGTCCGGCTGTGACCGCCACGGCCAAATGTTCCATCAATATAGACGCCGTCTGGTTTGATAGCTAAGCCATCAATGGATTCATTTAATAACACGGAAATATGTTGGAAGGTTTCGGTCATAGCTTTCTCGTTGAATGATCTTGAAGCGATTCTTTAGTGTACTGATTTCCTACATCATCGCCACCACAAGTCTAAAGTTAGACGTGATTTACGCCAAGTTTATTGGTAATGACATAGTTTGCGTCAATTAAATGCAAAAAACCCATCACTACCGAAGTAGAGATGGGTCTCGAATAGGTGGAGCCGACACATAAGCCGGGTTCTGTTCCGCTTGCGCGGCGGTAGCCATTCGTCTAGGCCAGCAATCACTCACTGGCTCGAGCAACCTACCCGCCTCCTTACGCGAGCAACGCAATGTGGAGGCCTATTTGGTCTTGCTTCAGGTGGAGTTTACCCTGCTACGAACTATTGCTAGTCGTCCGGTGCGCTCTTACCGCACCCTTTCACCCTTACCTGTACCCTTACGGGCCATCGGCGGTCTTCTCTCTGCTGCACTTGTCGTAGGCTTGCGCCCCCCAGGCGTTACCTGGCACCTTGCTCTATGAAGCCCGGACTTTCCTCCCCTTTGTCAGTCTCCCGAAGGACGTCAACGTCAGTCTCCCAAAGGGACTTCGACGTCAGTCTCCCGAAGGACATCAACAAAGCAGCGACTACCCAGTCAGCTCCGAGGGCGGATTGTATAGAGTTCTCACTTCAGAGTCTAGTTAGATCACAGATATGATGAAATGAATGCACTAAGTGATGACTTTTTAGTCAGCGCGCCAAAAATAGATAATAAAAAGGCCGATTCCTAAACATCAGCCCTCATTGACCATTTATCTCGCTAGCGGCACTTAGTCTAAGTTTTCTAAGCCCCATTTATATAGCGCATTCTTCTTCAAGTTATGTATTTCTGCCACCAAAGCAGCTGCTTTTTTCAAAGGCAGCTCTTTGGTCAAAATCCCTAACGTGCGTAAAGCATCTTCAGGTAGTGAGTCGTCTGTTGTTTCACGATGGCCATGTACCAACAATACCATTTCACCACGCTGTTGGTTATCGTCACTTTTCACCCATTCAATCAGCTCACCTAACGGCATGCCTTGAATGGTTTCAAAGGTTTTTGTTAGCTCTCTTGCCAACACAACTTCTCTATCTGGGCCAAGAACGTCTAACATGTCTTGTAGAGAGTCTAAAATACGGTGCGGTGACTCGTAAAAAATACACGTACGCTCTACCGAAGCAATCTCTAGGAATTTATCCTTACGACCTTTGCTTTTCGGTGGTAAAAAACCTTCGAAGCTAAAGCGATCAGATGGCAAGCCAGAGGCACTTAACGCCGTAATGACCGCACAGGCACCTGGAAGAGGCACAACTCTAACGCCCGCTTGACGACATTTTGTCACCAAATGGTATCCTGGGTCGCTGATAAGTGGCGTACCAGCGTCAGAAACTAATGCGATAGACTGACCGGAAAGCAGCTTTTCTACCAAAACTTGTGCTTTTTGCTGCTCATTGTGGTCATGTAGAGCAAAAGTTTTGGTTTGAATATTGAAGTGAGACAGTAATTTGCCCGTATGTCGAGTATCCTCAGCGGCAATGATGTCCACAGTCGACAGAATTTCGATAGCACGTTGGGTGATATCCGCTAAATTTCCGATTGGAGTCGGTACGATATAGAGAGTTGGCCCCTCATTCGGCAACTTATTTTTATCTGTCATTTGTTTACCATCACTTCAACGATTAATATAGAGACAATTTTGTACAAAATTATAGAGAACTCACGGCAATGATTAACCATAAGAGACTCAGTGTACCACGCATACTTACTCCTGTTGCACTAGCAATTACGCTCGCCGCCTGTTCTTCAGGTCCAAGACAGCCTGATGGCGTTGATGTAACACTTGAGCCTACTCAGTCTGTTCAGAACTATATGATCCAAGCTGATAGCACGGAAGGCAGTTTACAAAATGACTGGTTGATCATGGCAACCAAAGCCGCGATTCAAGCAAACCAGTTTGATCAAGCAGAAATGTTGATCAAGCGCCTGGCTCGTCAACAGTTAACCGAAGTTCAGCAAGCAGAGTGGCAACTAGCGCGTGCGACCATACAGCAAAAACAGGGTAATTACTCTCAGTTGCTGCAATTGTTGAATTTTAAACCTTGGTGGAAGTTGCCAAATGAGCAATGGAAAGACTATTACTTAATGCGTGCCGACGCTTATCAAGGTCTTAACCAAGCGTTTGAGGCAAACCGCCAACTGGTTGCATTTGGCCAATATGCATCGTCCGCGGAGCAGAGAGAGATTTCTAGCCGTATTTGGATGAACTTTGGCAGCTACTCCGAGTACGAACTGACCTCATTAGAAACAGAGCCAAATGAAGATGTTTTGGATGGTTGGCTACAACTCGCTATTTATGCGAAAACGCTGTCGGGCAACTTATCCCAACTAAAAAATACCCTCGAACGCTGGTTAAACGAGAACCCATCGCATCCAGCCGCTATCTACACACCAGAAGAGATTCAAAACATTCTCTCTCTAGACATCGTTAAACCAAACAACACCGCTTTGTTACTGCCGCTTACTGGTAAATTCTCGCCACAAGCGCAATTAATTCGTGATGGTTTTGTGTTTGCGATGATGAATGATCGTAACCGTGATCCAAGCGCTACCCTCACGGTAATCGACACTAATGCGTATAACGCCGACCAAATTAAACAACGTTTGATCAATGAAAACATCGACTTTGTTGTTGGTCCGCTAGAAAAAGAAAACGTTGAGCTATTGCACACAACCATGGATGGCTCAGAAAATGGTCCTACGATTCCAGCCCTTGCGCTAAATATTCCCGAAGATGTGCAACCAGATAGCAATATTTGCTACTTGGCACTATCACCAGAACAAGAAGCCGCACAAGCAGCGAAACACTTGTTCAGCGAAGGCTATAACTTCCCTCTGATTCTGGCACCAAAGGGCAGCTTTGGTGAACGTGTAACTGAAGCGTTCAACAAAGAGTGGCGCAAGTACAGCTCTAATAAAGTCGCAGCAAGTTATTTTGGTGACAAGCGCCAACTTCAAAAAGACATCAATGAAGTATTTGGTCTGCAAGAAAGCAAACAACGTATTGCTCAGATGCAATCACTAATGCGTATCAAGCTTGAAACACAGCCACGTAGCCGTCGTGATGTCGATGCGGTTTATATTGTTGCTAGAAGCACGGAACTGACTTTGATCAAGCCGTTTATTGAGGTAGCGATTAACCCAGACGCCAAAGCGCCACAAATTTTCTCTAGCTCGCGTAGCAACAGTGGCGGCGCGACTTACGAAGATCTAACAGGCATCATCTACAGCGATATTCCATTACTGATTGACCCAGACCCTAGCGTGACCGCTGAAATGAACGAGCTGTGGTCAGAGCAATCTAACATGGAAAAACGTTTGAAAGCACTGGGTATGGATGCGTATAAATTGATTGGGGAGCTGCCACAAATGAAGGTCGTTCCGGGCTACTCAGTTGGCGGCCAAACCGGTATTTTAAGTATCGACAATAATTGTGTTGTACAGCGTGAGCTAAGCTGGGCTGAGCGTGGGGCTCTTTAGCAAGCGCCAAATCGGAAATCAATATGAAGCTCTGGCGAAGCAATATTTACAACGCCAGGGCTTAAACTTTATTGAACAAAATTTTCTGACTAAGGTCGGTGAGATTGATTTAATCTTCCAACAAGGTGAAACTATTGTGTTTGTTGAAGTCAAATACCGTAAGAACAATCACTTTGGCTCGGCAGCAGAAATGGTGACGCACGCTAAAATGCGCAAGCTAGTCAAAACAGCACAAGTTTGGCTTAGCCAACAAAAGCGCTTAAAACACAATATCGATTATCGATTTGATGTCATCGCCATTCATGATAATGGGCGAGATATCAACTGGATAGAAAACGCAATCTCTGAAGGATAAGCGATGCTAGACAGCATTAAAGACAGCTTTACAGAAAGTATTCAAATTCAAATCGCAGCAGCAGAGGCGCTGCCTGATGCCATTACTCATGCAGCTCAAGCGATGGTGTCGAGCCTGCTTAATGGCAATAAAATTTTATGTTGTGGTAATGGCGGCAGTGCTTCAAACGCTCAACAATTTGTTTCTTGTCTTTTAAACCGTTTTGAAACTGAGCGCCCTAGCCTACCAGCAATGGCCTTAACCGCCGATAATACTACCCTAACCGCAGTGGCCAACGATTACCACTACCAGGAAATCTTCTCAAAACAGGTACGAGCGTTTGGTCAACCAGGCGACATTTTGCTTGCCATGTCGACTAGCGGTAACAGTAAAAATATTATCAAAGCGATGGAAGCAGCCGTAACTCGAGACATGACGATTATCGCGCTAACAGGAAAAGATGGCGGAGAGATGGCAGGACTGCTCGGTGAGAACGACGTCGAAATTCGTATTCCATCACACCGCACTGCACGTATTCACGAAGTACATATGGTAACACTCCATTGTCTTTGTGATCTTATTGACCAGGTGCTTTTCCCTGCTCACGAAGAGTAACCAAGACTGAGAGTCAGAATTATGATACGTAGCCTTGTTATCTTATTAACAGCATTGAGTTTAAGTGGTTGCGCAGGTTTGTTTATCGCAGGTGCAGCAACCACAGCGAATATTGTCACGGACACACGCACGACAAAACAAATCTGGCAGGACAATAACATCGAATTCGAAGTTGCGGCGATCGGCAATAAAGCACCGTTTAAAGGTGAAGTTCGTGTCGTTGCCAGTTCATATAATGGGACTGTAGTCCTTATGGGACAAGCTCCGACACAAGACCTTATCCTTGCTTTAGAGCGAAGGGCTCGAGAAGTTAGTGGTGTAAAAGTCATACACAATCAAATCAAACAAAAAGAGCCACTCACTGTTACCCAGATTAGCAATGACAGCTGGATCACAACCAAAGTAAAGTCAGCTTTGCTTACTGATTCTGAGCTTAATGGTGTTAAGGTTAAAGTGATCACCGAAGATGGCGACGTTTTTCTGTTTGGTTATGTCACGCCAGAGCAAGGCGATCGAGCGACAGAAATCGCACGTAATATCTCAGGCGTAAAACAAGTCATTAAAGGGTTCCAATACGGCGAAATGGAGCCTGTTGAAGTGGACTTACCGAGTGACGGTGTACAAACAATAGAAAGTGAGGCAAGCACAGAAAATGAAGAGAACGTCGAAGTCTTTACGATTAGTGAGTAATTTCCAAAGCTTGGCTTGAAATCACCTTCAACAATGACCCGTCCTGATATGGGTTGACACTTTTTAACTAAAACGCTCGATGTACTTCATCGGGCGTTTTGTATTTTAA
>NZ_JAWOTS010000019.1:0-75014 GCF_033338975.1 Vibrio sp. Vb0349 | reverse complement strand
TTTAAAATACAAAACGCCCGATGAAGTACATCGAGCGTTTTAGTTAAAAAGTGTCAACCCATATCAGGACGGGTCATACTGTTCTATGGGTTTAGTCTAACTGAGTTGATAAGTAACGCAGGTAGGCGTTACGTAAGCGAATCTTATTCTCTTCAAAGTAATCGCTACCATAACGACCACGGTTGAAGTAACGACGTAGCATGCTGTTGTCCATGATAAGCTCATCACCTTGTCCATCACTTAAGAAATTGACGTCATTGCCTACTCGCGTCATCACATTAAAGTCATAAGCTTCGTTACCTCGAACCTGCAATAAGCTAGGAGACATATCACGCCAAGGTGTTAGTGGTAGCTTGACTGACACAGCGACAAACTGCTCTTCATCAGTATCTTTGTACTTAGTAACCTGATAAGTAGCAGAAACCTCAATATCCTCAAACCAATGCGATGTTGTTAGCTTAGCACCAACATCCCCCCGCCAAAACTCACCCGCTGTCGCGTTAAACTGCCAATCCCATTCGGGCATTGAAAAAGTATAGCGAGCTAGCGAAGTTTGACGATCGAGAGTTTCATAGCCATTTTCATCTTTCTCATCGACGTGCTGGAAGTAGCTCATTTCCAAACTCAAAGCGTGCGCACCAGACTGAGAAAACCATGTAGACTCACTTCTCGCGCCAATATAATCTGTTTTCGCCAGACCGACGGATACTTGGTTCGCAATATCGACATAAGGTAAACGGAAGAATTGGTGCAACATTGCGCGTTCGATATCATTTTCGTAAGCACTATCCTCAAAGTATCCCCATTTTTCATAATCGTCAGTTTCCGCTAACGGCAAAATATGGCGAACATCGACAGCCGCGCCAGACCAAAGGTAGGTATATAAGTTACTCGACATCGCAAAAGAGTAGTCATAAACACCAAACTCGGTCGCAACGGCATGACGAACCATTGGTGAAAAGACAAGTTGAGAGTCTAGTGCGCCGCTATTTACGCGCTCTGTTTTCCAGTTAACCAACTCAAGTTTTTCGGCTAAATCTCGTGTCGTGAACTTAATATCCTCGCACGCAGCAGAACCATTGATAAAACTCTGATAGCACGTTGAATTCGCTTGCACACTAACAACGGGCTTTTGGTTTGCGAGCATAAATAGCTCAATACGCTCTGAATCACCACCCACTTCTGATACCGCGTTTTGACCTAGGTGGCTAGAGATGATCCCCATAGCAACACCTAAACCATCTACTTGGTTATGGTTATAACGACGGTTTTCTAGCGCCACTACTGTTGTTTGATTCAGCAAACCGATTTGAATATTCACAAAGCCTTCATTACGAAGCGCGCTCACTAAAGCAGAGATAGAAGCCTCTTTAGCTTTATTCTGCTCCAAAGACAGCTTTTCCATTAACGTGAGATTATTGCGCGAGTAATCGCGAGAACGTGTATACCCAGTAACTAGAGGTACTGAAAGTGCCGCGTTCCAAATATTTTGTTCATCAGTATTGTGGCCAGAGTAGAGCTGATAACTGAGCGAGGCTGTCACATCATAAGGCAATGTGCCTTGTGGGGTAAAAAGCTTAACCGAAGAGTTAAACTCCACAGCATCGTATTCTCCGCTAACCTGCAAAAAGCTCAATGGTTGATATTCAATACCACCGAATGGGCCATCCATCACTCCTAATTCGATATCAGAAAGCCCATAACCTGCAGAAACGCGAACCGGAGCAAAGTCGAACGAGTAATCAGCAACCGCATATTTCGTACTGAACTGATTGGCTGAGCCACCTAAGTCCTGAATACCTAGAGCAAAATCGAGATTCTCCGATCCCCAAAAGTTAGGGACCTGATACTTGAAAGACATAGATAAATCACGGGTATCACCACAATCGTAAAAACAATTTGAAGTATAGTCATCCGTTACAATTCTTCCGTGAGCTTCCAAGCCATCAAACATACCGAACGAGAATTTTAGAGAATCTAAATCTTGAACTGCCGTCCTAAATGGTAAGCCTTGAGCGTACGTAAAAGAAAAATCGCCGTAATTTAAAGACTGTGCATTGGGCGTAAAAGTCAATCCGGTAAAGCTTTGGTTCGAAGGTAGCGTCGCCAACTCCTGAGCGGTAAGAGAAGTACTTACCAATAGCGGCAGCGATAATGCTGCTATCCCTGTTTTTATCGTTTTCTGTGCCATCAGTTTTAGCCACTGTTAATGTATTGAATACAGAAAAAGGCACTCAGAAGTGCCTTTTTGAGATTACGACATGTTCACGTTACGCTCGTAGTAAACAAACCACCACTGCGAGCACCAAGACAACATATCTTATTAATTTTTCTATTATTTACCAACCAAACAAAAGCATCAAGTTTCACTTGCATTACTTTGCTTTGGTTCAAAAGTATATAACTCCGCAGTGCGAGTATTTTGCTTCCATACGAGATCTTCAATGCCGTCCACCGGATTAAAGCCTGTAGGAGCATCGAGTAACAAGCGACGAATCACTTCGTGTTGGAAGTTGTGACAGGCGACATCGAGCTTGTCGATTAAGATTTCATACTCTTTTAGTGGTAGGTAACTTTCTTGCGCTGTCATAATACGTGCGTGTGCCGTTTCGGAAACATTGTCATCTCCAATCAACAGCTCTTCATATAACTTCTCTCCCGGTCTCAAACCTGTGAAGAGAATCTCTATATCGCCATGAGGATTGTTTTCATCTTTAACTTCAAGTCCTGACAGGTAAACCAAGTTCTTCGCTAGATCGACAATCTTAACGGGCTCCCCCATATCGAGAACAAATACATCGCCACCTTTACCCATCGCCCCAGCTTGAATAACCAACTGGGCAGCTTCTGGAATTGTCATAAAGTATCGAGTAATGTCTTTGTGGGTGACCGTAATAGGTTCTCGCTTCTCAATCTGTTTTTTGAATACAGGAATTACCGAGCCAGACGAACCCAAAACATTACCAAAGCGCACCATACAGAAACGCGTACCCAGATTAGGGTTGCTCTCACGAATTCGGTTTTGTTGCTGTGCCAACGCCTGTAGGCCTAACTCAGCCATACGTTTAGTCGCACCCATCACGTTCGTTGGTCTAACAGCCTTATCAGTAGAAATAAGAACAAAATTCTTCACACCTGCATCAATCGCCGCTTGCGCTGTATAGTAAGTGCCAAACACATTGTTTCTTACACCTTCAACAACGTTGTACTCCACCAGCGGAACATGTTTGTACGCCGCAGCATGGTAAACCGTGTCCACTTCAAAGGCTTTCATGGTAGTTTCTAAGCGATTTTGTCTCTGCACAGAGCCAACCAATGGAACGACGACAATGCTCAGATTGTTAGCTTTAATGATTTGACTCAATTCACTGTGCACCTGATACAACGCAAATTCAGACAGTTCAAATAAGATCAATGATTTTGGCGAGTAGTTTAAAATCTGACGACATAACTCAGAGCCAATTGAACCACCAGCTCCCGTCACCATCACTACTTGATTCTTGATGTTCGCTTCCATTAATACTTGTTGCGGCTGAACAGGGTCTCGACCTAACAAATCACCAATCGGAACCTCTTTCAGTTCATCAATTTTCGCCTTACCCGTAAGGATATCTTTCATATCTGGAACGGTTTGGATTTCAACAGGCAGTTTAGAAATTCTATCTAAGACTTCCTTACGACGTTTGTTTGAAGCGCTAGGAATAGCAAGTAAGATTTTTTTTACTTCATACTTTCTAATCGCCTTCATCGCGTTATCCGCTGTATAGACTCGGTAACCCATTAGCATTGTGTTTTGAAGCGTTTTGTCTTCGTCGACAAAGCCAATAACTCGGTAGGTTTCTGATTGTCGCAGCGCAAACGCAAGCTCACGACCGGCACTACCAGCACCATAAATAAGAACTGGCGCTCCAGCTTTGTGTACCGATTGAGCAACCAAGCTCCTTACCAGCAGACGGCTAGTCCCTACTCCGATCGCAAGAAAAGCGGCATAAATAAAAGGAATCGAGCGTGGTAGTTGGGCATCAAATGCGAAAGCAAAACTGGCCACACAAAGCGCAGATAGAATCGTACCCAACCCGACGACTGCCAGAACATGAAAGCCTAAATAGCGTAGCACCGCTCGATAGAGGCCAAACGAGACAAAAACAGCAAGCGTACACACAATGGTTGCCAACAGTACATAGTTACTGCTTGTATCTGGAAGTGGGCGGAATTCACCAATGCGAGACCAATAAGCAAACATAAAAGCAGCAGAGATAATAAAGAAATCCACTCCGATACTAATAAGGCGCTTTTGATATCTCGGTAAAGACCAAATGACGTTAAGTTTGGAATTATTTTCAATCATGACAGTATGTAAGCCTCATTACCCCAAGTTTATTTTTAGAGTTTGGTGGTAATGCTAGTTAATATTATGAGATAGCCTGAGCAAAGATTATACAACCTGATGATTATGTATAGAACCATTAATTGCATATTCTCTCACTGCATCGCATCTTTTAAGCAATCTGCGTAGCAGACATTTTACATTTTCATCAAGTGGTGGGACGCTGTTACAGGAAAACATAAATAACGACATATTAAAGCACTATTATTTATGCGTCCCACTTAGACTGAACTGGTTTACTTCTGCGCTTCTAACAACACTTCACGGATCACACCGCACGTTTTAGCGACTTCTTCTGACGATAATGTTGGATGAACCAAAAACATTAAACTGGTTTCACCTAACTGCACTGCATTCGGCAAACGTTTTTCTGGTCGCCATGGCGTATTATCAAATGCTTTTTCTAAATACACCTCAGAGCAGCTACCTTGATAAGCCGGAACACCACGTTCCACAATGGTTTCCACAATGCGATCTCTCGTCCAGCCCTCTGCCAAATGTTTAGGCTCAACAAAAAGGTAATGTTTGTATTCAGCGTGCTGCGAATGCTCAGGCACGTGAACGCGTCGAACGATATTGAGATCTGCAACAGCCTCATCGATTTGTGCCGCATTGGCTTGGCGTTTTGCCGTCCACTCTGACATGCGAGTCAATTGAATACGACCAACCACAGCTTGTAGCTCAGTCATACGCCAGTTGGTTCCAAAGCTGTCGTGCAACCAGCGAAAGCCTGGTGGATGCTGACGGTTATAAATCGCATCATAGTTTTTACCATGATCTTTGTAAGACCACATTTTTGACCACAAACCTTTATCATTCGTGGTCACCATGCCGCCTTCACCGCCTGTCGTCATGATCTTATCTTGACAGAATGACCAAGCACCAATGTGACCGATTGTGCCTACACTGCGCCCTTTGTATTTTGCGCCATGTGCTTGAGCACAATCTTCAATAACATAAAAACCATGTCTTTCTGCAAGCGCCATGATGGCATCCATTTCTGCCGGCATACCAGCCAAATGAACAACGATGACCGCTTTAGTCTTAGGAGTTAGGACCGCTTCAATCGACGCTGCCGTAATGGCTTGGCTATTGAGATCTACATCCGCAAAAACAGGATTAGCACCAGCCGTAACAATAGAGGACGCAGAAGCAAGAAACGTTCTAGGCGTCGTAATAACCTCATCCCCTTCACCAATCGCTAACGCTTTAAGCGCGACATCGAGTGCAAGGGTACCATTGCTTAGTGCAACAGCATGATCACATCCAACCCAAGCTGCGAATTCTTTTTCGAACTCACGGCACTCACTACCCGTCCAGTAGTTTACTTTGTTTGACAGTAGTACACGACTAACTGCGTCGGCTTCTTCTTGAGTAAAAGAAGGCCATGGAGAAAATGGAGTATTAAGCACGATGTCACCTAAATAAAAATTATTCTGAGAATGTTATTTTGAGTTTACGAGCTGTGCAGGCGTACCCACAACAGTTTGCAAGTCTGGTACATGGTTCAGGACAGTCGCGCCGGCTCCTACCATTACGCCCGTACCAATGGAAATAAGTTGTTTAACTTGGCTTCCGATACCGAGCCAAGAACCTTCCCCGACAGTTACCCCGCCCGCAAGATTACAACCAGGGCTAACATGTACGCCATCCGCTAAATGGCAGTCATGATCTATCGTTGAGGCCGTGTTAATAATGCATGCTTTACCAACTTTGACAAAAGGATTGATGACAGCACCGGCCATGACTACCGTACCTTTATCAAGCTGACTATGCTGACTAATTGTGGCTCTAGGATGCTCTAGTACAGAGAATTTAGCGCCAGCTGTACTAAGCTGATTCTGCTTTTCTAACCTGATTTTATTATTGCCGATTGCTATCACCGTTAGATCAAACTGCGCCGCTATCTTTAACAAGGCTTCGGAATTCCCTTTGACTGGCCAATGTTCAACATTTTGCAACTCTGGCCAGCGGTCATCAAAAAACTCAATGTTTGTATAACCATTTAGCTCCGCAATTTCAGCAACGACTTTCCCGTGACCACTAGCGCCTAAAATTGCGCAAGTTCTATTCATGGACTTCGCTCTGCTTTGATTGACCAGTAAAAGGTTCTATCGTGACATGGCCATCTGCCGATATTCCTTCCTTCACAAACACTTTTTTAACGGTTAGGAACAGAATTTTGATATCTAGCCATAGGTTACGATTATCGACATACCAGACATCGAGCTTAAACTTATCTTCCCAACTAATCGCATTACGCCCATTAATTTGAGCCCAGCCCGTTACGCCAGGCCTGACTTCGTGACGTCTTGCTTGCTCTTTACTATAAAGCGGTAAGTACTGCATTAATAAAGGACGTGGCCCCACTAAACTCATCTCACCTTTCAATACGTTCCACAACTCCGGAAGCTCATCGAGGCTCGAGTTTCTCAATTTGTCTCCAAACGGAGTCATTCGCTCGGAATCAGGAAGTGGATTTCCTTGTGAATCGACCGCATCTTTCATGGTACGGAACTTAACCATTTCAAATGGTTTGCCATGCAAACCAGGACGTGTTTGACGAAACAACACGGGCGAGCCTAAGTTCTTGCGTATTTTCCAAGCGACTAACATAATAATGGGAGATAATAAAATAAGACCAATTAAAGAAAATATAAAATCAAAGATTCGCTTTATCATAACTTGGACCTTTAATCGCTTTAATAAACTTTTGATATAAGTACTCACGATTATAATCGGTCACACCCAATTTTTTAGAGCTATTTCTTGCATTTAAATACTCTAATTCATCATATAAAAAACAGTATAGTTTTATATACTCCTCTTCTGAAGGCGTTGAATTAAGAATCAAACCACAACCTGAACTTCTAATTAGCTCAGCTAGCCATCCTTCATGATTAATTAAAATAGGAGTGCCAGAAGCAAATGCATCAAATATCTTGTTTGCTGAGTTAGCATATAACTCATCAACTGGTAGAACTGTAGAACATGACAAATCAAACAATTGATGAATAATATAAAGATGATTCTTTGGTATAGCTTCAAAAAAGTAAACGACTCGGTTTAAAGTACCATTTTCTTGCGAAAGCCGCTCTAGTTCAAGTTTCTCTTTACCACTTCCAACAATAACGAAAGCAATATCACCTTTAGAGTAAGATGCCAAATCTATCAAATAAGAAAGATTATTTACCATGCCAAGTGTACCTGTATAAAACACTACTTTTTCGTGGCGTTCTCTTATTTCATAAAAATATCTAGAATATTCTGTTTTAATAGAAAAGTCTGACTTAAATGAGAAAAGTTCTGTATCAGAAGCATTAGGAATAACAGTAACTACTTTACCATTAGATCTTTTTAATATTGAGCTCTTCATATCAGGAGACAGCGCAATTATTGAGTCTGAATATTTATAAGAAATCTTCTCTAAAAATAGAGCTAAATATTTTAGAATTGGATTATTTAAAAAACCTAAAGCTATTGGAACCTCTGGCCAAACATCTCGAACTTCAAAAATATAAGGCTTATTTCTATACAACTTATAAAATATTGCTGGTATGGATATTGTGAGAGGTGTACTTGTTGCAACAACGCGATCACAGTGCATAGGTATAATATGCAAAGTAGTGAGAACTACATACTTAAAAAATGCCACCAACCGTTTAAAAAAACCAAAGGAGTTAGAATACTTTACAGAAAGCCAATGAACTTCAATACCATCAATACTTTCCACTTTCCAAGATGAGAAATCATTTTCAGTATCAGAGGTAACAATTACAACTTCATGACCATCACGAACGAGCCTTTTAGCAAATTCATAGGATCGAACTCCCCCGCTCATAGATGGTTTCTTAAAGTATTGATGTAAATAAATTATCTTCAATTATATACCTCTCTGATATATCTCAATGATATTTTTTCCCATGAAAACTCTTGGCTAGGATTAGAATGATAAGGGCCTAAGCCGAGTGGGAAGCTTTTAAAAACACTCTGGATTGCAGTGGAAATACTGTCTATAGAATATGGATCACAAGAATAACCAACTTCTCCCTCTTCAAAAACACCATCTATTCCCTGACCAGAAGAATAAACCACAGGAATACAACGACTGATAGCCTCTAGATATACGAGTCCAAATGTTTCCTTAAATGATGGCATTACAAAAACATTAGATTGATCATAAAATTTCAATAGAAGATTAAAATCTTCAGTACGCTCTATAAAATTAACTTTATTTAATAAACCAGGTGATAACTTTCCATAAATCTCTGTGTATTCAGAATAATTACCACCTACAATATTCAGAGCCCAATCCATTCCTAAGCACGCTTTTTCAAATGCTAATATCGTCGATTCTATGTTTTTATTTTTATCGATAGAACCGATATACAAGCCTCTAACAGTTCCTAGCCTCATTTTATTAGCCTTGCTATCTAAAGCATTTTCTATATACACATCCTCTATTCCATTTGGAATCAAAATTATTTTACAGTCAAATTCCTCACCAAAATAATATCTAAACTTTATGATATGAGCAGGAGATATAAATATTATCTTATCGCTATATGATAATGCTTTTTTTACTAACCATTTATAGTGTTTAAAAAACTTAAAGCCCAAATTTACATCTGTATTTCTAACTGTTATGACTAGTTTTTGTTGTTTGACAAGAGAAAATATATAAGCCGATATTCCATCTGCATATAGAGTGTGAGCATGAACAGCATCATAATTTTTACTTCCTCTTTCACGAAGTAGCGACAAAAAAAATACACTTATAATTTTAAACGATATAAAAAACCTTGTAATAAAACTCAAACACCTTACATATTCTAAATCTATACGATCGTCTAAAATAAAATTACTTCCATTATGTCTTTCGCTTCTTATAGGTATAAAAACCTTAGAATGCACATTATTTTTCGACAAGTTATGGAATAGGCATCTATAAACCTTTGAACCGATATAGTATGAGCAAAAATGCAATATATTCATAATTTAAACTTTTAAAAAAGCCCCTTAACAAGTGATTGTGCACCTTTTTCCCAATTATAGTTATTGTTAAATCGATCAAAATTATCTTTTTTAATTTGTTCCAACTTACAAAAAAGTTCTTCACAGGAGTAACTATGATAAACCACACCAACCTCCTCCCTTAAAACGATATTTCTCAGCATTCCAACATCATGAGTAACAAGAGGCAACTTTGCAGAGACCGACGTATACAGTGAATAAGGAATCGAAATATCGTCGAGCGTCCTATATACAAAGTCAATATGATTAGTTAAGTATTTTTCACTAACCCTACCACCATCAGGAAATATCATTATATCTTTTCTAGACGAAAGCTCACTATATAAACCATCCCAAACTTTAGAGTTTTTATATTTATTAAATGGAGCGACTAAGATCATTACGAGCTTAAGACCATCTTTATTTATAACATCCAAAAAACTTGACATTTTAAAAAGATGATAACATTTCAAAGATAAGGATGTGGCACATAATGAAAACCTTATATCTTCATGATTTTTTTTAAGGTCGCATATAACATCCGTGATTTGACGATTAAAAGCAACATCTGTGTCTGTTGCTTTGTCGCCAAAACAAGTAACATCAATTATACCTTTATAGTTTGGTATCTTGTTTTGGAGGTGTTCTATTAATGAACAATCTGTTACATACGCATATTCACAATGATACGCTACTATATTCCTTCTTATTTTTGTTATTTTCGGGAAGAACTCAAAACTTTCCTTATCTATATTATGAACAATCCATCTAACTTGCCCTTTACTCAACTTACAAATAAAACATATTAGACATTCCAAAAACATCTTAATGAATGTCATGAAAATATTCCTATAATCACCAAGATATCTAAAGAAGAAGATAACTTCATATCCTCTCAGCGCATATAGAGCAACGAAATAGAATTGATAAAAAATGTTTCCATTAACCTGAAAACATTCAATATTATTGATTTCATTGCACCAAGAGTTACTCTTTTCATCTTTATTAGGAAATATGATAACTCTTTTCATCGTTCAAACTCTTTATTGGTGAATACATACAAAAAACGACACATCCCCAAAATAGAGGCATATATATTACATCATTAAATACAGGGGTAATGAAAAATATAACAAATAGTGCGATATGTGGCCCTTTTCTAACCTTAGATGTAAAAACGGAAAATACACCAATTAAAATATAAAGAAAAATACCGATATAACCAAACTCTATCATAAGATGGGCGTAACTATTATGAGCAGGTCTCCCAATCACACTTTCAACCCCTCCAGCTCCAACACCAAAAGGCTTCGCATCCAAGCTTGCAACGGCGAGACTAATAAAATGCATTCTTTCTGATGTTGAATCCTCAGAGCTTGGACCTTGACTTTCCATTATATTAACCGTTTGTGTATATCTTTTCTCTAAGGAGTCAAAGTAGTCACTGTTAAAATTATTTGAAACAAAGTAACCGCCAAGTAATATGCTAAAGATTAGCAGCGTTAACTTTTTAAAAGACATCAATCGGACAATGCTAGTAGGAGATGAAAGATATAGAATTAATAAAGATAGAACCCAAACAATTAGAAATTGCCTGCTACCACTTATAAGTATTAACAAAATAGAAAAAACCAGTGATAGTGTTCTGGATTTATTTTCAAAACTAGAAAAATACACTATCAAAAGTAAAACATTTGCTCCAAAAAAATATCTACTCAAGCCTCCTGGTAATAAATTCAATTCATTTCTAATAACCCAAGCAGGCTTTGAGTAAAACATCCCCCCTTGCCTATAAATCAAAAACAATATAGATACAATTACTAGAAATATTGCTATATAAAGTAGATTAGAAACTACTTTGGTATAAGAATCTAACGAAAGTGAAGACATACCAATAGAGAACAGAAAGCAAAAAAGCGAATAAACCATCCAGTTAAATATTCTAATAGGATCAGGCTGATTTACATTTAAAAATACTGATTGTAATGATGCATATATAAAGAATAACATCATCATTGAAAAAAAAGTCAACTCATTTGAGGAAACAGAAAACTTCTTCGAGAAGAGAAATATAAACAGGATGAATGTCAATATGTAAGCTAATCTTCCTAAAGTAACTCCAGCTCCAATATTTAACTCAACAGAAAGAAGAAGAAAAACTATTGAAACAGATAAAAACCTAAAATCAACACTCATATCTTCCTCTTATTGATCATTAAAAAAAATGGCACTAACACCATTAAAGAAAACATACTTAATATAAGTTTTTCGTCTAAAAACTCAAAGGTCAAGAAGAAAAGTAACAATAAGAAAATCGCCACTTTTAGAATTACGACTATGAAATCAAGAAATATATTTGCATGATAAACAATCACCAAAACAAACAGAGCATACGTTATTGATGACATTATCGAATAATAAAGAACTCCCATCGAAGGACTTGAAACCAAGGAAAATATCAAAGGTGCTAAAAATATTTTTACACTTGATATGCATACTTGAATATAAAGTTCTAGCTTTTGGTTTTTAGTTATAAAGAAGTAGCTTGAAAGTGGTGATGCTATAAATTGAAAAATTGCCCAAGTTAATATTGCATGTATATAACTAACAGATCCAAACCACTCATCATTAAAAAACGATTTGATTATTACATCTATCCAGACAAAATAATTATAGAAGACAATCACGCTAATGGAAATAAGTAAAAAAGTAAACTTAACAATTTGCTCTCTTATATCATGTTGATTTTTTGCATTTGCTAAACTTGAATGAATTACTTTAGAAAAAGCCTGACCTAAAATGCTAGATGGAGCAAGAGTTAGCTTTATTGCTATTGCAAATAAACCACCTTCTAATACTCCATAATACATGGTAAAGAACACTAATGGTAGGTTATTGGACATTGAGTTAAACAATGCAGATGGCAAACTGAACTTAGGGAAATCCGCTTCTTTTCTGATGAGCCTTATATATTTACTCCATCCAAACCAACCAATCTTATATTTTAATCTATTCGATAGATATAATGTGGATATTATATGTGAGGAAATCAATCCAATAATCAAACCTCTCCATCCAATAAAACTCAAAGAAACCTGAGAAATAACTGTGACTAAAGATTGTTGAACTCTATTTTTTCCGAGAGTATAGAAGTTTTTAGTTCTTATGCATTCGTATGTCAGACTTAATCCTATTGAGGAAAATAACACCGCTAAAGCGCAAAACATATAGAACTCAAATCTATATTCCAAAAAACCATATAAAAAAGGCACTAGCATTATTATTGATAGTGACACAAGAAATGAGAGAAATACGCATATGTCAATGTAAGCAAAAGCTAACTTTTTATATTTTTTCTGAGGTATCGCCAATTCATATCTAAACGATGCTATTATAGATATTATTGAAACTGTCGAAAGTAATACTGAATAAATTCCAAAATCTGAAGGGCTATATAGGTTCGATATAATGGGATAGGATATAAACATTATGCCTTGTCCTATTATAGAACCAAGCATAATTATCCCAGCACCTTTTATAAAAGATTTGTTCATTTATTTTAGCTTCGACCTTCAATATACCAATGGATTGTCTGAGATATTCCAAAATCAACATTTACTAACATTTTAGCATGCAGTATTTTACTAATTTTTTCGATATTTGCTTGAGAGTGTCTAACATCACCAGCTCGAAACTCTCGATAAATTGGTTCACCTTTAACTTGCACACCATTTCCGTTTAGCGCTTTCTTAATGGCGTAATAAAGATCATTTAACGTCGTTCTATCACCAACGGCTACGTTGTAGACTTCGTCTTTTGCGTCTTCTTCTGCTGTTGCTGCTAACAGGTTCATTTGTACTACGTTATCGATGTAGCAAAAATCTCGGCTTGTTTCGCCATCACCATTAATGTAAACATCTTCACCATTGATCATTGCTGCTGTCCATTTTGGGATTACCGCAGCGTAAGCGCCGTTTGGATCTTGTCGGCGACCAAATACATTGAAATAACGAAGCCCTATCGTTTTAAAACCGTAAGTACGGGCGTATACACCAGCATAAAGCTCATTTACGTATTTAGTTACCGCATAAGGAGAAAGCGGATTACCAATATTTTCTTCCACTTTTGGCAATGCTGGATGGTCACCGTATGTCGAGCTGCTTGCAGCATAAGTAAAGCTGCATACCTCTTCTTCTTTTGCAGCATCCAGCATATTTAAGAAGCCGGTGATGTTCGCTGCGTTTGTCGTTAGTGGATCAGCGATAGAGCGAGGTACAGAACCGAGTGCTGCTTGGTGTAGTACGTAATCAACACCTTTTACGGCTTGTTGGCATGTTTTCGGCTCTCGGATGTCTCCTTCAATAAAGGTAAAACGATCCCACTGTGCTTCACTTACTAGGCTTTTTACTTCATCTAAGTTGTGTTGATGGCCTGTTGCGAAGTTATCTAAACCCACTACGGTTTGGTCAAGCTTGAGTAACTTTTCCAGTAGGTTTGAGCCAATAAAGCCCGCAACACCCGTTACTAACCACGTCTTTGGTGATTCAACTAGTTCTTGTTGGATTTGTTCGTATTTGGTCATTGAGTTTTTCCGTGTGGGGAAGGTCTAGGGTCTAGGGTCTAGGGTCTAGGGTCTAGGGTCTAGGGTCTAGGGTCTAGGGTCTAGGAAACATAATCTCCCTTTTCTTCCCTAACAAAACCTTTCCGGATTTTAATCAAAGCGGCGATCATTGCTGCTATCTCTTTGCATTCTGCAACAATGAATAAGCCACTTTCTTTATCGATGTAACCTATATCGATGCCAATATAGGTTTGCGTAAGGAGTTCACCTAACGAGCCTTTTGCGTAATAGAGAAATCTTGATTCTTCTTTCGCAGTTTCTCTTTCAAGACCTTCTGCGATATTAGAGGGGACAGATCAAGCTGATCGCGTTATTTGATCTTTAAAGCCATAATCTTGGCAATCTCGCATGAGTTTATAGACGTTACTCGCCAAACGTGATGAACGCTTCCAAACGTCTAATTGCTCGAATTTCATGGCTCGGCTCTGAGGTTATAGCTTCTAGGCCCTAGGACCTTCCTTACAAACGCATATCTACGCTTTCTTTATCTAGAACGTATTTCAGGTCGTACAATACATGTTCTGGTTTACCCAAAGTACGAATTTTCTCGACACCCATTTCTTTAAATTCGTTATGAGATACCGCCATGATGATCGCGTCGTAATGACCTTGCTTTTCTTTTTCGCAAAGTGTTAAGCCATATTCATGCTGCGCTTCATCATTTGAACACCAAGGGTCCATAACATCGACGTTGATGTTGTACTCTTTTAGCTCAGAGATAATATCCACCACTTTGGTATTGCGTAGGTCTGGGCAGTTTTCTTTAAATGTTAGGCCCATAACAAGTACGTTTGCGCCTTCTACGTGAATACGTTTTTTCAGCATTTTTTTCACCAACTGAGAAACAACGTATTGCCCCATACCATCGTTTAGGCGTCGGCCAGCCAAAATCATTTCAGGATGGTAGCCTACTGCTTGCGCTTTATGCGTTAGGTAGTAAGGGTCAACACCAATACAGTGACCACCGACCAAACCTGGACGGAATGGTAAGAAGTTCCATTTGGTGCCCGCTGCTTCTAATACTTCCAGTGTATCAATACCCAGCTTGTTGAAGATGATGGATAGCTCGTTGATTAATGCAATGTTTACATCACGCTGAGTGTTTTCAATGACTTTGGCAGCTTCAGCTACTTTAATTGATGACGCTTTGTGTGTGCCTGCAGTGATGATGGTTTTGTAAAGTTGGTCGACGAACTCTGCCACTTCTGGCGTTGAGCCACTTGTTACTTTAAGAATGTTCGTAACTCGGTGTTCTTTATCACCTGGGTTGATTCGCTCTGGAGAGTAGCCTGCGAAAAAGTCTTGGTTAAACTTAAGGCCAGAAACACGCTCAACAACCGGAATGCAATCTTCTTCTGTTGCACCTGGGTATACGGTTGATTCATAAACGATGATATCACCCTGATTGACTACTGTACCCAACGCTTCTGAGGCTTTAATAAGAGGCGTTAAATCCGGTTGTTTGTGTTCGTCAATTGGAGTAGGAACGGTAACAATGTAAACATTGCATTCTTTGAGTTCTTGAAGAGAGGAAGTATAAGAAAGGTATTTTGCTTCTGCTAATTCATTATCGCTGCATTCTAATGTGCTATCACGTCCGGCAGAGAGTTCATCGATACGGGCTTGATTGATATCGAAGCCGATCGTTGGTGACTTTTTGCCAAATTCCACCGCGAGTGGTAAACCAACGTAACCTAAGCCAATGATGCCAACTCTGGCGTTTTCTAATGAAAAGTTCATTTTTAGTTCCTAGCAAGTTTAGATTTTTAGAACGCCTTTAGGTCTGGTTAGGGTAACTAAAGGCGTAGATAGACTAAGGACGCTCAAGGCACCCTTAAAAATTCTTAATACTTGTTAGAGTGATTTGTATTCGAATAGCGAATATAGATGTTTTAGGCATGCCGTAGACACGTTGATATGGCACATGAGTATATGTGCAACGAGAACGCGCTACGGAACTAGATACATGAATGGTAAATAGAAGGGAGGAACCTTATGCCTAGCCAATTATCACTCAAAAACTGCCATCGCAGCTTTGAATTGTCCCTCTGACGTTATGGGACATTTAGTTAATTATTTGTTTAAGCGCACTTTTTATAAAAGCCGACCTTGCCAGAAATGCAACAGTGTGCTTAATTGTATTTATTGTCTGGCGACATTTTTATGTCACTCGGAGAGCTTTTTTTGCTTTTTGGCACGCTACCGCCCTTAGGTCTAGCTCCTAAAAGCAATGCATTTGTTTTTTTATCATTTGTGCTCAAGGCAAAGGATTGTATAGCAAACAGGTTGCAACTAAAAGCACAACACTGACAAAAAAATGGCTTTTTTATGACAACTGGACAAAATGCAAACTGTCAGTTTAACCAGAAAATCGTAAATTCTGCCTACTTAAAACGCGTTTTATAATACGCATTTATTCATTTTTATTTATGACAAAATGCAAAAAGTTGACTATGTGGAATATGCATCACAGTTTAGTGCAACTAAAAATACCATTTGACACTCTCCTAGCATTTTGACTCCTACTTTTGTGTTTATCTGGCTGGTTGCCTCTCCCTCTTCTTTCTTGAATTCATTACATTGATGCTCATGAAAAGGAGATCGTTATGAAAGTACTTCATCATGGTGGGAAGAATACGGTGACAGGCTCTTGTCACGAACTGCAACTCGAGCACGGGAGCATTTTGATCGATTGTGGGCTATTTCAGGGTAAGGATGCATTGGTAGGCCGTCATGACCGTTCGATGGCGATAGAGTTTTCCTTAGCCAAGGTAAAAGCACTGGTGCTGACTCATGCTCATATTGACCACATAGGCCGATTACCGTGGTTACTCGCTGCGGGTTTTAAAGGCAAAATTTACTGCACACAAGCTACTGCTGAGTTGGTCCCTCTTATGCTAGAGGATGGATTAAAGCTACAACTGGGTTTAGGCAAGCATCAACGGCAGCACATCTTAAATCTAATTAAGCAACGATTGGTACCGTGCCAGTACAACACATGGCTTCCTCTTAAGGGGTTGGCTTATTTACGCTTTCAACCTGCGGGCCATATTTTAGGCTCTGCTTATTTGGAATTTAAACTCTCAAATAATGACGTAATTGTATTCTCCGGCGATCTCGGCCCAAGTGATACGCCTTTACTTCCTGATCCTAAGCCGCCAGAAAAAGCGGACTATTTGTTTATTGAATCGACCTATGGTGATAAGCACCATGAAAGTGTGAAAAGTAGAAGTGCTCGGCTGCTTTCTATTGTCGAACATGCACTGGAAGATGGTGGTGTGATTGTTATTCCTGCTTTTAGTGTAGGTAGAGCACAAGAACTGTTATTCGATATTGAACAGCTTTTGTACCAAGAGTCTTTACATGGAGCCCTACCGATTATTCTTGATTCGCCTTTAGCAAGAAAGGTGACAAAGACTTATCGGCGCTTTAAAAAGCTTTGGGGTAAAGAAGCGAAGCAGCGTTTTGAGCAGCATCGTCACCCTTTAGCGTTTGAACAATGTATTACGATTGAGACTCATGCTGAACATATGAGATTGGTGAATCGTCTGGCGAGCACGCCTGAACCAGCTATTGTGGTTGCGGCTTCTGGGATGTGCGAAGGTGGTCGAGTGGTGAATTACCTCAATGCGTTGTTACCAGATAGTCGTAATGATGTGCTGTTTGCTGGCTATCAAGCTGAGGGAACGCTAGGGAGAGAAATTCAAGAAGGGGCGAGTAAGGTTGATATCGAAGGAAAGAAAATTAAAGTGAAAGCTCAAATACATACGATGTCTGGCTATTCTGCTCATGCAGATCAATCTGATCTAATTCGATTTGTAGAAGGAATTAATCCGCCGCCAAAAGAAGTGCATTTGATTCATGGTGAAAATAAAGTAAAAAGAGCCCTACATTCCAGCCTAACAGCAAAAGGCTCTACCGTTGTTAAATAAGCGTCAGCTACTTACCGTTACATGTGTCTTACCAATTTGAAATCGCTTTCTAATCCAGCAGGTAATACGCCAAATGTAACTAATGATGAAGACATAACATGTAAATGCCAATAAAAAGAGTATCAACATGACGTGCTCATGCACCTGAAACACCTGCCCTAGAGTTCCAAACGCAGCAAACAATAACGCCCAGAAGGTAATGAATGCTAAAGTTTGTCGCGATGACAAACCCAACCGCATACATATGTGGTGAAGATGTAAACGATCAGCCTTAAAGGGAGACTGTTTCTTCCTTAAACGACGTAGCATGACCATTGCCATGTCCATTAAAGGAACAGCAATTAACCATAAGGCCGTAACAGGCTTCATTAAAATAGCTTGCACCTCATTCGAAATGCTTTGCGAGCTGTGTATTAGTAACCAAACAATGGTAAAACCAATCAGAAAGCTTCCTGAGTCTCCCATAAATACCTTAAATGAGCGCTTAGGGATCAGATCTAGGTTACACAATATGTACGGGAACATGGAAAGCACAAAGATAAAACAGAATATTGTTAGCTTTACTTCTCCGGCTTGGTAAAACATAAACCCTAAAGCTAAAAATGTGACTGATGCTAAAGACGCCAATAAACCATCAATTCCATCGACCATATTGAATGCTGTAATACAACCAATGATTGCAATCGTTGTTAGTAAAACATTTGCACTACCTACGTTGAGCACCCCAAATCCAAATAGATTGCCAAGCTCTGTAAGCGCAATCCCTTCACCAAGGGTAAGCCAAACGGATATGACGGTAATGACGCAGAGCCTGAAAGAAGCGCTGATGTCTAACTTGTCATCTATTGTGCCGATAATAGTCAGTATTAGACCACATACAAGAAAGTCCTGCTGATTTGGCAAAAGTTGTCCTTCAAACGTACTTGCTAAAGTAATCGTGACAAAGAGGGACAAACCACCTATTACAGGTACATCTCCAATATGCTTTTTACGACATGATGGTCTATCGACGAAGTCATGGGCAAGAGCAAGCTTCCTGAAAGTAAACAAGCTAATAAAAGACACACTGACAGTAAGTAAAACAAGAGAGATCAAACCAAGTTCCGTTGTGATAAGTATAGTTATAAGCAACATTTTGCGGCTTTCACTAAATCAGCCGATTGAGCTAGATTTGCTTGCACGCGATTTGTGATCTAACAGGCATTAGTTCCTGCGTTTATCAAAATCACCTACTAATTGTATATCAAATAAATTCTCTTGAATTAGATTTTATACAAAAAAGCAAGCTCAAATGCGCTTGCTTTTATAAATAGCTAGTTTTAAACAAAGCCAAACTTAGTTATGTGACGATTAGACAACGTTTAAAAATCAAAACTAGTGATTATTTGATATCAATTGCACTAAAGCTCTTAACTAGGTCATCGACTTGCTTAACCTGAGATAAGAACTGCTCTAGTTTTGCCAACGGGAACGCAGACGGGCCGTCACATTTTGCTTTATTCGGTTCAGGGTGAGCTTCCATAAACAAACCAGCAATCCCGGTTGCCATACCAGAAAGGGCTAACTCAACCGTTTGTTCACGGCGTCCGCCTGACGCGGCACCAGAAGGGTCTCGCATTTGCAATGAGTGCGTCACATCAAAAATGATTGGGCTACCTTGCGATGCTTTTTTCATTACTCCAAAGCCAAGCATATCAACAACTAGGTTATCATAACCATGACAAGCACCACGTTCACACAGTATGATACGATCGTTACCACACTCACCAAACTTTTCTACAATATTGCCTACTTGGCCCGGGCTCATAAACTGGGGTTTCTTGACGTTGATCACCGCACCAGTTTTAGCCATCGCTTCTACAAGATCTGTCTGACGAGCTAAAAAGGCAGGTAGCTGAATCACATCCACCACTTCAGCAACTGGCTGTGCTTGAGCTTCGGTATGAACATCAGTGATAATTTTCACACCAAATGTATCTTTCAACTCTTGGAAAATTTTCATCCCTTCATCAAGACCTGGACCACGATAAGAGTGCACAGAGCTACGATTCGCTTTATCAAATGACGCCTTGAAAACATACGGAATACCAAGCTTTTCCGTTACTTTTACGTAGTACTCACAAATCTGCATCGCTAAGTCACGCGATTCTAGGACATTCATACCACCAAATAGAGTGAATGGTTTGTCATTCGCAACTTCAATATGACCGATATTTACGGTTTTCTGGTTCATTGGGGTTTCCGTTTTTATCTTAATGAATATATTTATTTAGCTAGTAGAACATGACGAACACGTTCTAAATCTTCAAGAGTGTCAATACCGTGCTCAGGCTCCTCACTTGCCTCATCAATGACGATTTCGACGCCGTGAGCTAACGGACGTAACTGCTCCAGTTTCTCTAAAGACTCAAGAGGATGCTCAGTAAGTTGAGTAATCGCTTTTAACGTCTTTACTCGATAGGCATATAAACCGATATGTCGGAAATAGTCGCCTTGTGGCAATTCAGCTATTTCAGTAGAGAATTCATCACGCGGGTAAGGAATTGGAGCTCGACTAAAGTAAAGAGCTTTGCATCTTTCGCCTTGAGCTACTTTTACCACGTTAGGGTTGATAAAATCTTTTACATGCTTAATGCGCTGCATTAGTGTCGCAATGCCAGCGTTACTATGGGCATCAAGCAGGGCTGAGACTTGTCGTAACAGCGCGATCGGCATCAATGGCTCATCTCCTTGAAGGTTTACCACGATGTCATCATCAGCAAAGTTTAGCTTGTTCGCCGCCTCAGCTAAGCGATCGGTGCCGGAATTGTGTTTCTCCGAGGTCATGACCGCGGTTGCACCAGCGTGACTGACAACATCAAAAATATCTTGATTATCTGTCGCTACGTAGACCGAGTCTGTCAGGGTCAGGGCACGCTCTACAACATGGGCAATCACTGGCTTACCCACCAGATCCAGCATTAGTTTGCCAGGCAATCGGCTTGAACCGAAGCGAGCTGGAATAACAATATGAATATTAGACATTAACGTTCCATCTTTGTGAGTGACGTTGATTAGATATAAGAAGCAGATCTAAGATCGGATAAATCGCTTGAGCGTATTTTTAGCTTTCTTCATCGCAAGTAACAACTGCAACTTGGTATCTTTGACTTGCACTTTTCCAGCTTTCATTTGTGCTACACGAGTCACCGCCTGTTCTGCTGTCATCGTTTTACGCGTAATAGGGTCCACATAAGTCGGGTATTCTATCAAGGCAAAGTAAGCCAAGCTTTCGACCGAATGAGAACGCGTTCTTCTTGCGCAAATCAGCTTATCATTGGTAAGCCCCCACCCCGCATAGAATGGTAAGCCGTAACAGGTGACGCGCTTACCTCTCAACAGCGCTTCAAACCCGGTTAAGGACGTCATGGTATGAACCTCATCGACCATTTCTAATAAGCTTGCCATTGAGGCCTGCGTTTCGACATGGTCGGCCGCGCGTGTGAAATCGCCCTGCCAGTTACCGTTATCTCGTTGACCAGCCAAAACATCGGGATGTGGCTTATAAATAATGTAGGCATCCGGCTCCGCCGTCCTTACAGCTTTAAGAAGCGTCTCGTTGTGATAGATCTCCGGTGAGCCATACTTGATTGACGCATCAGACTCTACCTGGCCCGGAACCAAAATGATTTTTCGATTTTGAGGCAAAGAGACGTCGCAATCGCTACCAACATTGTATTTAGTCAGATTAGCCGCCAGCAGTTGAGTTATCAGCGCACGCGCACGTACGCAGTCCCAATCGCTATACTGCTGATTTTCCAACATGTACTCTAAGTCGCTGGGCTCTCGGACATCAAAGTAAATACCACGCGAATCGCACACAAGAGATACCGGACGATTAAAATGCACCCCTAACCCTACGGAGCGAATAAAACCATCTTCAATACAATAGCTGTTATCATCCAACGACCCCCGCCCCCAGCGCAGCATTTCTTCCGCTTCGGAACTCACCTTCTCAAACCGCCAGGCTTTCAGGTAGTCACCAATCCATCGTTGTTTCCACCACGACAATTTTGATATAGAAACTGTTCTGGAAGGTTTTGCCATAACTTTGAGTGTATCCGCCATATAACTGATAATACGCTCAATATCACACCGTTCCCCAAGAATAGGATCTACATAGCGTGCATATTGTATATATGCTGCATAAAATAACTGCTCCAGTGAACGATCAACGTTTCTGCGAGGGCATTGTTGTCTATCGTTAGTCAACCCCCACCCGGCGTAAAACGGCACACCAAAACAATGAACACTCGCCCCGGCTAAGAGCGCTTCGAATCCCATCAAACTGGAAACGGTATAGACACTTTTAACGCTGTCTAAAAAGTCCCAAGGGTTTACTTTTTCCGTGTGCACCCGAATATTCGGGTGCTCAAATGGCAGAGGGTAAAGAAAACCTTTCTTCTTTCCATGCACAACATCAGGGTGAACTTTCACCCAAACTGTTTCGTCTGGATTTTCCTCAACTGCCTGTTTAAGCATGTCAACAAATGTTTCTTGCGAGGCTTGCGCGCCCTCAACAGAAGCATCACCTAGGGTCTGATCAATCACCAATACGTTGGGTTTTTCTTCTAGTAAGCTATCATCTCGCTGGTTTTGATTGTATTTCGAGAGTCGATACTGGCGAATCGCGTCAATACATAAGCGACTGCGCACAAGCTCGTCAGAGCCTAAACCTTCACTTTCTTTGATCAAAATTTCAAGTTTCGACGGCTGCCTTGCATCGTAATAGATGCCGACATCATCTACGACTAGGCTCAGAGGCTGCGCACCCGCAACCCCTAAGCCAATAGAACGAAGAAAACCATCTTCCAGTGCAACGTAAGGGAGAGCATGTTTTTCAGCATAATCTCTGGCTCGCTTTGCGGTGTGTTTAAAGCCCCAGCCGACAACAGCGTTGCTGTTGTACAGCCGCCGAAAAATGGGTAAAACAACCTTTGAACCTAAAAAACTAGTCAGGTTCGAAATACGGATGATTCCTCTTGATAGCACTACTGCCCTATTACACATAGTTTTAATGGTATTCCACTTAACTAAAGCTTATTCTTTAGTTTTTTCTTAAATTTGTCGAAGTCTGTAAAAAAGTAAACGATACCATTTTTTATCTGACTTGCAGCAGACAGCTCAACTAACTCCTCAACGACAGCTGAATGCTCTACGTCGATTTCGCCTTTTTCCTTGATCACTTCTTTTACTGGTTTCGCTTTTGTAACAAATGGAATTTTATGATACGGCGTAAAGACTTCGTTTATTACTTTCTTCATACCAGATGGATTAACACTAAATAAGTGCTTCTCAATGTAGAGAGTCAAGAATAACTCGTAATTATCATATTCTTCCAATGTCAAAGACCCGCGAGTAGTGGTCAGAACATTTAATACTTCTTGTATACTACGGCAATTGGATGTAAAACCAAAACCACTATAAAAAGCGTTACCCAAGATGACAGGTTTAATTCCATGCCTAGCAGCTTCTATGCCTGACTGTGAGTTCAACAACACTACATGCTCAGATTCTTTCAACAACATATCAATGTCATAATCTTTTATAACCTTAATACGTTCTTTATCTGAAATTTCACTTTCGATAAATTTAACGATTTCTTGATATGTAATATCAAATTCACAGTTAGTTTTGTTTTCCTCCCAAGGATGTGACTTGAAAACAATATTATAATCTGTATTTTCAACAATCTCTTTTATCAAAAGCTTATAAACATGAACTGTCGACAAATAACCAAAGTTCGTTTCAATTACAGAGTAATCATTGACTACCTGACCAAGAATGGTCACCAACTTATTCTCATTGTCGAACTTAACATCATCTAGTTCGGAATATGGTTGCGTAACATTTTTATTCTTGGATAGATTTAGTTTATTTATTGCTTTAATTCGTGTATTGTAAGGTGAATTATCATTATTCAAAGCATCTAAGTGTTTTCTTTTTACTGCTAAAAGTTTAATGTCTGAGTTATTAGCCAGATGAGAGTTTTTCTCTTCAATGTAATAATCATTACCCGTTAAAGACGTCTCTGTTACAAACACTCGACTAATGGTGCTTTGACATGTTTTAATTAATGCTTTAGAGTAAATATTGGATCCAGAAAAAGTAAAGACATGCGTATATTTTTTCTTGTTTACTACTACTTTATTATACCAAAAATCCAACCAAAATAAAGCAGCAGACATATTCAATAACAATTCTTCCTTGCAATTATCATATATATAACTGTACACTTCGCGAACATCGTCACTTAAATCAGACTTATACAGTTCCTTCACAGGTATGATATAAGCAAGCAACTCAGCTCTGGCAACCTCATAGACATTAACGCCTCTCACTTCATAGCAAAATAACTCTTTTTTATCTAACCTTTCTAACAGGTTATAATATCCACTTAAGCTACTAAACTTATTCGTATAATCTCCATATAATGCCATCCAATCCTTATACTCTTGATTATACTCAACATCATAGTTTTGGTTTTCAACTGCTTCAATTAATGACTTAAAGTTGCGCTTGTGAAAATGAAGGTTATCTGAAAATAAAATCTTTGCTTTCATACTATCGTGCTACCATATCATTATAAACTTCATTATACATTTCAGCGACAGCTTCCCATGTAGGAGCAGTATTTGCGTACAACTTTGTATTTTCAAGCAGCTTCTCAAACTCATTACGATTTAAAGCCAGCTCCATTAACTTATCAGTGTCCTCTTCTGCATCTCCCGATAATATTACGCCATTCACCATGTCTTTGACAAAATCAGGAATCATACCAATTGGAAAACCCGCTATTGGAGTTGATGATACTATAGCTTCAGGAACGTTAGCTGGCCCACCTTCAAAGCAGCTTAGCATTAATAAAATATCGATGTTCTGATACAAACTCTGAAAGACTCTGTAGGGTAGGGATTCATATACCTTAACATCAAAACCATATTCTTTTAAAAGAAAATATTCTTCGCTGCGACCATCGCCAACTAAGATAAAATCAAATCGCTGATTATCTAATCGTTTGATGAGTTCTAAAAAGTATGCCTCCCCCTTAACACGTCGACCATAACGCTTCGATATTAATCCCAATGTGATTTTATCTTTTTTAATCTTTTCCAATGAATCACAAAATATATCTTTATTATAGCCATGCGGAATAACAAAAGTATGGTCAATGTTATGCTTTGAAAGAATTTCCTTTTGGATATTATTCAAACAAACAACAGCACTAGCATCTCTATAAACTTTAAGAAATTTTGGTAACGAAAGCCAAGGATCATTTTCCATCAAATCATGATGCACCGTAACGACACTGTTAGACATTAGTTTTTTTTCTAAGTGAGGTCGATGATAGTGATATATATCAGCATCCTCAATCGGATCTACTGACGTTATATGCTGATCCTCAGGGTCTGACTTGGACAAATACTCAATAAAAGATGTCAAGATATTACTATGAATATCTTGACTCATAACGTGATTTACGATCTTCATCTTAAAAAATTAAACCTTCTGGGAAGTAGCCTTCAACTAAAATTGGATTCTTAACTTTAACAGTTTTATCCTTTAAATCTGGGCTTAAAAACACTCTACAATAAACGAAGTCTTTGTGGTCTAGATAGACATTAGAAAATATCTCACTAGTATAAACGTGGGTATAATCACTTGAACTAACCGACTTAGAGTTGGAGTGAAAATACTCTTCTTTTGTCCTGCCTCCTAAAGTTAAGAAAGCAGAACCTTGTTCAACTGATATATCAGCAAAAAATGTCAAATACTTACTACTCGTAGAAATATCATTAAGAAAACTTTCCTTATCTGGATGTGTAGAAATATACGTATTTTTGCTATTCACATTACGAATATTTAAAACCGCTTCTTCGTTATTTACTTTTACTTCAATATTTGAATCATTTTCAACTCTAGACCACCAATCTTGATAGAACTTCTCATTATTTATCAATTTAGTAGGTATAATGTCTAAATTAAAATTCTGTTTCTTTAATAAATTGTACTTTGAATCTAGCTTCGGAGATATCAGCTCCCAATCCCTGCCGTTAAAATAACAAAGTGCTCCTGATAGTTTTCCATTAGAGTCATACAAACCTATATCTGAAAAATGAATAGGCTCCAGATTATTTTCGTAACTACTTCTCTCATGCCACACTATCGAATTATTATGATAATTTCTCAATCTAGAACTATTTTCCAAATCGAGATTTATATTCTTTCTTCTGTTTTTATTGGTATTTTTTTCGTTTAGAGCGACTGACTTTATCTTCCTGAACTGATAAATAATCTCACAAGTTTCTATTAAAACATCCACATTATTTCCAATGTAGTTATCATGTTCATCATAGTCGAGTGTGTTAAGTATTAGTTTTTTGTTATCGGAGCGAGCTCGAGCAAATAGGTCAACATTTTCCCTGTCTAATGGGTTGTGCCCATGTAGAATATACACTACTGAATCTTTCCAGTGATTCAAGCAATACTTTTCCAGCGCTATTTTTGGCGATGAAATCTTGTCAAAACTATTTCTTAACTCTTCCCAACATATGTCATAGGATAGATCCAAGTTAATCTGAGGGTTAACAGAAAGTGCATTGCAATTAAATCTTAAAGCAAAAAGTATTGAGGAGTAGCCCGACATGGAAGAACCGTAAAAAATTATATTTTTTGAATCATAATCTTCTGCTATTTCTTGAATAATTTTTCCATATGAATCATTATCATCCAAGTACCATGAGTTTTCAGGGTTATTTAAGAAAAGTAAACTATAATTAGTCCCCTCGTAGAAGGTTTTTATAGACATATACCTTTCGCCTTGATTATGGGCGCTCATTACAATTATTAAGTGTTCATTTCTTTCAATGTACACATAGCTACGCCCATGCTTCTTTATTTCCTTACTTCTTACAAACTCTCTAAAGTTCATATCCTTTTTTCTCGCTAAAGCTACAAGTGGTAAACAAGCACTAAACCCAACCAATATGCTCTCGGATAATCCCTAATCCAAGTAAGCCAATCGCCCAACTGATTAAACTTGCCAAGAATACAGTAATGATTGAACGCAGTCGCTGAGGCTCCGATGCCTCATCCGGAAGGGTTGGCTCAACGAAAGTTGCTAGATAACGGTGTTTTCTGGAGGTTTCTACGCGAGCGGCTTCTAAAGAAGCTAATGAAGATGTGTAAGCTTTTTCTGCAAATGTTCGTTCAACAACCAAAGGCTCATAGTCTGCAAATACACCACTTAGTGCAGGCTGTGTATCCGTATCTCCTGCGATAGAATTTTTCTCATTTTGGATCTGCTGGGTTAATGCATTTACCTTTCGAGTTAAATTAATAACTGATGGAGCTTTAGGATCCATGTAACTAGTCAAAGCGCTAAGTTCAGCTTGCGTCTTTGCCAGTTGAGCCTCCAACTCGCCTATCAGCATCATTTTAGAACTTGCAGTCTGTTTTGGATCTAGATCTTGAGCTTGAGTCCGAAATTCGTTCATCAAAGCTCGTACATTCGCAACTCTCTTTTCTGCTCTTTTCACTTCCTCTTCAGCAAAGAGGAGATCGTCTTTTCTTGCTTGCTCAGATAAGTTATTTACTAGGATCTCACTTTGGTAAAGAACTGCCGTTGATAGATTTTTAGCATCTTGCGGAGAAAATGCTCTAACTTTAAGTGTGATTATTGTCGTTGTAGGGTCATAAGAGGCAGTGACAAATTTATTCCAATAAGCCAACATCTCTACTTGAGTTGGCTGTTTCCCTAAAGATGACATCCAATCAGCATCTGGATGATTAAACACTTGCTGTAAAGATACTCTTTTATTAACCTCTCTGACCATATCTAAAGAATGGATATAATCTTGAACTATGTAAGAGTCTGTTGAACTTCCACCTTGAGAAGGAATTCCTGCAATGCCGCTCAGTAAATCAATCTGTTGCATTTCGTTCCCTTTAACTGAAAACCGAGCTTCAACAACATATTGCCCTGAGGCTATAAATGTATAATAAACAAGTGATATAAATGTAGGAAGTAACACGAATAAAATGAAACTTCTTTGTTTATTATTTCTATTTTTCCAGAACTTATTTAAGATCGTTTTGTGTTTTTTATTTAATTTCATTTTGATAATGTTAGATATTTATCGATCGCTTCGTTAATATCTTCGAAAAAGGTTAGTACCCCATCCGACAATACTAATCCCATATCACAGTGCTCTTTTAACGTAGGCATACTATGAGATACCATAATTAAACTAGATTTCTCACTTCTATCTTTAAATTCCACTCGGCACTTCTCTTGAAACCTTCTATCACCAACTCCGGTAATTTCATCAACCAGATAACAGTCAAAGTCCATGGCCATTGATAACCCAAAAGCTAACCTAGCTTTCATACCAGAACTGTAGCTTCTAATTGGCATATCAAGATAATCGCCAAGCTCTGAAAATTCGCGGACAAAAGCAGTGACCTCTTTAATATTTGCACCATATATACGACTAACAAACCTTAAATTTTCAGCACCAGTAAGTGAACCGTTAAAACCACCAGCAAACCCCAAAGGCCAAGACATTTTTACTTTTCTCTTGATGACTCCTGTAGTCGGCGCTTCAGAACCAGCAATCATCCTTAGCAAAGTTGATTTCCCAGCCCCATTAACTCCCAGAAGACCAATATTACGGCCTTTAGGAAAGCTTACAGTACACGGTTTCAAAACTTCTTTTTTCCCTTTAGGAGTACTATAGCTCTTTGAAACATTGAACAGCTCAATCATAAGTTACGTGCTTGCTCTTTTGTATATTGCGTTAATGCTAATCCTATCAACAGCATTCCTGCAGAACAGGATATAGCATACTGATGATTTATATAGACGTTTTGATAAGTAGAAAAGAAACCACTTCTAACCCATTCAACATATTGGAACAATGGATTCCACTGAAGATATTCTCTAGCTTGAGGAGGTAAACTAGCTGCTGTAAAGAAAATACCAGATATAAAATAAAGAGGCCTGTTTATCGCACTAAACAACTTGTCCCAACTATCAAAATAAATTCGAATTGCGGAGTTAGTCATTCCTAAGCCGACAGAAAATAGAACTAATGTAATTAATCCCATTAAAACATTAAAGAGATCATAAATCGCTAATGCTTTCCCTACTAGCTGTAGAGATATTATTATCAAGGCAAATACAACTAGCATAGTAATCGATTCAAGTAGAGCTCTCCCCATAAGAACATCAAAAGGTGTAACATGCGGATATGCAAGTAGGGCTTGATTAGCCCCTAGGGCTCCCGATAATCTATTTGCGATATTGCTATATATAAGCCAAGGCACTATTCCTGTTGTAAAAAAAATAGCCAAATCACCTCCAACTGGTGACTTCCTTCCTAACGCGGAGAATATGGCTACTAAGATAAGAACTTGGGTTAATGGTTCAAATAAAGCCCACAGATAACCAATCCTACTCTTACCATATTTTCCGAGCGCTTCACGCAAAATAAGGGCGTACAAGACTCGCCCTTGCACTCTTAAAGCCTGTCTTAGGTCTTTCATTACATATTAAAGATTTGGATTAGTCCGACAACCTTGCTCTCATCGTCCAAAACAACTAAAGATGAGATCGAGAACTGGCGCATTTTCTCCTCTGCATCTGCTAACATTTCGGTGTCATAACAAGTTTTAGGTTCAACAGTCATTACACCGCCGGCTTTTAAACTATTAAATTCAGTCTCTTTCGCCAGTGCACGGCGTAAATCACCGTCAGTGATGATACCTTTCAGTTGATCATTTTCAGTAACAATGGCTACGCCTCTCCGACCCTCGTTCATTTTAATGATAACCGACGGCATAGAGTCACTCACGTCAACTAATGGCAAGTTTTCTGCGTTCATTTCGTCACGCACGCGAGTCAGTAAACGTCGGCCCAGAGAGCCTCCAGGGTGAAAACGAGCAAAGTCATTTGGCATAAACTGGCGCATTTTCATCAACGCAACGGCCAACGCATCACCTAAGGCAATAGTAAGAGTTGTTGAAGTGGTTGGTGCCAAATTGTTAGGGCAAGATTCTTGGATCTGCGCTAGTAGCAATGTGGCATCTGAGTTGCAGCTCATCGTAGAATCAAGTCTTCCGGTAATAGAGATGATCTTATTGCCAAATGACTTCAACGAAGGAATCAATTGCAATACTTCATCCGTTTCGCCACTGTTAGAAATTAGAACAATTACATCTTCTTTAGTGATCATCCCTAAATCACCATGAAATGCTTCGCTTGGATGTAAGAAGAAACTTGGCGTGCCCGTCGACGCTAATGTGGCAGAAATTTTCTTACCTACGTGACCAGATTTACCCATTCCACATACAATGACATGACCTTGGCAGTTAATAATATAAGAAATAGCCTTTTGGTATTGCTCAAAATCAATACTATTAGCCATCTCATTCAATGCATTTGCCTGGTGCTTAAACGTGTCAACAATCGACTCCAACACCGGCTTTTGTTCACCCGAAATGGAATAGTAGTCATTGATATCAAGTGTTTTCATGAGTGTGCTCTCTCCAACTAACAGTGTACATACCGTCTTTAAGTTAAAATCTGCTCTAATTTGTGCTTAAGGTGCTTAGAGCAAAACGAATAGCCAGCTCCCTGTACCAAGTATTCGTTATGCAAATAATGGACAAACCTTTGTCTGGTCACGGAGTCGACCTCTGCCTTTGCTTGCACCATCACTTGGGATGGATGGTTAGGATCGAATTCTACGGCCACCCCTTTATAAGCATAAATTGACTCGCCCATCAATATTAATGGAGTCACGGTCTTTAAAACTTCAATGCTTGAACTAGAGTTGATAGTAAATACAATTTCAGCAGAACCTGCCAGCTCTGCTATTTTCCCATCAACATAATAGGTATTGTCATCAAGTTGATACTCTTTATCGTCCAAGGGATGACGCTTAACTACTAACTTCACTTTTGCCAACTTGGCCAAATCTGCGACCAAGTTGATAACCTCCTGATTAGACTTGAAAGGACTATGCAGTAGAAACTGTGAGTCATTTTCCAACTGGAGTAGTAGTAGAATGGAACCATGAGAACTTAATGAAGGTACTAATGTTCCCTTTTTTCTCTTAATCAGTTTGTTCGCAATACGTTTGAAATACTTTTTCAAACTATAGCTATTATGCATATAGCGGATAATTGTTCGGTTTTTGTTTATACGTTCAAAAGCAAAACCCAATAAAAAAATAAAGAAAAAAAACATCGACTTTATTGAGTCATGAGTATCTTTTGGTGTAAAACTCCCCCGCTCTTTTGGGGTGTGTTGAACATCATTATTAAATATTTTAAAATCTATCTTGCTGTTGGCATTAACACCTTGGGGATCGATAACAGTTGTAAATGGTCGAATAAGCCCCTGCTCTGTAACCAAATAATTTATACCCAACTCCCTGCATACATCAATTGCCACAGCGTGATACCACCTAGCATCATTATGCAGTAAAACGAGACTGATATCTTTTTCTATAACAAAACATTTAAGCGCCACGTAAAACCTAGCCATATAGTTCAACTCCTCATTACTGAGAGTCCGGCCTTCTACTTTTTGAACATAAGCATGATGGTATGTTCGAAGTAAAGATATTTTTTCTTGATAAGGCTGCGCTTGCTCCTTACTCACTGCTGCGATCATATTAACTGCTAGAAACTGCTTGAAAGTAGGTAGATAGATTTTTTTTGATAAACAGGAAGTAACTGCATACCTTTTCTTTCCCAATATCCCCGCTATTTTCTCGTGTAGTGGCGAGTACATTGGATCTAGCGATAACACTATATGATCAGTTTTCATAGGTTAGTTTATCGCTACATTTGCTGCTACAGCAATTTGGTAAATGATTTGCGTAATATCTTTAACTGCCTGCATTGTTTTAGTGTCAACTTTAGGTAAAACTAAGATTTGATCACCTTTTTGTATGGGTTTCCCACTATCAAATTCAACCAGGCCGTTTGCTCGCACAACTGCTATACGCTGATCCTCGGCCCTATCAGTGAAACCACCGGCCCACGCAATGTAGTCGTCGATAGTGGCATTAGGGTTATAAACGAGCGCTTGTGGCATCAAAACCTCACCCCCCACTTGAATTAGATCTGTTTTGTTTGGAATGACAATTTGGTCACCTTGTTCTAATAATATATTAGCTACAAGACCATGTTCAGAAACGATGACTTTCCCTAGCGGCTGAACTTTACGAGCTCGTTCAGTAAACTGAAGTACCATTTCTGCTTCTTTTGCTCTGATTACAGCTTCTCCATCTGAAGACGCTGGTGCAGTAAAAATACTTCTTTCTAGCCGATTAAGAGACTCATCAATCATTTCTTTTTGCTTTTTCGCAACGCTATCTCTCAATATATAAATAGATTGGTAATCTGTAAGCATTGGATCAATGGGAATATTATTCAGCAAATCATGTAACTTAGTGCCTTTTGTAACAGCAAAGTAAGATGGTCCTAAGTAGCTACCAGAAACCTGAACATCTATGACTTGAGCGTGTAAATCATCATTGAAGATAACTTTATCCCCGTCTCGTAATTCAAACCTCAGGAAATCTTGGTAAGTCATATAACGTGAGAATGGCCCATCAATTCGATTCCCAACAACTCCAACATGCGAAACTTTTGCGAGCGGCTTTGCATAAGCCGCTAACTTTTCTCCTAATTCACTAGAATTTTCCAGTTCAAAGCGAAAGGGATTGCGAGCCCCTCCGGATACTGTGATAGCAGCTTTCTGTGGTGTAACCAAGATAACATCACCATCTTTAAAGCTAACTTGTGGCATAACTCCAGATTGCATAAAATCATAGAGATCAACATTGATTATGATTTTACCATTTCGTAGAACTTGAATTTCTCGATAACTGCCACGTTCAGAGTCAATACCGCCAGCACGTTTAAGAAAATAAAGTATTGAATCAGAGGCCATTCCAGCGTATTGCCCTGGTCTAATGACTGGCCCACTTAGAAAAACACTAACTGGCGTCGCAGTAAGTAAATTCACATACACGTTTACGTTAGTGGTATAAACGTCTTTAATTTTTTTTGTCACAAGCTCGTTGATTTGGCTAGCTTTTGTTCCAAGGACATGAATCGGGCCAACTTCTGGTATAAAGATATTTCCTTGATTGTCCACCGTAGCAACATTAGAGTAATTTACAGCTCCCCACAGCCAGATGTTAATCTTATCCCCAGCCGCAACGAGATAATTATCATTCAAACCATCAGCTCTTTCAGTCTCATAACCACCAGCAAAAATATTTGCTGCATAAGGAGGTGGTAGTTCTTCTCCAGAGGAAGGGAGTAATTGTCTAACATCCACCTCACCTGGCAAAAGAAGATTATTTCTGTTCTCTTTATTAAATGAACCAGCAGAGAGTTTCTCGTTGGGTGGCGTCTGAGATTGGTTTAAAGTTCCAGAGGAAGAAAACGTAGGATTAGCTGCATTGAGGTTTAAATTGTTACTATCAAGCGCGAAAGCTGAATTGATACAAGCAAAGCTTGTAATTGCAACTAGCCATTGAGGTGCTTTATTTGTCATCTTCATCATTTTTAAAGCTTTTTCTCTAGTTTATCTTTAACAAGCCCATTGACCCAATACCAAGTATTTGGGGTATTGTTTTTATCTGACTTTATCGAGCACACTACATTAGAAGTGGAGTCAATGTTCACTTCTCGACAGTATAGGCCCAGTGCAGAGAAATAAATCGGCCCAACAGCAACATGATAATTTGGATGCGATATAGACACCAGTTCAGGTCTGTTCAAATATCCCCAATATTGTTCTGGAACTTCCTCCATCATTTCTATCGAAGATGACTCTTGCGTAACAAGTGGAAGATCTGCCTTAACGTGGCGAGGTTTACTCGCACATGCACTCAGCACTGTAATGGACACTAGAGAAATAAAGAGATGTTTATGTCTGAAAAATAGATGTTTTGTCATTTTTACGCACGCTACCGCCCTATGGTTAAACACGTTATCCATAACACGTATGTATTTTGGCAAATAAGATGCTTTGAGCACTCGGTGTACTCTGGACTTGCTCATCAGCTTCTCCCACAGTGAATGCCCCCTTTGAAGTGCGTACTAGGGTACAAGATAACTCTCCTTTGAGGCAAGTCCACACCCGCGGAAGAGTATACTCAATGGAGCATATTCGCAATTTTCCAATTAATTAGCTGCACGCAATTGTTTGGTAAAAAAACCAACTGTTTCATAAATACAACAAAAAAACCTTTTATAAGAAACTATTTACAGTCTGCCCAACTTTTAACTAGAATATGAATTGGAACTCTAAATAGAGTTTCAAACATCGATGTTTTAAAACTAGTTAACACAAGGATTAATAATGAAGAATACAGCTCTAGCTATTCTTATGGCTCTAAGCGCATCAACTGTATTTGCAGCAGAAGAAGCAGGTTCAGCAGGCGCAGCGTCTGCATCTGCAACAGGTACAACAGCCGTAGCAGTAGGTGCAGCTGCAGCAGTAACTGTAGTGGCAGTTGCAGCGTCAGATAGCGATTCAACATCTACTTCAACATCTACTTCTACTTCTACTTCTACTAACTAATTTCGTTTTGTAGATAGAAGATAATCGCCCTGAATGACTCAGGGCGATTTTATTTGTAAGAGGGAATAATGAATATCTTCCGAACGTCTAAATGGATACGCCCACTTCTCACTCTTCCGCTATTCGCCTTACTCTTTGGTTGTACACAAAAGTTCAATGATGTTTCAGCAACCGTTCAAGAAGCGTACGGTAACTACATCGATGTAGAGATGACCCCTGAAGAAATAAATGCCGTTCCTTATGCCAGTGCCTATTTAAAACTTGGGAATCAAAAACAGGTATTTGTTGTTTTAGCTTTTGCAGAGCGAAATCCTCTCAATGGAAAAATACAACTGAAATGGGTAAGTGCTGACAAAGCTATGATCGTTACGGAGAATGGGCATATAGTCAAAACGATAGGTCTACAGAATGGGGACTTAGCGGGTATTTATGGTGATGTGCCAGATTTTTCTTCTGATTCAGCCTCTGTCAACTTTGCACTCTCATACGACTGGGCAACACAATACCGTTATGGTTTTCCAGCAAATGTAACGCGTTCTTACTCAGGCCAAAAAACGTTAACAACCCCTATATCCAACACGATGACCGACGTATATAAAGAAGTTGTTGAGTTTAACAGCCTTTCTCAATCAGTCGAAAACTACTATTGGGTAAACGAGCAAGGTCAGGTTATCAAAACCTTACAATACTTAGGACCAAATATGATTCCGGTTGAGTTAACCATTTTGAAGGGATATAGCAAATCATGAGCAAGCAACTACTAACATTACTCGGTTTGGTCATGCCGCTTTTGAGTATGCCTAGCTTCGCTCAAACAGAAACCTCTGCTATGCAACCATTAAATGTTGAATTGCTAGGAGTAGGCAAACAGCTACAATTCCAAGAGCCGACTCGTTTAGAAAGCCTGTTAGCACTTGCTAAGGAGCAAAGCGTGTCTCTGCAATACTCTCTTGGTACCACTTTGTTTGACAAATCGGAACGCGCCGAAAAAAACTCTACCGCTTTAAAGAGCACAGTACTCAATCAAATGATTCAACATAATTTGGTTGCACATCCATTCTATAAATTCATTCAGAAGCAAAGCTTTGCACCACGCTTACTGTCTGCGATCGATGTTGATAAAATTCGACTAAATAAATTCGACAACCCACTGTTGCGCGGCAATCTCCTGCTCGCAAGCCCTCTGCGCGAAGAAAAAGTGTATTTCTTGGGAAACTTGAATAGCGTGTATTCTATTAAAGGGCAAGCTGGCATCCCTTTGCAGAAGCAAATAGAGAATTTGAAAAGTAACATTGGTGCATTATCAACACCACCAGTGTTGATCTACCCAGATGGTCACGTAGTTAAGCCACATCACGGAGCTTGGTTAACAACACAATATTACCTACCACCTCTGACCTTGGTATATGTACCGTTTGGTGATCTTGAACGGTCTGACATGGATCAAGATATAATCCGCCTACTCACTCAATTGATACCAAATGCTACAAAGAGACCGTAATGATACCAATTAGAAAAAGCTTAACCCTTTCTTTAATGGGCCCAGCATTGGTTTGGGCTCAAGAAGTACCCTTTGAGGCTCCCTCGTTACAGCCTTCTCAATCTGATTTTGGTGGTGTTGGCTTGATGCAGATGCCAACAGGACGTATGGCTCCTGAAGGGGAATTCAACTTTTCTGTTACCGGTAGTGATGAGTACCTTTTTTACAACGTTACTCTGCAACTAATGCCTTGGTTAGAAACAACCATTCGTTATACTTCGGTGCGAGATTTGCTTTATAGTAAGGATCCTAGTTTCTCGGGAGATACAAACTATACCGATAAAGGTATTGACTTTAAAATTCGATTGCTAAAAGAATCTCAGTATATTCCTGAGCTATCACTGGGTGTTCGAGACTTTGCTGGTACCGGCTTATTCGATGGAGAATACATCGCAGCTACGAAGCGGTATTCCAACTCTGAGCTAGGGACCTTTGATTTTACTTTTGGTATTGGTTGGGGGTCGCTAGGCACTCGTGACAACATCTCTAACCCGACTTGTAAATTGTCAGATCGATTTTGTGAACGCCCCTCTGACTATTTAGATACAGGTGGCACAACTAACTTTGATAGAGCATTTAAAGGACCAACTGCATTGTTTGGTGGTGTTGAATATCAAACCTTACATGCACCATTACGCTTTAAACTCGAATACGATAGCAATGATTACAGCGAAGACTTCCCTGTGGTAAAAGGTGGCGTGGACATGACACCACATACTCCTTGGAACTTTGGTGTGCTCTATCGTCTAGGAATGGCTGATTTTCGTTTAAGCTATGAACGCGGCGACACTTTGGTCGCAGGCTTAACACTAAACACTAATTTCAATGACATGCCATCTTTTTGGCGAGACACACCTACGCCAGAAGTAGAAAGCAATCAGCCAGAAGAACTGTCTGATGTTGACTGGGAGCGTGTAACAGAAGATTTAGACAAAATTGCAGGTTACCAAAACACGCGCATTTATGTTGATGACAACACCGTAACTGTCGTTGGTGAACAGAAGAAATATCGTGACCGTACAGAGGCACATGAAAAAGCGGCGGCTGTACTTCATAATGAAATGCCTAAAAGTATTGATACCTATGCGATCAATGAACGTAGCCGAGGCTTAGTCGGCGAACAAACGATTATTTCCAAGGAGAAATATCGCGACTTTGCCCAAGTTAATTACATCAACCCCAAAATAGAAGATGCAACCGCAAAAGCTAACAATAAGCCAAGTGGAGAATCTGTCTATGATGGTTTTGAACGTTTTGATTGGGGCTTTGCACCGAAGCTTGTTCAAACTCTCGGTAACGCAGAAGATTTCTACCTCTTTAGTGTGGGGCTAAGCGGTAATGCCTCATACTGGCTGACGGACAACCTTGAAATTGGCGGCTCGTTGTACTGGGATTGGTATAACAACTACGATAAGTTTAACTATGTAACTCCACCTGATGGTACTACTGTTCCTCGCGTTCGTACCATGTTCCGCGCTTACCAAAATGAACATGCTATAACCATGTCAAACTTACAATTGACTTGGTTCCAAGAGTATTCCGATACCATGGATCAACAATTCTACGCGGGTTATCTGGAGAGCATGTTTGCTGGAGTCGGTACCGAGTTTCTTTACCGACCACAAGGAGCTAACTGGGCGATTGGCGCTGACGTCAACGTAATTTCTCAACGTGATCCACAAAGTTACTTCGGTGTTTACGATGAGAAATGGCAAAACGTGCCAGAATATGGACGTCCGTTCCAAGTTATTGATAAAGGATTCACTGGTTTTGTATCTGGTTACTACTACCCTCAATGGGAATTCCTGCAAGATTTGATGATCCAAGTCGATGTTGGTCAGTTCCTAGCTGGCGATGTTGGTACACAAATCAATGTTTCTAAGCAGTTCAAGAGTGGCGTAATTGCTGGCGCCTTTGCCTCATTTACAGACTTGTCTGCGGACGAATTTGGTGAAGGTAGCTTTACTAAAGGTTTCTACTTGTCGATTCCGTTTGACATCATGACCGTTAAGCCAAGTAGCAATCGTGCGAACTTTAGTTGGCAGCCTCTTACTCGTGACGGAGGGCAGAAGCTCGGCCGCAAATACAGCTTAATTGAGTTAACCGACGAACGAAATCCTTGGTACCAAAGACCTAACCGTTCGGATGTGGAATAATAAAGTAATCAAGGGAGCTGCGGCTCCCTTTTTCATATCTAGATACTGAGTCATAGAAGACTAAAACCTATCTTCCTGCTTCCAATAGCGCTACTTTTCGTTTCTTGCTAGAATTCCAGAGAAAATTTTAATCTATGGTGGAAGTTCTATGATCATCGTAACTGGTGGCGCTGGCATGATCGGCAGCAACATTGTTAAAGCACTAAACGAAGCTGGTATTAACGATATCCTGGTTGTCGACAACCTAAAAAATGGAAAAAAATTTAAGAACTTAGTTGATCTGGACATCACAGATTACATGGATCGTGACGACTTTCTGACCCAAATTATGGCGGGCGATGATTTTGGTCCGATTGAGGCAATTTTCCACGAAGGTGCTTGCTCTGCAACGACTGAGTGGGATGGTAAGTACATGATGCTAAACAACTACGAGTACTCTAAAGAGCTGCTTCATTACTGTTTAGATCGCGAGATTCCATTCCTATACGCTTCTTCAGCAGCCACTTACGGCGATACAGATACTTTCGTTGAAGAACGCGAATACGAAGGCGCACTGAATGTATACGGTTACTCGAAACAGCAGTTTGATAACTACGTTCGTCGCCTATGGCAAGACGCTGAAGAACATGGTGAGACCCTTTCTCAAATCACTGGCTTCCGCTACTTCAACGTATATGGCCCACGTGAAGACCACAAAGGTAGCATGGCATCAGTTGCGTTCCACCTAAACAACCAACTTAACGCAGGTGAAAATCCTAAATTGTTCGCGGGCAGCGAATCATTCAAACGCGACTTTGTTTACGTTGGTGATGTCTGTAAAGTAAACCTGTGGTTCTTAGAAAACGGCGTATCAGGCATTTTTAACTGTGGTACTGGCCGTGCTGAATCTTTTGAAGAGGTAGCAAAAGCAGTTATCAAGCATCATGGCAAAGGCCAAATTGAAACCATCCCATTCCCTGAGCACCTAAAAGGCGCTTACCAAGAATTCACACAAGCGGATCTGACCAAACTGCGCACCGCAGGCTGTGATGTTGAATTCAAGACAGTTGCAGAAGGCGTTGCCGAATACTTGACTATCCAAAACAGTTAAGCACCACAAGGTGGTAGAACCATAACCTGCCACCTTTACTCAAATGCAATAGCCTGTATCATTCCTAACTATCTTTTTTCTCATTTAAACCACTTCGCCCGTACACGAATAGGTAACTAGACACGCCATGACCATAAAACGTGATGACTTCGACCCTAAAGCATATAACCCTGAGTTTAAGCGCCACTTTCTGTCGCCTAAGTACTGGGGCACGTGGTTAGGTGTTATCTTATTTTTACCTTTATCATTAATGCCACTGGGTTTACAAAAGTGGTTGGCGAAAACCATAGCCAAAAAACTGTCGAAATCCCACAAGGGGCCAGCTCACCGAGCGAGGGTTAACTTTGAGCTGTGTTTTCCGGAAAAGTCGTTCCAAGAACGTGAAGCTTTGATAGAAAAAACACTCTACACAGCAGCCATGTTCTTTTTTCGCTTCGGGTTACTAAGTTTACGCTCACCAAAATGGCTTCAGAACCGTTGCCAAATTCGCGGCCTAGACATTTTACGACAGCACATTGATAACAACGAAAATGTGATTTTAATGGTTCCCCACTCTTGGGCAATTGATGTGCCTGCTATCTTGCTCGCGTCAATGGGAATGCCAGTTTCTGCAATGGCGAAGAAACAAAAGAATGATGTTGCTGACTGGCTAATGCACAAGCAAAGAGTCCAATACGGTGGCCGTGTTTATGAACGCTCAGGTGGCATTAAGCCTTTCCTGAAATCCATTCGAGATGGCTATGTCGGGTATTACCTACCCGATCAAGATCACGGCCCAGAGCATAGTGTGTTTGTGGATTTTTTTGCAACACGTAAAGCAACGCTACCTGGTTTAGGCAAAATTGCGAAACTATCACGCTCAAAAGTACTGCCTCTATTTGCGTCGATGAACACTGAAGATGGTACGTTTGATATTGAGATTTTACCAGCGTTTGAGCTGGATAAAGGCGAAGAGCAAGACGCTCGTACCTGTAATGAAGCCATTGAATATTTTGTCGGTGATAAACCCGAACAATATATGTGGGTACTACAGTTGCTGCACTCTCAAGAAGACGGCAATAACTATTACAATTTGTTTAAACCAAGATATAACAGCGACTGGAAAGTGCAGTGAAAGTATTTGTCGTAAGCTTGGCTCGATCGCTAGATCGCCGAGAACGTATTGAAGAAAAGTTAAAACAACAAGGCATTACGTTTGAATTTTTTGATGCAATAGATGGCTCTGTTGACCGTTTTCTTCATTCAGAAAAAAGTCGTCCTACCATTACTCTACGCCGCAAAGGGTATCAATTAAAAACCAGTGAAGTCGCCTGTTTTGCAAGCCATTACGAGTTGTGGGTTCGCTGTGTTGAGCTTGATGAACCGATCGTCATCTTAGAAGACAACGTCGACCCCGTAGAAGGGCTGAAGCAAGCACTCGAACATACCCTTCCATTGACTTCTAATTATGACTACATCAAGTTGTCTGCCACTCAGAAGCGTGTATTCACCCCAATCGTACCTATTGATGATAATCATATGCTAGGGGGATACTCAGCAGGCACTTGTGGTACCACCGCTTATATCGTCACACCTAAAGCAGCCTCAAAGTTTGTTATGCATGCTCAAAAGTTTATTGAACCAGTCGATGACTACATGGAAAAACCATGGAGACATGGTGTTCAAGTTTACAGCGTGTCTCCAGATCTTTTTACTAGAGCAGAGATTGCTTCGACGATTGGTGGTAAAAGAAAAGATAAATCCAAAATGACTCTTGCGAATAAAATATACGCTGAACTTTTTAGAACTTATGAGTCAATTTTGAAATTCCTATACTGGAAAAACAAAGCATGAAGATTTTAGTCATTGGCCCTGCATGGGTCGGCGATATGGTAATGTCGCAATCGTTATATATCGTATTAAAGCAACGTCATCCAGATAGCCAAATTGACGTTATCGCTCCAGGATGGTGTAAACCGATTCTTGAGCGTATGCCAGAAATCCACCAAGCGATTGAAATGCCTATCGGTCATGGTGAATTTAACTTATTAGGCCGCAGGGAAATTGGTAAATCATTACGTGAAAAGCAATATGACCACGCCTATATCTTGCCTAAATCAGCGAAATCAGCACTGATCCCATGGTTTGCCAACATTCCTCTTCGTACTGGCTGGAAGGGAGAAATGCGCTATGGTTTATTGAATGACTTACGCCCCAACATGAAGTCTTTTCAATACATGGTAGAACGCTATGTAGCATTAGCTTATCCAAAAGCAGAGATGGTGGACTCCAACTCCCTTGGCGGGCTTGAAACCTTGCCCCGCCCACGCCTTGCAATCAACGCGGCTGAGCAACTAGCCACGATCAAAAAGTTCAACTTAGCCCAAGACCAAACAATTATTGGACTGTGCCCAGGAGCAGAGTTTGGTCCCGCAAAAAAATGGCCCGAAACACACTACGCTGAAGTTGCGACGCAAATGGCTCGATCTGGGCATCAAATCTGGTTGTTTGGTTCTCAAAAAGACTTAGAGACTTGTAACAATATCCGCGCACTTGTTCCGACGCAATTCCATGAGCACATTCATGTTCTAGCAGGCCAAACCAGCTTAATTGAAGCGGTCGACCTACTTGCTGCATGTAAGACTGTTGTCGCGAATGACTCCGGCTTAATGCATGTGGCGGCTGCAGTTGGTTGTAATGTTGTTGCCGTATATGGTTCAACATCACCGAAGTACACCCCCCCACTCGCAGAAAAAGTGGAGATTGTTCATACCGATATTGATTGTCGCCCTTGTTTCCAGCGTGAATGTCAATACAAACACCTTAAGTGCTTGACAGAACTTTCGCCTAAGCAAGTGCTAGATAGCATCCAAAAACTTGACGCCATTACGATAAGCTCATGTTAGTTCGTATTGTTTATACCTTACTGCTCGCTCTCGCGTCACCGCTGCTTTTATTTGGTTTGTACAAAAGCAAACCAAATAAGCCTAAGTTCGGCTCTCGCTGGAAAGAGCACTTCGGCATAACTCCCAAGCTAAAAAGCAACGACAAACCTATTTGGATACATGCCGTATCTGTTGGTGAAAGCATAGCAGCAACACCTTTAATTAAAGCCCTTAAGGAACAAAACCCCGAACAATCTATTCTAGTTACTACAACAACAAGTACCGGAGCTGAACAGATTGCTAAGTTGGGTGATTTAATTGAACACCGCTATATGCCAATTGACTTTGGTTTTGCTATCAAAGGTTTTCTTAAATCAGTACAACCAAAACAAATGTTGATCATTGAGACTGAGCTGTGGCCAAACACGCTTCACCATGTTTACAAAGCGGGTATCCCTATAACTGTCGTGAATGCGCGCCTATCTGAAAAATCGTGTCAGAACTACGCCAAAATACAGCGGCTTTTTAACCAGCTTCATCCATGCCTAACTCAAGTACTCTGCCAAACGGATTCAGATGCAGAGCGCTTCGAACGCTTAGGCGTTGAGAAAAATAAACTATCCGTTACCGGCTCGATTAAGTTCGATATTCAAATATCAGAGCAAGTGAAACAGCAAGGACAGCAGCTTCGAGCCCAGCTTGGAAAGGATCGTCCAATTTGGATTGCAGCTAGCACCCACAAAGGCGAGGACGAACAGGTATTAGATGCACATAGACAAGTTTTAAAATCTCATCCAAATGCATTACTTATTTTGGTTCCTCGCCATCCGGAACGATTTGATGATGTATTCACGCTTTGCCAACAGCAAGGCTTTAACACTGTGCGTCGTACTTCAACGCATGCAGTAGAGACAAATACTCAAGTATATCTCGGCGATACAATGGGTGAGATGCTAACGTTGATGGGTGCAGCAGACATCTGCTTTATGGGCGGTAGCCTAATTGGAGATAAGGTTGGTGGGCACAATGTGCTAGAGCCTGCCATGTTAGAAAAAGTCATAATCACTGGCCCTAGCTATTTCAACTTTAAGGAGATTGTTGAAAACTTACTAGCTGTGGATGGTATCTTAATTGTGCCAGACTCAACGACCCTTGCCCTAAGGACTACAGAGATCATTTCTCAACAAGATAAATATTTACTCCGAGCTTTGCATGCTAATAAATGGGCCTCATCCAATCAAGGCGCTCTAAACCGAACAATGAGCTTACTCCCACAAAGTGATAAGTAATAACTTAATAATTAGTTTGATAAATACCTCACTTTTACTATTAAGCTTGTATGTTTTACTGTACTAAGCACATTACCTGTTTAACTTAAAAAGAATATCCATTATGCAAAAAATTTTAGACTGTACTCTTCGCGATGGTGGCTACTATAATCACTGGGACTTTTCACCAGAAGTCGTTGACGCTTACCTCACTGCAGTTGCAAAAGCTAAAATTGATTATGTTGAATTAGGGCTTCGTAATTATCCTAAATCTGTTTACAGTGGTCCATTTGCTTATACGACTGAAGAGTTTCTAAACACGCTACACCTACCGAAAGGTCCGACATATGGCGTAATGGTTGATGCAAAAACTTTGCTAGATGCGGGTAAGCCTGTTGAAGCTGCCATCAATGATCTTTTTGTACCAGCACAAGAAAGTAAAGTTGATCTCGTTCGTATCGCGGCACATTTCAATGAAGCAGAGCAGTGTGAAAGCATGATTAAAGCTTTCAAAGAAATGGGGTATATCGTTGGCCTAAATCTGATGCAAGCGGGCGGAAAACCATCCCAAGTTATTGCGGAAAAGGTACAGGCGGTAGCAAAAGCAACCCCTGATGTTATCTATTTTGCTGACTCTCTCGGAAATATGGATGGTGCAGAAGTCACTCGCATTGCCGAAATTGTAAAGCAAAACTGGGATGGCGACATTGGTATCCACACCCATAACAACATGGGTCAAGCAATGTCCAATACGATGACTGCTCGTTCGAATGGTGTTACATGGTTGGATGTGACCGTTACCGGAATGGGACGAGGCGCTGGGAATGCCCAGACCGAAAACCTGCTCGCCGAACTTGATGGACTAGATAAATACTTGCCAACAGCAATATATGAACTAGTTATTCGCCATTTTGAGCCAATGCAAAGAAGATACGGTTGGGGCTCAAGCCTTCTATATTACTTGGGGGCCAAAAACGATATTCACCCAACTTACATCCAGAATATGCTTTCAAATCCTAATTACGGAACAGAAGAAATTGTTGGTGCTATCGAGCATTTAAAAAAGCTAGAAGGTACAACAAGCTATAATGGTGATGTCTTAGAAGAAGCGCTTACTGTAGGGAAAATAAGCCAACCGACTGAAAGCCAATCAGATCTATCAGGTATCTTTTCAGGAAAAGAAGTCTTACTGGTCACTAATACGCCCAATACGGCAACACATAGAGTCGCGATCGAAACATACATTAAAACTCGAAAGCCTATCGTAATTGGCATCAATACAAAGCATGAGATTGACACTGAGCTTTTCGATTACTTTGCTGTATCTCATAACTCTAAATACTTGTCAGAAAGCAGCCATTACTCAGAGGTAGCCAAACCCGTATTTTTGCCAAAGAACCGCTTTGACGAAGACGAGCTAAGTAAATTTAGTAATATTTCTATGATTGATTACAGTAGCACCATAGAGAAGGATACTCTCACCGCCCATAAAAACTACTGTACACTACCGTATGATAATACCGCTGCATATGCGTTATGTATCGCTTTTATAGGTCAAGCGCAGAAGATATCTCTCGTTGGTTTTGATGGTTATGATGTGACTGACCGACGCCAAATGGAAATGAATGAGATCTTTAGCATGGTTAGTCAGCAGTTTGGAAGTACATCAATTCAAGCGTTAACCCCAACCACTTATCCAGTAAAAGCAGGGTCTATTTATGCACCCGCTATTTAATGGCTATGATACTGTTATTTTTGACTGCGATGGCGTGATCCTAGACTCAAATAACCTCAAAATTGATGCCATGCGTAATGCTTTACGCATGGCTCAAGTATCAGAGCTCGAAATAGATAAGTGTTGCACTTATTTTAAAGCTAATTTTGGCAAATCGCGTTTTCATCATGTGAGTTACTTTGTTGAACATTTCATCACAAATGCAGATGAAGCATTGTACGAACGTATACTAAACTGCTACTCAAAGCAGTGTGAAGAGCTATACATGGAAGCTCAACTGACGCCTAATTTTATTGCAGCAATTACAGATTGCCCAGCCAAACTCTATGTAGCGAGTGGATCTGCTCAAGACGAATTACGAGAAGTATTTGTTAAAAGAGAGCTGGCGCAATATTTTACGTTAATTCTAGGATCACCTACCGCGAAAGCAGATAACGTTGCAACCATCCTAAAGGAGTCTTCAGGCGCGGCTCTAATGATCGGTGACGCATTATCAGACTTTCACGCAGCCAAAGAGAATAATATTGATTTTCTTGGCTATCTTCCTTTTTCAAATGTAAAAGAAGAGCTTGAAAGCTTATCAAAAAGTGAAGGTTTCAATATTCTAAGGAGTTGGTAAGCATGAGTGTCCATGTTTTTCTACCATGCCGGAAAGGCAGTGAACGTATCCCAAACAAAAATACCAAAGACTTTGCAGGTGTAAAAGGTGGGTTACTAAAAATCAAACTGGATCAGTTAATCAATATAACTGACCTAGATTCGATAGTCGTATCTTCAAACGATGACTTTGTACTGGATTTTGCTTCAACATATAAAGATTCTCGCATACGAATAGATGAACGCCCAGAGCACCTAGGGGCAAGTTCAACAAGCACTGATGATCTTATTAGATATGTTCCTTCGATTATTACTACGGGTCACGTACTTTGGACTCATGTAACCTCACCATTCTTAGACGAGTCAGGTTATAGCGCTATTATCAAACAGTATAATCAAGCACTCACGGAAGGTTATGATTCATTAATGACGGTCAAAGAACTACGTGGGTTTATTTGGAATAAAGATAAGCCAATTAGCTACGATCGTAATATAGAAAAATGGCCTAGAACTCAGACAATTGAACCTCTTTATGAAATCGATAGCTCAGTCTTTTTAAATAGTGTAGAAAACTACAAAAAGCTAAATGATCGAATTGGACTAAAGCCTTCGATGTACATACAGGATGCAGAGAGCTCAATTGATATAGATTGGCCAGAGGACTTTACTTTCGCTGAATCTATGTGGTTACAGAAAAATAAATGATCATCGGTAAATAGACATTACAATTGTAGCGTCTATTTACCTGTCATTTCATCGTCTAGGATAAGCATCGATCATAGAGAAACTAGACCTATTCACGATTTTTACCCCTTTGAGATCGGCCCATTTATTTAACAGTTGATGTGCATAAAACGTCAAGAAAGTTAATCGCATCAAGTCCGTCATATTAAAAGGTTTGACCTTTTGAGGATTTTCTAGGAGCGGCAACTTCTCTTCTTTTCCATAGAAATGCTTGTAGACCATATAAAGCTGGTTGCTCTCTTGATCAACATGGACATCATTATGGAAGCTCATATCCGCTCCAAATATTTCCACTGAATCATATTCACATAGAATTGCTACATACACAGCAAAGATAAGCACATTGACAGCTGGAGGTGCGACGATACCAGAAGATAGTGCCATTGGGCCATATTTAATATTAGTTACATTACTAGGAATTGCTCGCAGCACTTTTATCGCTATGTTGCTGTTTTTGATATTGCCTTGAATGAACTCTCTGTCAGCAAAGTCAGGAATAATCAATTGCATTTCCCAAGACACAAGTTCATTTAGATCTTTAAACAATTTATCTCTTTTTTCCACCAGAGAGCTATGGGTGGTTTCATCCCAGAAATAGCTATCAATTAAAATATATTTATTAGGTTTCAACGCCGTAAAATGCTCAGACTCTGAGAAATGATTAACAGCAATCACATCACTATCTGTACCAATACTATTAATATCTGACTTTAAGGATGGTCCATTACCTAAAACCGTACATTTCTCATGTGTACGATAAAAGTCTTTAGGTGAATCAGTGCTTTTATCGCTTCGCTTTTTGAATGAACGGAAAGTTGAAGAAAAATGCCTCTTCATACTTATCGATTGCTTTATATTTTTAATTTTATTCATCTTAACCTACGCAAAACTTTTAAAACCGTTCGATAATCCAGCGTTTTAACAAAATAACAAATCGCTTCGCTGTACAAAGCAGACTTTGATTGTGAAAGTGATGCCATAAACTCAGCGGTACACATACGCTTTTTAATCGCACTCACAACTTTAGTGGCGTTTTTACTCTCTGCATCTCGCAAGTTCATTTTAAGATCTTGCAGTTCACGCTGAGCATTAATTACTGTGTTGTCATACCTTTCTTCACGTGTTTCTTTTGCGAACGTTGATATGCCACCCAATCGATATTGGATCCATTTTTTGTTTTCATGATGAATACCATTTAACAAAAAGGCTCGAAGGACATTGATGCGATCTTCATTGATGATGTCTTTGTTGTAAGGAGCAAACTCGTTCAGTACATCAGAGGTAAAAGCGGCGCAACAACCATCTACTGCACACTTTCTATTAATAATATTTTCGAGTGTGTACGGCTTTTTATTTTGCTTAATCGATTCAAATGACTCAATAACATCGCCTTGCTCAGAAATTTTGTCGTAACCACCAATAATTAAGCTTGGTTTGCCATTTTTCAACCAGGCTTCATAAGTTTCCTCAACTCGGCTCGGCATCGCTATATCATCGCCAGCTTGTACAATAATAAGCTTATTTTGGTATTGCCCCCGCAAGGAGTTGATTTGGCTAACTAAACCAACATTTTGCTTATTGTGGCGATATTCAATATTTAATCCTTTAGGCGCAAACTCTAAAAGCGATAGAATTATTTTATGACTATCATCAGGTGAACAGTCATCCAAGATCAATAATTGGCTTGGCCACACGGTCTGGTTCAATGCCGCTGGCAATGTTTTCTCAAGATAACGAGATTGTTTATAACAAAAGAAGACATAAACCACGTCTTCTAATACTTGCACATGCTCTTGTGTCATTACTCAACCTTAAAAGAGTTGATTGCATCGACTACTTCTTGACTCTCGTCTTCACTCAAGTAGGACGACATTGGCAATGACAGCACCTCATTTTGTAACTGCTCAGTCAACGCTAATGACAGATGACCAAACTCTTTATAAGCCTGCTGTTTATGCGGCGCTATCGGGTAATGTACTTGTGTTTGAATACCATGCTCTGATAAATGCTTAACCAATGCATCTCGGTGTGAAGTTCGCACCACAAACAAATGCCATACATGTGCCTCAGGCTCTGTCACTTCCGGCAAGATAATATTCGGGTTGTTGATTTCGCGTAAGTAAAATGCCGCCAACTCCTGACGCGCTTTCGTCTGCGCTGGAAGGTAGTTCAGTTTCACTGACAACATCGCCGACTGAATTTCATCCAAACGACTGTTCAATCCTTGATAAAGATTCTGGTATTTAACATGTGAACCGTAGTTTCGAAGGGCACGCAAGGTTTCGGCAAGCTCTTCATCGTTGGTCGTAATAGCGCCACCATCACCCAATGCACCTAGGTTTTTACCCGGATAGAAGCTAAAGCCTGAGGCGTCACCCCATGCTCCAGACTTCTTACCATCAAGTGTCGCACCATGAGACTGGGCGCTGTCTTCCAACACGAGAAGATTGTGTTTTGTTGCCAACGCCATAATCGCTGGCATATCGGCCAACTGGCCGTACAGGTGCACCGGCAAAATGACTTTCGTCTTTTCTGTAATCGCCGCTTCAATCGCTTCAGGACTGATATTGTGCGTCTGCTCATCCGGCTCCACAAACACCGGAACCAAGTCCGCTTCGGTGACCGCCAATACCGATGCGATATAGGTATTACCCGGTACGATAACTTCATCACCTTTGTTGATTTTTCCTAGCTCTCGCCAAGCCTTTAACGTCAGTGTTAAAGCATCTAAGCCATTCGCAACGCCTATACAGTGTTTAACACCACAGTAGTCAGCAAATGCTTGTTCAAACTGTTCCGTTTCCTTGCCAAGGATATACCAGCCAGATTCAATCACGCGTGCACAGGCTTGTTTCAATTCGTCTTCGTACTCGGCATTTAAGCGCTTTAGCTCTAAAAAATTAACGTTCATTATCTACCTAGGATTTTTTCACACTTCAATTTCATTGGCTCAATATCTGACGGGTATATTTCATAAAGATAATCCAAGTCTGTATCGCCAACGAGTCGAGCACCGAACTTTTCATGGAATTTGTTTACCGCATGGTTATCTTTGCGAACATCGAAGTGGCATTTTTTAAAACCCAACACATCAAAGCCAAATTGATAAACTAAAAGAGCACTTTCGAGGGCAGCGTAACGTGTTTTTTCATGATTCAGGATCCAACTTCCCCAACAAAAAGAAACACCTTTAAAGTCGTAAAGTCTAACTGTTCCGCATTTGGTTCCATCTAGCCTCTCTATAATGAAGTAAAACTGCTTCTTTTGTTGCTCGTCCTCTTTATACGCTCTTATCCATAATCTTTGTGCTTCAACACTTGTATCGCATTTGGACAAGTGTGTATTGTATTTTTCATCACCTCGAAGCTGAGTTATAAACTCTGCATCATCTTCTTGAACAAGGCGAAGTTGTATTGTCTTACTTTTCAGCATGTTTGTTTACCACATTCAAAAATTCAGCATAATCGCGTATGTAATCGGCTTCATCATACAATTCACTAGCGACAACCATTAGCACACAATCTTCAGAAAAGTCGTGCATCTCACGCCATTTTAAGCCTTTGATATGCAGTCCTACATCGGGAGATGAAAGCGTCACTTTCTCTTTCGTGGTGCCATCATCAATGACGAAAGTCACGCTACCTTTCATACAGATAGCGACTTGCTCTAAGTCGTAGTGTGCATGAAAGCCCCTAGCTAAACCGCTTTGTGTATCAAAGATGTAGTAAATACGTTTGATATCAAACGGAATGTTTTTGTGTTGCTCTAACGAGATTAGTGAACCTCGCTCATCACCCATTTTCTGAAAAGATATTAGCGGTATATTTGACATTTATTCTTCCAATAACTCAAGAAGATAGCGGCCATAATCGTTTTTAGATAAGGCTTTTCCTGCGGCTTGAATGTGCTCTCGCGTTAACCACCCTCGGCGATAAGCAATCTCTTCTAAGCAAGCCACTTTATAACCTTGTCGTTTCTCGATCGTTTCGACAAAGTGAGCAGCTTCAAGCAAGCTGCCATGTGTCCCCGTGTCTAACCACGCAAAGCCGCGCCCTAGCACGTCAACCGTCAATTTCCCTTGCTCTAAGTAAGCTTGGTTAATACTCGTAATTTCTAACTCGCCACGATGAGACGGTTGAATAGTTTTGGCAATGTCCACGACGCGGTTATCGTAGAAATACAGTCCGGTCACGGCGTAATTGGATTTTGGCTTGAATGGCTTCTCTTCAATCGATAGCGCTCGCATCTCTTCATCAAATTCCACCACACCAAAGCGCTCAGGATCTTTCACTTTATAGCCAAAGACCGTCGCACCTTCCGTTAAAGCAGCGGCTTGCTGCAACTTCGGAGTGAACCCTTGCCCATAAAAGATGTTGTCACCCAGCACCAAACATACTGAGTCATCGCCAATGAATTCTTCACCAATGATGAAGGCTTGAGCTAAGCCATCTGGGCTTGGCTGAATCGCGTATTGCAACTCAATGCCAAACTCTGAGCCATCACCTAATAGACGCTGAAAACCCTCCTGGTCTTCTGGCGTGGTGATGATCAAGATTTCACGAATGCCCGCAAGCATGAGTACTGACAACGGGTAGTAAATCATTGGTTTGTCATAAACCGGCAGTAACTGCTTAGAAACACCGCGTGTAATAGGGTAAAGGCGAGTGCCCGAGCCACCTGCTAAAATAATGCCTTTCATTATTCGCCCGCTCCTAATCGCTCTAAACTGTATGAACCATCAAGCACGCGTTGCCACCATTGCGGATTATTGAGGTACCATTCCACGGTTTTACGAATGCCGCTTTCAAAGGTTTCTTCTGGCGTCCAGTTAAGCTCTTGAGCAATCTTGGTCGCATCAATTGCGTAGCGCACATCATGACCGGGGCGATCTTTCACATACGTGATCAAAGATTCATAAGACTCAACACCTGCAGGTTTGTTTGGTCGCAGCTCTTCAAGCAAAGCACAAATGGTTTTCACCACTTCGATGTTGGCTTTTTCGTTATGGCCACCAATGTTGTAGGTTTCACCGACTTCACCTTCGTTGACCACTTTGTACAGCGCGCGAGCATGGTCTTCCACAAACAGCCAATCTCGGATCTGCATACCATCACCATACACAGGCAACGGCTTGCCATCGAGGGCATTTAAAATCATCAGAGGGATCAACTTCTCTGGGAAGTGGTACGGGCCATAGTTGTTGGAGCAATTAGTGATAAGTGTTGGTAAGCCATAAGTACGTTGCCAAGCGCGAACCAGGTGATCGCTCGAAGCTTTAGATGCAGAATATGGGCTGCTCGGCGCGTATGAAGTGGTTTCGGTGAACAAATCATCCGTTCCCTCTAAATCACCATACACTTCATCCGTAGAAATATGATGAAAACGGAATGCCGATTGGCGCGCTTCATCTAAGCCCGACCAATATTGACGAGCCGCTTCAAGCAAATGGTAAGTGCCCATCACGTTGGTCTCAATAAAAGCAGCAGGACCATCAATAGAGCGATCGACATGAGACTCAGCCGCCAAATGCATCACCTTATCGGGTTGATGCTCTGAAAACACGCGATCTAGTTCAGCTCGGTCACAGATATCCACTTGCTCGAAGTAGTAACGTTCACTCTCTGAGACATCAACCAGTGATTCTAGATTCCCTGCGTAGGTCAGTTTATCTAAATTGATGACGGTATCTTGGGTGTCACGAATGATATGTCGGACAACAGCTGAGCCAATGAAGCCTGCTCCACCGGTTACTAATATTTTCATTACAAATGTTACCTACGTTAATTTTTGTGCCATCAGATACACATGAATACTTTATGATTATTGTAGTTTATAGACTCACTCGAGCATCGTTAGACTCAAGAAGGCTTACTTAGAGCAATTAATATAAAATGATAAAAAACTCAATTAAGATTGAGAAGCATAACCGTCCTGAAAATGTTCAAAATCGGATTCTTGCCAAATAATCTGTCGCTTTAAACGCTCTTTATTAAATGAACGCAAAAGTCTATTTAGATTTTGATGCTTCCAGTCACCAGAAGTTTCAAAACGACACTTATCAAAATCGATAATCCATACCTTATCTTTGTCGTCGATCAAGATATTGTGGATATTCAAATCGGTATGGTTAACGCCAACCTGATGCATCTTGGCAATTTCTTGCCCTATTTTCTGATACATTTCTACCGATAAAGACTGTTCTTGCAAGATACTAACCAGATCTCTGGCGTTTGGGATTCGCTCACTTAATAAATCAGCTTGATAGAAGAGTCCTGACTTTACGGCTCTTGCTGCAATAGGACGAGGAACGTGCACCCCAGCCTCAATTAGCGCCAACAAAAGCTGAAACTCTTGCGCACAACGGGTGTTATCCCAGCCAGAGAACCAATAATGATCGTTAACTAACTTCCCAAACAAACCGCCACGACGGTAATGACGTAGTGCCGCTTGCATGTTCTCTAGTTGGATAAACCATGTCGTGCCTCGCCCCATCGCACTGCCAACCACCTTGTCGGAGGACTGCCAGTATTCCTCATAAAATATCGGTTGGCTAGGGTCTGTAATGATCTCGTCATCAAACCAGATCACTTGGTTGTTGTTTTTATACTGTTGAATCATACGCTCACCCTCTAGCCTAAATACCGGCTGGCTAATATATACAACCAAGTAAATGCAGCAAACGCCAAAGCAACCATAACGGCAGCAGAGCCTATATCTTTAGCTCGACCACTGAGTTCATGCCGTTCAATACCGATACGATCAACCACTGCCTCAATCGCTGAGTTTACAAGCTCTACAATCAAGACTAATACCACGACCCCGATCATTAAGATACGCTCAACCATGCCGACATCCACTAGCCAAGCCAAAATCACGGCGATACTCAACAGAGCCAACTCTTGTCGAATGGCAGCTTCATGCTTAAAAGCCGCTTTTAATCCTTGGATCGAATAACCCGTCGCTTTAACGATACGCTTTAGCCCGGTGTTACCCGGCTTGCCAGATTCTTGCGATTGATGTGGTGTTGTCTTTGACATTGCAGAACACTTATCAGTACTTAGCTATATTCGAGCCGTGTATTTTACATTTATTGGGGATGTCTGCATAATTTACCTGCCTCTATTCATCGAATCAGACAATAATTATGTTCACTTCTGCCCCATCGTCACTATGCGTCTTGCGCTTGTCCGCTATCGGAGACGTTTGCAATACTATCGCCACCATTCAAGCTATTCAGAAACACTGGCCTTCGACCCAGATTACCTGGATAACGGGTAAACTTGAAGCCCAGTTATTAGCCGCCATCGATGGTGTAGAAGTGATTGTTTTTGATAAAAAAGCGGGACTTGATGGCTACAAATCACTTTGGCGACAGCTGAAAGGCAGAGAGTTTGATGCGCTATTGCATATGCAGTACGCGATTCGAGCGAGTGTCGCAACGTTGGGCATTAAAGCAAAATACAAACTTGGTTTCTCTTCTGATAGAAGCCAGGACTTTCAAACACTATTTACCAATGTCAAAGTGCCTTCCCCGCAATCTCTGCATGTCGCAGATGGCTTAATGGCCTTTGCCCATCAAATTGGGGTACCAAAGGCAGGACTAGACTGGGTACTTTCTTATTCAGACCACGACCAAGCTTGGGCAGAGTCTCATATTTCTCGTAGTAAACCTAACCTGCTGATTGTGCCTGGTGCGAGCAAAGCTTATAAAAACTGGAACGCGGAAGGTTATGTGGATGTGATTCATCACGCCAGAGCAAAAGGCTGGAACGTGATTCTGGCAGGCAGCCCTGCTCAGGTAGAATTGGATCTGGCAGAAGCCATTCAATCTCGCTTGGAAGAACCGTGTCTAAATTTAGTTGGACAAAGTTCAATTCTGCAAATGCTTGCGTTAATAGATAAGGTTGAAATGGTCATCGCCCCCGATACCGGACCAGCACACATGGCGAATGCCATGAAAACGCCAATCATCGGGCTCTATGCACACCATAATCCGCTGCGAGTGGGACCTTACCGCTACCTAAAATACGTTGTCTCAGTGTATGAAGAAACGATCTTTGCGGAAACAGGTAAAAACAGTCACGAGTTAAGCTGGCGAACTCGCGCTAAAGATGAAACGGCAATGAACCGCATTACCAGCACTCAAGTAATGAGCATGTTCGATCAAGTCTTAGAAGATTTGTATCCTCAATACCAGTAAACTTACTGTCTTGATTTGTTAAGAAGGAAATGACCTTGTCCAAACCAACCTTAGCCGTTGCCTTAATTGTAAAAAATGAAGAGAAGCACTTACAAGCTTGTCTAGACACAGTAAAAGATTGGGTCGATGAGATTGTCCTTCTAGACTCGGGCAGCACCGATCGCACCGAAGAAATCGCCCGACAATACACAGATAAGTTTTACACCAATCTAGATTGGCCAGGATTCGGTAAACAGCGCCAACTGGCGCAGCAATACGTTACGGCAGACTACGTTTTGTGGCTTGATGCGGACGAACAAGTCACTCCAGAGCTAAAAGAAAGTATCTTACACGCGGTATCAGCCAATAAGCCGAACGTTTTATACAAACTTAATCGACTAAGCTCAGCGTTTGGTAAGTTCATCTACCATTCTGGTTGGTCTCCAGACTGGATTGTGCGCTTATATCGCACCGAATATACACAATATAATGATTCGCTCGTTCATGAAAAAGTTGATGAGAAAAACTATCAAACTGAAAAACTGGATGGTCGACTGCATCACTACACTTACGAGCACCTGCATCATTACATCAATAAAACCACTGGCTACCTCAAGGCCTGGACAGATGAACGGGAAGGTAAAAAGAAAGCGGGGTTAACGACCGCTATCGTTCACGCTCTTGCGAGCTTTTTGAAGATGTATGTGCTCAAACGAGGTTTCCTTGATGGCAAACATGGCTTCATTCTAGCTTGGCTAAGCATGCACTCTACTTTTGTAAAATACATCGATCTCTACTTACGTGAACAGGCAAGAAAATCATGAAAACGACTTTAATTATCACCACTTACAACTGGAAAGAAGCATTAAAAGCGGTGTTAGAAAGCGTGAAACGTCAAACCGTTTTGCCTGACGAAGTCATTGTTGCAGATGATGGCTCTCGAGAAGACACCAAAGCAATGGTTGACCAAATGCGTGAAGGTTTTCCGGTTCCACTGATTCATAGTTGGCACGAGGATAATGGCTTTCAGCTTTCAATGAGCCGCAACCGTGCGATCGCCAAAGCATCAGGTGACTACCTCATCATGATTGATGGCGACATGGTGCTGTCCCAAACGTTTATTGAATCACATAAGCAAGTCGCAAAACCAAATTGGTTTGTGCAGGGTGGACGTGTGTTAACGGATGAAAGCTGCAGCAAGGCCATCATGGAAAACGGCTTAGTGCCTTCCATTTTCAGCAAAGGCATTCGCAATCGTAAAAACTGCATCACCAACGCCTTGCTATCGAAATGGTTCTCTTACGAGCGTAATAACGATAAAGCCACTCGCGGCTGCAACATGGCGTTTTGGCGACAAGATGTCATCGAGGTGAATGGCTTCAACCAAGATTTTGTTGGATGGGGACGCGAAGACAGCGAGTTTGTTCATCGCATGTTGAATGCGGGTAAGTCACGTCTTTACCTAAAATTCGCAGGTGTAGGCTACCACTTGTACCACGTAGAAAACTCTCGTGCGTCACTCGGACAAAATGACGAGATTTTAGAGAACACCATTAAAAACAAGCTTAAACGCTGTGAGAATGGTGTTGATCAATTTCTAGAAGCTTAAGATTATAAAAAAGGGGCGTTTCGCCCCTTTTTTATTGTTGCTGAGATAAAGCGAAGTACTTATCGGCAACCATCAATGAGATCAAACGCTCTTTACGTTTATCTTTGAACTGCTCAACCCACTGGTGCGCATTTTCAATGATCGCTAATGCTTCTTGCTCATTCGCTAGGTAATAATCCATCTTTTCGGGTAAATCCGAATAGTCATCCTTCACTTCAACATAGTGGACGCCTGCCTCTAACTTACCTTCCATAAACCAAGTCTCATATTTTGGCTTTGACATAATAACCAAGGAGTTAGACGACATAGCCCACTTAAGGTTGGTGGCCACATCATTGCCTTCTATACAGAGCAAAAACTTATACTGCAGTTGCTCTTCAATACTCATAAAGCCCTTTTCCCATGGTTTCCCTTCTACCGGGCGGGTCTGGCCAATATTGCATTGCGGATGGTTATAAAACGCATGAATTACCTTTTTACGATGCGGCTGAAAACCCACGCCGCGCCACGCTACCATGTCCTTTTTATCTTGATAGCGAACAGGATCATCAATAAATTTAAAATGACGAACTTGATTAAGTTTCAACACCACTGAATTTTGGTTGTTACCAAAAATAGGGCGGCTTTTTATAAAGCTCGGTACATTGGGGATGTGTGTAACATCGCCGTTGATGTAGTTAAACGCAAAACTGGAAGGGAAATAGCGTACAACTTGGCGAAGATCGAAAAAATACGTCCAGCCTTTCGTTTTTTTGAATGTATCGATGGTCGCGTAACTTTGTTCTCGGCTATCGACTGAAAACGGCATTTCACACTTATTGTAATAGTTCACCCGCTCAAGACAGCGGTGCTGCTCTGCCTCAGTCAGATTCGAAAGTAAACGCTTGGCTTGTGCTCGATATACAAAGCGAGGGATAAGTATCGAGAGAGCGTTTGAGAAATAATAAGGGAACTTACTGTCTTTCATTCAGTTTTTCCCCAATCGCGATGGCTACTGGCTTGGGAACGAATTGTTCGATACTTCCGCCATGAATCGCGACTTCTCTCACGATAGTCGACGATAAAAACGCAAACTCTTCTTCAGGAGTTAAAAATACGCTCTCAATTCCTGGTAATAGCTTTCGGTACATGTTGGTCAGTCCAAACTCGTATTCAAAGTCTACCGTTGTTCGTAAACCACGAATAAGAACCTTAGCTTTCTCATTTCTCGCGAAATCCACTAATAACCCGGAGAACCCCTTTACCGTCACACCAGGTAAATGCGCTACAACGTCCTGCATCAGTGCAACGCGCTCTTCCAATGAAAACATAGTGTTCTTCGATGGGCTTGCGGCTACGCCAATCACAACCTCATCAAACATTTCGTGAGTACGTTCTATTAGATTGAGGTGACCATTAGTCACTGGATCAAAAGTGCCCGGATAAATGACTTTCATATAATTTACTAAGTTATTCGAAACTGATTGAATTATTGAGGCTCTAGCGCAAGATTACAACAACTTAAGCTCGATATTAGCTCGTCTTACTTCTGACACTCACCACAAAAGAAGGTATTACGCTGCCCTATTTTTAGCTCTTGAAGTCGTTCGCCGCATTCTGGGCATGGCTCTCCGGCTTTTCCGTAAACCAATAACTCTTGTGCAAAGTAACCCGGCTTTCCATCGGCTTGCGCAAAGTCTTTCAGCGTAGTCCCACCTTGCGTAATGGCAATCTCAAGTGTCATTTTGATATTTTCAACAAGTAACCCCCACTCTTGAGAAGTTAGCTTACCTGCAGGCCTTGAAGGGTGAATTCGAGATTTAAACAACGACTCATTCGCGTAGATGTTCCCGACACCAACCACGACTTTGTTGTCCATGATGAACTGCTTGACGGCGACACGCTTATTTTTAGCTTTCTCCGCTACATATTCCGCATTGAACTCTTCAGTTAAAGGCTCAGGCCCCATGTTTGCTAGTACAGCATGTGACTCGTCAGGAGCACACCACAGCCATGCCCCAAAACGACGCGGATCGTTATAACGCAGTATTTTTCCACTGCTTAGTTTGAGATCCACATGATCGTGCTTTGCTGGCGGAAAGTCGGCATCTAGGACACGTAAAGACCCCGACATGCCCAAGTGAACAATGGCTGTACCTGTGTTTGTCTCGATCAGTAAGTATTTCGCGCGACGGCTAATCGCACGGATCACCTGCCCTTCCAATTTTTTAAGCTCTGTAGGAATATCCCAGCGCAATTTAGGCGTTCGAAAAGTAAACGACTGGATCGTTTGTCCAACCATGTGGGGGCTAATCCCCATACGGCTGACTTCAACTTCTGGCAACTCAGGCATTAGATTCTCCAATTCACCGGCTAATAGTTCTCGCTGCTAGCATAATCGAAAAGAAAAACGATAAATAGGGAAGCTTATTAGGGGTATAGGCGCAAAAAGACTCTACTCTGGCATAAGGTAGTTTTCATCGACGGAGATAGCGACCCATTTGTCTTGCCAGGTTTTAAATAGCCAAAAATCAGGTAAACGAAAGAAAGTCACCCGCTGCGGCTCTTCGAGATCCTGATACCAAACTTCTACCGTTTCAGGTACCGCCAGGTTAGGTTTTAAATGATCGTACTGTTCTGAGGTAAGCTCGGTCCCTTCCAATGATTGCCAGCGTGATACAAGTTCACTGATCGGTGCATCAACTTTGATGTTGGATTGCCACCGTCCATCATGCAGCTCGAACTCCCAGCCACTATAGTACAAAGACTCCACCGTATAGTCGGAGCGAAGTACATTTGGGTAAGGGTCTGCTTGATCTGTTAATAGGTAAGTTTTGATCCACATTGGCGCATTTAAGATCACTATAAATGCAATAATGCCCAGAATAAGAATATTGTTCCATCGGCGGCGACGAGCCGGACTCACACGCATAACCATCTCTACTCTCTTATCGTTATGAGTAAATTACCAAAGAGTATTGAGCTTGACTAGAACAACGGTGTGCAAGTGTGTAGGGAGTGGTGACTAAGCGGCAGAGGCGATCAATCAAAAATTCGAGTATAGAGTCGGACCAGTAGAATAACTTCAGCAGTGCCTTATAACCCGATGACGTACTGAACCTTTTCTTCAGCACTTTTATTCACGTAATAAAAAACCCAACTCGAAAGTTGGGTTTTTCAATTCATCAAAGAGACTGAAACCAATTATTTGATTTTTGCTTCTTTGTACATAACGTGCTGGCGAACTACTGGATCAAACTTTTTGATCTCAAATTTGCCTGGCATGTTACGCTTGTTCTTATCAGTTGTGTAGAAGTGGCCTGTACCTGCAGAAGATACTAGACGGATTTTCTCACGAACGCCTTTCTTTGCCATTGCTTATTTCCTCTTAAACGTTTTCGCCACGTGCACGCATGTCTGCAAGAACAGTATCAATACCTTTCTTGTCGATGATGCGCATACCTTTAGCAGATAGACGTAGTTTAACAAAACGTTTTTCGCTCTCTACCCAGAAACGATGAGTTTGTAGGTTCGGCAGAAAACGACGCTTAGTAGCATTTCGTGCGTGTGAACGGTTGTTACCCGTTACTGGACGCTTACCAGTTACTTGGCATACTCGTGACATGAATGTCTTCTCCAAAATCGTTTCAGCTCGATATCAACCTTGGTGGCCGAACCTCTCTATCTCTCGAAAAGAAGTTAGAGGTTAAGAACCGCTATGGAAAATCCATACAAGGCTATCAAAGGTCGCGCATTATACTAACTTGATATGCATTGCTCAAGACCCGAACAGATCCTTTTTACAGGTTTTCGTGATCTTTTTTTAGACAGCAGATTTTTTTAGCAGTCCAAGCTGAATTCAGTTAAAAATTTAGTGGCGTGGATGATAGCAGATTTTTAGCAACTAACAACCTAAAAAACGCACAGTTATATCCAGCCTCTTTCAGCAAAAGAGACACTTTCCCCATCTCCGATGACGAAATGGTCCAAAATACGAATATCCACCAATGCTAATGCGTCGGTGAGACGCCTTGTAATCCTTCTGTCAGCTTGGCTCGGCTCAGCAACGCCTGAAGGGTGATTGTGCGCCAAAATCAAAGCCGCCGCGTTATGATGCAGAGCACGCTTAACAACTTCTCTCGGATACACCGACGCTGCATCCAACGTTCCTTCAAATAAAATTTCATCTTTTATCACTCGGTGCTGGTTATCGAGAAAAAGAATATAAAAAGCCTCTCTTTGCCGATCCCTTAAAATAGAAGACAGATATAACTTAGTTTGGTCGGGGCTGGTTAAGGCATCACCACGCTTTAGCGTCTCCGCCAAGTAACGTTGTGTCATTTCTAGTACCGCTTGCAACTGAACATACTTGGCTTGCCCTAATCCTTTGTGACGACAAAACTCTTCTTCTGATGCTGAAAATAGTTGTCTGAGCGAACCAAAGTCTTGAATAAGGAAGTCTGCAAGCTCAATCACGTTCATTCCGCGGGTGCCTGTGCGCAAGAAGATGGCCAGCAGTTCGGCATCGGTCAAAGCTTGCGGCCCTCGTTGCAGTAGCTTCTCTCTGGGCATGGACTCATTTGGCAAAGCTTTCAGTATCATCTGATGTCTCTTTATATGGAAAGTGTCCCTATTCCACAAAACAAAAAGCGAAAGTCGAGTATGACTTTCGCTTTCTTCGTACCATCAGTGCTTTCCATGCAACTTAACAGTTCATCAGAGTTTAAAGTTGCCAACCAAGCCGTGAATTTCCGTTCCAGACTGTGATAGCTGCGTGCTGATTGACTCGGCATGCTGCAACGTCTCATTAATGTTGTTCACGATCTGTTGAATAGCCACTAAGTTTTGGTTGATGTCTTCTGCAACCGCACTTTGTTCTTCTGCGGCAGACGCGGTTTGAATACCCATATCTCGAATTGTTCCGATAGAATGATGAACACCAGAAAGAGATTGCTGAATGAGCGCAGATTCTTCCGCCGTTTTGACACCTCGTTTTTGGCTCACCGACATCGTACTGACCGCTCTTGATACACCATTTTGTAGCTGCTTGAGCATGTCGCCAATTTCATGAGTACTATTTTGCGTACGACTGGCTAACGAGCGCACTTCATCCGCAACGACGGCAAACCCTCGACCTTGCTCACCGGCTCTAGCCGCTTCAATCGCCGCATTTAGGGCCAACAAATTCGTTTGCTCGGCTATCTCGCCAATCACATCCAGCACTTTGGTTATTTTTTCGGTCTGTAAACTCAACTCAGAAATTGCATCTGATGTGCTGTCTATCTCCGTCACGAGTTCGGTAATGCCTTCTATTGCTTGCTCGACCTCATGCTGAGCGGCGGTGACTTGACTGTTGGCATCGTCAATTGCCTGCGCGGTCGCATTGGTATTGCTGGCTACTTCTTTGGCAGTCATGCTCATTTGCGTCACTGCCGTCACGACTTTGTCCGTCTCTAAACAGTGATCCTGCATTTGACCGCTCGCTTGGCTGGTCTGAGTGTTCAGGCTTTGAGAAACGGTCTGTACTGTCGTCGCAGAGCGATGAATGTCCTGCATCAGTGGGTGCAGCTTATCCATAAACTCATTAAACGCGGCCGCCACTTCACCGACTTCATCCTGACTTTCGACTTTTAAACGAGCCGTTAAGTCACCGCCGCCTGCGGCAACATCTTTTAATGAAGCCGCGACATGTTGTAATGGCTAAATGCCTTTAGACACCACGATACTGGTGAGAACACTGGTAATGATCAATCCAATAACGGAAATCAACACGGCAGATAACGTATGCTCTTTTAGCTCTTGAGTCTTTAACTCTCTGTGCATCGCAACTTGCTGGTCGATGTCATCAATATAAACGCCAGTACCTAAAACCCAGTCCCATTTCGATAGATATTCTGCATAGCCCAACTTAGGCGCTTGTGCGTCAATGGTCGGTTTATGCCACGAGAAATAGAGGAACCCATCCCCTTTTTGAGAAGCGTCAATCAAGCCCGCAATAACTGCGACCCCATTTTCATCTTTTAAGTCGTAAAGGTTTTTACCCTCTAATGCAGGTTTGATGGCGTGCAACGTATTCACACCTTGAGAGTCGTAGGCAAAAAAGTAGCCATCGCTTTCAAAGCGCATGGCTTTCAGAATTTCTTTTGCTGCCTCTTTATTACTTCCATTTACATCCGTGTCGTATAACGGTTTTATCGCCGTCACGCCCATCATCATATAGGCTTGTAACTCTTTCTTTTTCGTTTCGATGAGCTCTTGCCTGTCTCTTGCCAGCTCCGCTTCCAAACTTTTACTGCTGTTGATGTAATACACCACTGAGATCAACGTGGTGATCAACAACAGCGGAATTAGGGTTATCAGCAGCAATTTGTTTCGACTTTTCAACACCATGGTTTCCACTACCTCTTTTTCTTTTCAGACTTGCAAACTCCGCGCAACTTGTCTGTGAGGTAGGCGAGAATTTTCCCTTCCTCGGTCAGATTAATACTCTGGAGTTTGATGTGAATTATCTTCTCGTTATATATGCTCGGGCGGTCAGACTTTGAATTGTGTTAAAATCCGGTCATCAAATTGGAGATCTCACATGCAAACACTAGCAGGAAAGAAAATTCTACTCGGCATCAGTGGCGGTATTGCCGCGTATAAATGTGCGGAGCTAACCCGTCGCCTCATAGAGAGAGGAGCGCAAGTTCAAGTTGTAATGACGAAAGCCGCAAAAGAGTTCATTACCCCTTTAACCATGCAAGCCGTTTCGGGCCGTCCTGTCTCGGACAGTTTACTAGACCCAGCAGCGGAAGCCTCTATGGGTCATATTGAATTGGCCAAATGGGCAGATTTAGTGCTATTAGCGCCAGCGACCGCGGACTTAATCGCACGCATGTCCGCAGGCATGGGGAACGATTTACTTACTACGCTCGTGCTCGCGACGGATTCCCCTGTTGCTGTTTCTCCTGCGATGAATCAACAGATGTATCGCAATATCGCAACCCAAGAGAACATCGCTACGTTAGCGCGTCGTGGTATGCACATCTGGGGCCCTGCGGCAGGAGAGCAAGCCTGTGGTGATGTAGGACCAGGTCGAATGCTGGAACCAATGCAGCTAGTACATCTATGTGAACAGTTCTTTCAACCAAAATTGCTAGAAGGTAAGTCGATACTCATTACCGCCGGACCAACTCGCGAAGCGATTGATCCAGTGCGTTACATTACTAACCATAGCTCTGGGAAAATGGGCTATGCATTGGCGAGCGCCGCAGCGCAGATGGGAGCAAAAGTCACCCTCGTGAGCGGTCCTGTCAGTTTAAATACGCCCGTAGGTGTTGAGCGCATAAATGTTTCCAGTGCACAAGAGATGCACGAAGCCGTTATGACACATGCAAACAGGCATGATGCGTTTATTAGCTGCGCTGCCGTTGCCGACTACCGCCCACAAACGATCGCGTCTCAAAAGTTGAAAAAGACAGAAGACAACGACGAAATGGTCATTAATATGGTTAAAAATCCTGATATTGTTGCATCTGTGGCAGCAATGACGGAGAAGCGTCCGTTTACCGTCGGTTTTGCGGCTGAAACCAATGATGTAGAGACCTATGCTCGAGGCAAGTTAACAAAGAAAAACCTCAATATGATCTGTGCAAACGACGTTTCGGTTGCAGGGCAAGGATTTAACAGCAACGACAACGCGATTACCCTTTACTGGCCTGAAGGTGAACTTGCGCTCGCTTTAGAATCAAAAGAAGCATTGAGCTTTAAAATTCTCGAAAAAATGCATCAATTGATGTAACTAACGTTTGAAAACCCTGCCAATTTTTTACAAAAGCTGGCATAAATTTGGTACAAAAATGACAACTAAGGGTGTTAAATCTCCCATTCCACCCTTAGTGGTCTAGTTTGAGGCGAAATAGCGTCTTATAATCCCCTCCGCTCAACTTTGTATTTTGAAAGGAAGTAACTAATGGCCGGCAGTAAAAAATCCAACCGTCGTGAAGAGATCTTACAAGCATTGGCAGAAATGCTTGAATCAACAGATGGCGCTTCACGCATTACTACGGCAAAACTGGCCAAGCAAGTCGGCGTTTCAGAAGCCGCGCTGTATCGTCATTTCCCAAGTAAAGCGCGCATGTTCGAAGGGTTGATTGAGTTCATTGAAGAAGCCTTGATGACACGCATCAACCGTATTCTAGACGACGAAAAAGATACACTAGAGCGTATTCGTATGGTGATGCACCTTATTTTGGCGTTCTCTGAACGTAACCCAGGTCTGACACGCATTTTGTCGGGTCATGCTCTAATGTTTGAAAATGAACGTCTACGTGAACGCATCAATCAACTCTTTGAGCGTATAGAAACACAATTGCGCCAAATCCTGCGTGAACGTAAGATTCGTGAAGGGAAGTCTTTCCCTGTCGAAGAGCGCATCCTAGCTGCGCAAATTCTGGGACAAGTTGAGGGGAGCCTAAACCGCTTTGTGCGTAGCGACTTTAAATACCAGCCGACTGCAAACTTTGACGAGTACTGGGCGCTTTTAAGTGCACAAATAAAGTAAAAGACTATGAGTAAAGACAAATACACGCAGCCCGAGTTTTCTCTTTCACTTCTTCACCCTCGTAACTGGGGCGTATGGCTTGGTTTTGGTCTGTTGGCCATCCTCGTCAATATTCTTCCTTATCGGCTGCTGCTTTCATTAGGTCGTTCACTCGGTAAACTTGGCATGCGCTACGGTAAAAAGCGTGTCCACGTTGCTCAGCGTAACTTAGAATTGGCCTTTCCAGACAAAACACCTGAAGAGATTCAACATATTGTTGAAGAGAACTTCAAAAATACCGGTATGGCACTGATAGAAACCGGAATCACTTGGTTCTGGCCGACTTGGCGCTTTAAAAACCTGATCGTCGAGAAAGATCTCGGCGCACTGCGTGAAAAAGCCAAAGAAGGTAAAGGCGTCCTACTTTGTTGTGTCCATGCTCTTAATCTAGAGATCACTGCGCGTGCTTTCGCCGTGTTAGGCGTGGCCGGGTACGGCGCGTTTCGTCCGCATAATAATCCTGCTTATAACTTTATCCAGTATTGGGGACGAACACATAACGGCAATAAACTGATTGATCGTAAAGATGTAAAAAAGATGATTCGTGTTTTACGCAGCGGTGAGCGTCTGTTCTATTTACCGGATCACGATTACGGTCGCAAAAAATCAGTATTTGTGCCCTTCTTTGCCGTAGACGATGCGTGTACGACAACAGGCACGAGCATTCTGGCGTATACCTCAAAATGTGCGATCATCCCAGGCTCAGGGTTTCGCAATGACGAAGGAAAATACGACATCATCGCCGATAAGTGCATTGAAGCCGACTATCCACAAAAAGACGAAGTCGCCGCTGCCGCTTATATGAACAAGTATGTGGAAGAAGTCATTCTACGCGCTCCAGAGCAATGGATGTGGCTCCATAAACGCTATAAAACCATGCAAGATGAGCATGTCGAGAAAGGCATTCGCTATAAGTAAGTGGTCACGGCGATAAATCCAAAAACAAAAAAGGGCAGATGAATATCCATCTGCCCTTTTTACTTTTTCAGAAAAAGTAACCAATTAAATGCCGTATTCTGCGCGGTACGCTTTAACTGCTTCTAGATGCTCTTTGTCTGTGCCTTTCTCTTCAAGGAAAGTCACAAGGTCAGTCAGGCTAACGATTGAGATGATTGCACAACCAAAGTCACGCTCCACTTCTTGGATCGCAGACAACTCACCTTTGCCTTTTTCTTGGCGGTCAATCGCAACCAACACACCAGCAAGGTCTGCGCCATTTGCTTGAATTATTTCCATCGATTCACGAATCGCAGTACCTGCTGTGATTACGTCATCTACTAGCATGATACGACCTTCAAGCGCAGAGCCTACAAGGTTACCGCCTTCGCCGTGATCTTTCGCTTCTTTACGGTTGAAGCAGTAAGGCGTGTCGACGTCATGATGATCCGCCAGCGCGACTGCTGTTGTCGTCGCGATTGGGATACCTTTGTACGCCGGGCCAAACAGCACATCAAACTCAATGCCTGAATCAGCGAGCGCGGCTGCGTAAAAACGACCAAGACGCGCTAGGTCACGACCAGTATTGAAAAGACCAGCGTTAAAGAAGTACGGGCTTTTACGGCCAGATTTCAAAGTAAACTCACCAAACTTAAGAACTTCTTTCTCAAGTGCAAACTCAATAAATTCACGCTGGTATGCTTTCATTATTTTCTCTCTATGTCCTTGGTTTCTCGTGTCTCTTCTCGACAATCATTCATTTCTCTATTGTCGAGATAAAAAAATAGCCCCCATAATGGGAGCTATCTAAATCAATTGGCTAACGCCGCCTTCTGCGCTGCGACAATTTCCGTAATGCCGACTTTCGCCGACTCGAGCAATGCCATCAGCTGTTCGTGACTGAACGGTTCACCTTCTGCGGTGCCCTGAATTTCAATCATCTTGCCTTCTTCGGTCATTACGACGTTCATGTCTGTGTCTGCCGCTGAATCTTCAACGTATTCAAGATCACACAATACTTCGTCGCCTAGTAAGCCGACAGAAACTGCCGCTACGTGGCCTTTCATTGGGTTTGCTTTTAGCTTGCCGCTATCTACTAGGTGTTGGAACGCATCGGCCATTGCAACACTTGCGCCGCTGATAGATGCAGTGCGAGTGCCGCCGTCTGCTTGGATAACGTCACAGTCAACGGTGATCATGAACTCACCCATGGCTTTTAGATCGACAACAGCACGTAGGCTTCGCGCGATAAGACGCTGAATTTCCATCGTACGGCCGCCTTGCTTTCCACTTGCCGCTTCACGACGAGTACGAGAATGTGTTGCTCGAGGTAGCATGCCGTATTCAGCTGTAACCCAGCCTTTACCTTGACCTTTTAGCCAACGTGGCACAGATTCTTCGACGGTCGCATTACACAACACTTTGGTGTTACCGAACTCAACTAGCACTGACCCTTCAGCGTAAGCTGTGTAGTTACGAGTAATTTTGATAGGGCGAACTTGATCCGCCTTGCGATCGTTTGGACGCATGGGCATCTACCTTAAATATGAGGAGAAGACGATTTGGTTGGGCGAAGATTATAACGGAATCGATTCCGAATTCATAGGTTACGCCTCTGGCACAACATAAACAATCCATACATCCCGCGCACCTATCGACGCAGCGTGATACACTCTTGAAGTAATTTTCAAAAAATGAAGACAGGAAAATTCGATGATTTACAGTATGACAGCGTATGCACGCAAAGAAGTAAAAGGCGATTGGGGTTCTGCGGTATGGGAAATCCGCAGCGTGAACCAGCGTTATTTAGAAACATACTTCCGCATGCCAGAACAATTTCGCGGATTAGAGCCCGTTTTACGCGAGCGTTTTCGTAAGCGCTTAGCGCGAGGAAAAGTAGAATGTAATCTACGTTTTGAAGCAAACCCTGCCGCAAAAGGTGAGCTTAGCATCAATGAAGCGCTTGCTAGCCAGGTAATTAAAGCCGCTGAACAAGTCATGCACATGACTGGTGAACTGAGCCGAATCAATCCATTTCAAGTCATGCAATGGCCGGGGGTAATGGAAACGCCAGAGCAAGACATGGATGCGGTAAATAAAGTGCTACTAGAAGCGTTTGATGGCGCAATGGATGAATTTATTGAAGCGCGCGCTCGTGAAGGCGAGAACATGAAGGCGCTGATTGAGCAACGCCTAGAAGCGATCACATCAGAAGTTGTGAAAGTGCGCGCACGCATGCCAGAAATACTAGAGTGGCAACGTGAGCGTCTGTTCTCTAAATTTGAAGATGCGAAAGTAGAGCTAGACCCATCTCGCGTTGAGCAAGAGCTTATCCTTCTGGCACAGAAATCAGACGTAGCAGAAGAGCTAGACCGTCTTGATTCTCACGTAAAAGAAACCACGAACATTCTGAAAAAAGGTGGCGCAGTCGGTCGTCGTCTGGACTTCATGATGCAAGAGTTCAACCGTGAATCGAACACGCTAGCGTCGAAATCCATCAGCACCGACATCACCGCATCGGGCGTTGAACTGAAAGTTCTAATTGAACAGATGCGTGAGCAGATCCAAAACATTGAATGATCTAAAAGTCATCGAGTATTGAAACAAAAAAGCCCCGCTAATACGGGGCTTTCTTTTATTCGTCTTTTTCCAAGGTACTGTTATCAACGTAGGGCCAATAATGATGTCCAATTCTGATCAGCAAAGTAGCCGCAGCCAAAATAAACGCAGCCAGAGATAACCACACAACCAAAACTGCATCCAGCTCTTTCATTCCGAGAGTGATATAGCGGGCGATTGCCATCATCGCGATATAGATAGGATAGCGTACCGGAATTTTACCGTTCATCACGAACTGCTGCACCATGGCGAGCACTTCCAGATAGATAAACATCAAAAGAATATCTGTGAGTAAGACACGCTTCTCTACAAATACGTGCACAAACTCTTGCATCATGGCGTACAACGTCGCCAAGGTAATAGAGACTAATAACACCGCCTCCAAAATATGGAAGATTTTCAGGAAAGGTCGACTAAAGGATTTCGGTAAATTCGACGGCATGGTCCATTATCCAAACAAAGAAAATAGGCCTTGAGTTTAGCATGCAACGATCTTCAATCAATCAGAATAAACATCAGTGCGAATCGACTCCAAGTCCTGGCATTTGCTTATAAAAATGCTCCGCTTATTTGGCGGAGCGCTTTTGTGTTATAGGACCTGTGGCATCACTTACGCCACTTGCTGCTTTTTTTCAGCTACGCGCTTTTTCTTCCGATATTTAGGGTGAGTGATCGGAATCGCAGATAGGAGTTTTTTGGTGTATTCGTTTTGCGGGTTTGCATAAATTTCTTTAGCGCTGCCTGCTTCTACCACTTTACCAAAATACATCACGGCAACTTTGTCAGAGACATGTTTCACCACCGAGAGATCGTGAGAGATAAATATGATCGCCAAATTCATTTCTTGTTGCAGTTGTAGCAATAGGTTCAAGATTTGCGCCTGTACCGACACATCTAACGCAGATACCGATTCATCACAAATCAGTAGTTTAGGCTTCAATGCAATCGCGCGAGCAATACCGATACGCTGCCGTTGTCCGCCTGAAAATTCATGTGGATAACGGTTTACTGCCGTTTCTGGTAATCCCACTTTGATTAAAAGCTCTTTTACCCATTGTTTACGCTCTGTTGGCGTGCCAATTTTATGAATAACAAACGGTTCTTCCAGAATCATACCGATGGTATGACGCTGATTGAGTGACTCCATTGGGTCTTGAAAGACGATTTGCATGTCTTTACGCAGCGAGCGCATCTCTTTAACAGACAATTTAGTGATGTCTTTACCTTCAAAGAAAATCTTACCTTCCGTTGGCTCGTATAACTTTAAGATCGTGCGACCAAGGGTGCTTTTACCACAACCTGACTCACCAACTAGCCCCAGTGTTTCACCTTCAGAAACAGACAGTGAAACCCCGTCTACCGCTTTGATGGTGTAGCCTTTCTTGAACAGCCCTTTACCAGAAACAAAGTGCTGCTTAAGATTTTCAATTCTTAATACTTCTTTTGCCATAACATCCTCTTTTATGACTGGTTCACTTTGCTCAGTTAACTGGCAAACATACTGGCATCAATAGGCTTGATATCGATCATCTGCTTTGGCTCATTATCTAAGCTCGGCATCAACCCCATCAAACGCTCTGTGTATGGGTGCTGCGGGTTATCAAACAACTCAAAAATTTCTGCTTTTTCGACAATACGCCCACCATACATCACGGCAACATCATCACACACTTCTGCCACAACCCCGAGATCGTGAGTGATGAAGATCATTGCCATGCCTGTTTCTTCCTGAAGCTCGTTCATCAGTTCAAGGATAGACGCCTGAACCGTAACATCCAACGCTGTAGTCGGTTCATCACAAATCAGAATATCCGGCTTACAGGCCAATGCCATCGCGATCATGACACGCTGGCGCATACCACCAGATAGGTTATGGGGATACTCATTCAATCGCTTCTCTGGCATTGGAATTTTTACTTTTGCCAGCATCTCAATCGAGTACGCCTCCCGCTCCTTTTTGTCGAGCTCAGGTCGATGGAGCTCAAGCACTTCACATATTTGACGACCAATGGTATGCACTGGGTTAAGCGCCGTCATTGGGTCTTGGAAGATGATCGAAATGCGATCGCCACGCATGGCGTACATCTCTTCCGCAGGCAAATCAACTAGGTTGGTGCCGCGATAATTCACTTCACCTTTAATGATGTTGCCATATGGCTTAGGTAATAGCCCCATGATCGACATTGAGGTTACGCTCTTACCACTACCTGACTCTCCCACCAGACCGAGTGTACGCCCAGCTCTCACATCAAAGTTCACACCATGCAGAACCTTCACTGGCCCATCATCGGTGGTAAATTCAACTTCGAGATCTTTAACACTTAGGATTACATCGTTTTCCATAACCAATCCTTACAGCTTATAAGTGTCATCTACGACAACAACAGGTTCAAAAGCTTTGCCTGATTTCATCGCTTGTTTCGTTTCTTTTTTGATATCACTATCAATCCAGTAAGTGCCATCGCCTATGATTGAACCACTGAACAGCGCCTCTGTCATGCGATTCATTGGCTTATCTGGAAACTTTAACCAGCGCCAGTGACCATAGCGGACATAAGGAACCATGTAGCCTGGGACGATAACGTGAGCATCAATGATGTCACGCTGAATCTCATGACCTAGCTGGATCTTTTTATCCATATCCATGCCAAAACGATACTCGATGATCTTTTCATCCAGTTCAGGCGTGCTGTAGTTTGTGAAAGAGTTAGTTTGCGGCTTGTTCGCATTGACTGAATGGAAATACTCCCAATACGTTGGGATCTCAGACGTACCCATATCTAAGAAAGCCAAATCGTGCTTTTTCTCACGTACGTATTTGAACATGGATGAGCCATCAACTAACTTGAGCTCAATATCCAGCCCTGCTAGCTTGGCTTGCTCACGCAAAAAGGCAATACGAGGAGTATGAACAGGTGTTCCGTAGGTCAGCTCGAAGCTTAAGCGCTCACCTTTATCATTGACACGAATACCATCAGAACCAATTTTGTTAAAGCCTGCGGCTTCGAATGCCTCGGCCGCTTTTGCGGGATCAAACTTCGGTGCCTTAGCATCTGGTAGGGTGTATTTACCATGACCATAACCGGTCGGGTTCGGTTTACGGGAGTAGTCGCCACGCATGACATTCTCTATCATGCCATCAAAGTCAATCGCGTAAGTAATGCCCTTGCGAATGTTTAAATCATCCAGCAAAGGCATCGCGGTGTTCATCCATACACCACCAGCCCCAACTGGGAATTGGTTGTAACCCCAGAACTTTTGAATGTATCCCTTTTGGTAAGGTTCCGTATTCGATTTATCATGCCATAAGCTTGGTAAAACAAGACCAAATGCGTCCAGCTTCCCTTTCTCAAAGTGCTTCATCGCGATATCACTGTCGCGAATCACTGTGATGCGGATTTTGTCGACATTATAGCGATGTTGATAATACTTATTGCTGTAACCCCACCAGTCTTCACCGACATGCTTGAAGGTAACACTTTTACCTTTTTTAATGTCATCTAGGTAGTATGCACTGGTCGTTGGTTCACTTTTAAAATTGTAGTAGCGGACAAAGTTGTCATGTATACCGTCACCATTTTCATCTTTTGAAGGGTTAGCATAAAAATGTGCGGGACGTGGGCGCAGAGCCCCCATTCGTAACAGCAATTCTTCCGGATTGAACTCTTTCGCCGCCTTAACAGCAAACGTGTGAGTGTCGTACTTGATAACATCCGCAATCGTTTTGTTGTAGTAATCGTTGTACCAAGGTTCCAAGATGTCTTTGGAACGATAAAACTTCAGCATGAACACGAAATCGTCGGCAGTCACAGGTTTGCCGTCCGACCATTTGGCTTCAGGGTTGAGTTTAAAATAGACCGTTTTGTTGTCACCTGCTAACGCCCACTCGTTAGCAAGCTCAGGTATGAACTCTAAAGTATCTGGATGGCGGACCACCAAGCCTGGTGTTTCATCTAAGATAAAAGAACGTAGCCCTGCATTAGCATCTGGGCCAACACTACGTAACGTCTGCGGGAAACTTGACATAAAGGTGCGATAAGTCCCTCCACGTTTCGCTTCTGGCGAACCATATTGAGGCTCATCCCAGTTTGTTTGCCAGTTTAAGTCAGTCGGAAGCGTTGCTGACATTGCACCAAAACTCAGGGCGCTCAGCGTGGACGCTAAAAATAATTTCTTCATAAAACTTCCCTTTTTTATGTTTTGCTCACAATGCTCGCTCAAACATAGCGTGTGAATTTTTTCGGGTCGAAAGCCGCTCGAATGGCTTCACCAATAAAGGTCACCATTACCAGAACCAGAACAATAGAAGTCACTACTGACGCAACAATCCATGGCGAATCTAAGTTTGACTTACCTTGTTGCAGTAATTCCCCCCAACTTGGTGTTGGTGGCATCAAGCCTAAGCCTAGGTAATCGAGAGCAGTCAATGCTGTGATGTTAGCTGCAATAGTGAAAGGTGCTAGGGTTACAATCATCACCATCGTATTTGGCAAGATGTGATTAAACAAGATACGTCCAGTCGATGCCCCTAAAGCACGTGCCGCCATTACGTATTCTCGTGCCGCTTCTTTATAGGTCATGGTCCGCATGTACCATGTCATCCCCATCCAAGTGAAAAGCACGTTAATAGCGACAAAGAGAGCAAACGTCGGTTGAACGATTGAGACAAGAATCATAATGACGTACAAAAACGGGACCATTGACCAGATTTCGATAAGTCGCTGTACAAACAAGTCAAATTTACCGCCCCAAAAACCCATAGCACAACCGACTGCAGTACCGATCGCGTAGGAAATGGCCATCGTAAGCAACGCAAATCCCATCGCCGTTCTGAATCCGTAGACAAGTCGCGCCAAAATATCGCGACCTATCACATCTGTACCTAAATAATGCTTATTTTCGGCGCTAGGTGCTGTTGGCGGGAAATCACCACTAAAATCTTGTTCATATGGGTTCCATGGCACAAGCGGCAAAATAACAAAGTTGTCGCCCCCTTCGGCCTCAAACGCTTTTTGCAGTACGCGATAATCCGCTTCGCTGGATGACTCTTGGCCGAATTCGCTACCTAAACGTACGTCACTGACAACAGGAAAATAGTAGCTACCATCGTACTTGACGACTAGAGCTTTACTGTTAATCAAAAGTTCGGCGAATAGAGAAAGGATCAACATGATAGAAAGAGCAACAAACGACCAATAGCCTCGTTTGATCTCTTTAAAGTGACGAATTTTCTTTTGAGTTAATGGACTAACTTTAATCATGTTACGCTCCAAACTTCACACGTGGGTCGACTAAAGCAACACAAATATCTGAAATAATGTTACCAATGAGCAGCAACAGCGCATTAATGGCGACAATACCCATAACAACAGGGTAATCACGCTCCATGATTGATTCGTAACCCAATAAGCCAATGCCATCAATATTGAAGATAACTTCAATCAGGAAGGCACCGGTCATGAAGAACAACAAAGAGTTACCAAAGTGACTTGCGATTGGAATTAAGCTGTTACGCAACGCGTGCTTACGAACTGCTTTTTTGAAAGGTAATCCTTTCGCAATTGCGGTGCGGATGTAATCTGAGGAAAGGTTTTCCATCAGGTTATTTTTCATTGTCATCGTCAGCGTGGCAAAATCACCGATGAGGTAACAGATCAAAGGCAACACCGCATGCCACATAATGTCTTTAGTGCGTTCAAAGAAGGTTTCGTAATCGTCGAAGTCATCGCCGACAAAGCCTCCCATCGGAAACCATTCCAAGTGATAACTAAATAACGTGATCAGCAATACACCCACCACATAACCTGGTAGCGCGTAGCCTACGAAAATGAGTACTGAAGAAGCGGAATCAAACACAGAACCGTGCTTGAGCGCCTTATAGTAACCAAGAGGAATCGAGATAAAATAACTAATAAAGAAGGTCATGCCGCCATAAAACAACGACACTGGCAAACGCTCTGCGATCATGTCCGAGACAGGCTCGTAGTAACGCGTCGACTCGCCAAGATCTAGCATTACCAAACGACTTAACCACTCGACGTACGCTTCCGTTACAGGTTTATCCAGGCCATAAAACGCATTCAGCTCCGCGATTTGATCGTCAGAAAGGGCCGTGTTACCACCCGCAGACGTCATTGATGCGGCGCCGTCCCCCTGGGACTGCATTTGTGACAACATGCGTTCAACAGGTCCGCCAGGCACGAAACGAGTGATAGCAAAGATGAGAATAGTTATCCCGAGAAACGTTGGGATAACCAACGCCAAACGGCGTAAAAAGTACGACAGCATATACAACTTGCTCCTTGTCTACTGTCCAGTTCAAACGGAGTGAAAGAGGATATTTTCCGCCCAAAATGGTGCATATTTATCTCGTAGTAACTAAAACTGTTGAAGCACACTCCCTGCGCCTCAAGAGCTAGACTTTTCTACTACTGCAATAATTTCAGCGTCATATTTATCTTGAATCCACATCAGCTTCAAGTGTTTGAAACCAAAACATGACAAACTTCC
>NZ_JAWOTS010000018.1:0-83845 GCF_033338975.1 Vibrio sp. Vb0349 | reverse complement strand
GCTCGACTTGCATGTGTTAGGCCTGCCGCCAGCGTTCAATCTGAGCCATGATCAAACTCTTCAATTTAAGATTTTGTCGGCTCAATGAATACTGAACATTACATAAAGTAATGTTTGAATTGACTGTGCTCTTATTGGTTTTTACTTTTGAAAAAGTAAAACAAAACAGCTCAAGGCTGCTTCCCAATTCGAATGGTCACTTCGTTTCATTGAAACCTAATTTGATACCGAGGTATCGAATTGGATTATCATCAACGAGTGCCCACACAGATTGATAGGTCTATATTGTTAAAGAGCTTGCTTTGCGAGAAGTTTTTCTCTCAAAGCGGAGGTGCATTCTAGCGATTTAGTTGTTAGTGTCAAACACTTTTTTAAACTAATTTTTTGTAGAAGCTTTTTACCTCTTCGACCCTGCTGAAGCCTTGTGACGTCTGCCGTGTCGATGGATGCGCATTATAGGGAGAAGATTTTCTTTGGCAATACTAAAAATGCATTTTTTCTAAAAAAACATGCCAAATGGATACTTTCCATCCAACCCCAAAATTACCCAGAAATAACACTCAGGATTTATACAATTTACCCACAAAAAGCTGTGGATAACTACTCATCGCTATCAAAGAAATAAGAAATACGCGAACGCGGATTTAGATACTCTTTTACTTTATCCGGTAATTTTGACGGATGAATCGCGTTAACTATCTTTATATCTTTTGACGCAAGATCAATGATTGGCGCTTGCGTCCTTGGTACTGATGGATCGTAAACCAAGACATTCGGGAATAATAAATGCGATGCATTCACTGAGATAACCAGGCCGACCATATTATTAGAAAGCTGAACTACGGTACCCGGAGGAAATACGCCCATAAACTTAATTAGGATGTTCAGGTTCTCTTCTTTATATAGGTGTTTACAGTTCTTATATAAATGAGAGAGTGCGGTATAAGGAATCTTTTGGTCTGAGACTATCGGGGTATGACACAAGTTATCAAACGCATTGGCTACAGCAATAATTTGAGCAAACTCGTTGATCTCATCTCCTTTCAGGCCTTTAGGATAACCAGACCCATCTCTTAGCTCATGGTGCTGCGCGATCACAATTCTCGCGACTTCGGGAAAAGCCTCGATTTGACTCGCAAGATCGACGCCATATTTAGTGTGCAACTTTAAGTAGTTGGTTTCTGGCTCTGTTAGAGGTAGTTGCTTTCTTAATATTGCAGTCGGGATTTTTATTTTCCCGATATCATGGAATAGTGCGGAGAAGGAAAGCTCTTTCAACTGTGCAGCTGAGTACCCTTTAGCACGGCCAATCATCATCGAGATAACAGCCACGTTCAATGAGTGGAAATAAATATCTTCAAACTCATTTTTTCCGTTCATCAGATGTAACGTAACATTATCATCGCACATTAACTTCTCGACGATATCTTCAATAAGAAGCTTTGCTTCATCAACTGCTGCTGTCGGACGGTTACGGATTTTAGTCATGACTGAACGCATACGTGCCAGAGAGCGCTCAAACTCTTTTTCACACTGAATCACGCGTCGACGGTATGCACTTAACTTCTCTATGCGGTTCTGTTTTTCTTGCCACATTTTTTGAGTTTCATGATCTAACGACGCTTCATTTGTTACTCTGTCAGCTTGTCTTTGATCAACAGGGAGTGGAACGGCATCGCTTTGCTCTGGATTAAAGTAAACGAACTTTACGCCGAGGTGGCGGATCATCTCGACTTGCTCTTGGTCTTTAATCTTAAAGCTATTGAGTAGAAAGGGGTGATCGTTCCACTTTAGCGGAAGACGGATATGTAGTCCGGGTTGAATACGATCGACCGTTAGTTTAATGGCTGCCACTTATTCACTACTGATTTATATTTCTTAAGAGAGTTAGAATACTAGTAAATTTTGTGAATAAATTCATCAGTAACTATCAAAACATCAAACCGTTATTTCTAAGCGACTCACTTAATTAGATAGAAGTAAGCTACTTTAAGGAGCGATCTGCTTTGCGTATTTTAAGCTTGGCCTCGAACACTGGCTTGTCTATTACTTCTTGATCTTTGACTAGTCCCATTAACGTTTGTACCGCTACACGGGCCATGTCACTGATAGGAAAGTGCACTGCTGATACTGTAGGGTAAAGACTTTCACAAAGATCAACACTGTCAAAGCTAGTTAATGAGATTTGCTCTGGTACAGAAATACTGTGCTCGTGTAAGTACTGCATTGCGCCAACCGTCATTTCTTCACTGCACGAAAAGACAGCCGTCACATCAGGGTGTCGTTGTAAAATTGCAGCCATTGCATCATAACCACTTTGCCGGCCATAATTCCCTTCTTCACACCAGCTTTCATCAATATCTATACCAGCATCCTTCATTGCATCAATATACCCAAGCTTTCTCAATACACTGTTATGACGTTGGGATGGACCGGCAATACAAGCAATCTTTCGATGACCACCAGCTAAAAGGTGCTCAACGGCAATACGGCTTGCATGATGATGGTTAAAGGTAACACAACGCTCTTCTATTCCTTCCACGTAGCGATCCAGAAGAACGAAAGGTGTTGGCTGTTTAGCTAATTCACGTAAGTCATCATCTGACAAATAACGACTATGAAGTACATAGCCGTCACAACGTAAATCATTAAAACGCTGAATTGCCTCTTTTTCACCTTGTGCAGAATGATGGCCTTGAGCTGTAATCAAAAACTTCTTATGAATATCCAGCTCGGTCTGAACCTGCTCCATCATCTCGCCAAAGAAGCCCCCCGTATAGTAAGTCACCAATAACCCAACCATATTACTGGATGAGGTTGCGAGTGAACGAGCAATTGCACTAGGACGATAATTCAATTGCGCCATAGCTTGCTCTACTTTTTTTCGAGTTTCCTCGCGAAATTTCCCCTCTCCATTAATAATTCGAGAAACGGTAGAGCGATTTACACCGGCGAGTTCGGCTACATCTTTAATCCTTGCCATAATGCTATTGGGTCCAACTGCAATTGTTATTAAATATTCGTTTGTGTAGAACGGCTGCCAGCAATTCGTAAGGTGCTATAGGGGGCGAAGCTGGCAGCCTTTAATCATACACCGACTATTTGATTGGTAGAAACAAGCTCAGAGTAATCCGTGACAGTTATGCCATGATGAGCTAACTGTTCTTTTAAAATGGGAGAGGTAAGAACTTGTAACTCTAGCTCTCGCTGAAGCGCATAGCCACTCTTTAAGATAAGCGCCTGATCGGCCTCTGCCGGGTGGCACATCACCTCAACCAAGTCATAGTCAGCTTTTAAGCTCAATAGATGTGCCATTAAGCCATCCAAGCTCACTTTTTGATCATAAAACTCATCAGTAAAGATATACCTGATTGTCATCGATTCTTGACACAAGCCAGTGCCCCGCAGTGGCACTCTGTATTCATTCGCTACTTCTTTAATAACGGGCAAAATTTGAGAGTGAGTATGCGCGTGATGATGGCTATCTAAGTGGCTTAGCTCTAACCCAAGCGATAAAAAATGTTCCACCTGAGCTTTTGCTTCATCATAAACGACCTGAGTTTCGAAGTCCTGCTTACTCCAAAGTTCGTCATAGTTAATAAAGTGCGCTCGGCCGTTGGTCAAGTTAGGATGCTTCGTTATAGGCACACCTGCTGTAAACCTAAGATGAACGCCAATTTTCAAGTCTGGATTATGGCGAGCTAGTTCTAAGGCATGTTGCTCAGCATCCATACCCACCATCATGGTGGTTGAATGAACCACACCTTGCTGGTGAGCTTTAACGATGCCGCTATTTACACCTCTCGTTAAACCAAAATCATCAGCATTAAAAATGACTTTCATCGGCGCCCTTCCTTAGTCTTACAACGTCGTTAGTTTAAATTGAGGTAAATACGGAGCGTTCACCGCTAGGATATCATCCAGGATTGACTTGGCGCGGCCAATGTCAGGCACCAATGGGTTATTGGTTAATGCCATAAGCGCCTTGTCATAATTACCTTCGACAGCAGCTTCTATTGTTAGCTGCTCATACGCTTTAACTTGATAGAGTAATCCTTTGATATTGTTTGACAACTCGCCAACCGCAAGAGGTTTCGCCCCCCAGCTACCAATCACCGCACTACATTCAATCACAGCATCGTCAGGTAGGCCGTTGATCGCTCCATTATTTAAAACGTTAACAACATGAATACTATTACGATTGTTATAAATTGAATCAACTAGGTTCAGTGATGCATCAGAATAATAAGCACCACCCCGCTCCTCTAACTCTTTCGGCTTATGATCGAGGGTAGGATCTTGATAGAGCTTAAATAGCGCATTTTCTGTTTCCATTACCTGCTCAGCACGAGTGCCTTTTTCATCGGCACTTTGTTTCTCTTCAGCAAGCATGGCATCAGTTTGGTAGAAGTAGCGATGATAAGGACATGGTATCGCCCCCAGTGCTTTTAGAAATGCAGGATCCCACGGCTCTTCCCAGATATTCTTCATACTGAAGTTGGCACCATCACCGACTTTCTCTAATACCGTTTGAGTAATATCTTCCCCATTGAGCCATGCTTTGTGTACCCACACGAGATGGTTTAACCCAGCAAACTCAAGTTGTAGCTCTTTTGGCTCGCACTCCATCATTTCTGCAATCATCATTTCCATTGAAACGGGCACATTGCATAAACCAATACTCTTTACTTTGGTGTACTTACTGACCGCTTCGGAAACTAAACCCGCTGGGTTGGTGAAATTGAGCATCCATGCGTTTGGAGCCAACTCTTCAATGTCTTTACAGATATCAAGAATGACCGGAATGGTTCGCAGTGCTTTAGCAAAACCACCAGGGCCCGTTGTTTCTTGGCCGATGACGTCGTACTTGATTGGGATTCGCTCATCGTTAGCGCGTGCAGCAAGGCCACCAACACGAAACTGCGTCATCACAAAATCCGCATCTTTTATCGCAGCACGGCGATCGAAACCGGCTTTTATCTCAATTTTTGCTCCGGCTTTATCGACCATTCGCTGAGCCAATCCTTTGATGATCTCAAGCTTCTCAGCTCCTGACTCAATGTCCACAAAATGGATTTTCTTAACGGGTAAATATTCTAAGCGCTTAATAACCCCTTCAACCAATTCCGGGGTATAGCTACTACCACCGCCAATAATGGCAAGTTTGATCGCCTCTCTAGACATTTTCATCCCCCTTTACTTGTTCGAGATTTTTTTGTTCAGTGCGACGATTTCTACAGCCATCTCTTGAGCCAAAATCGTAGTCATCAGGTGATCTTGAGCATGCACCATCACTAACGTCATCGGGACTTTCCCTTCTCCCTGATCTTCTTCAATAAGCTGAGTCTGTATTAAGTGGGCTTTATTAATGCACTCTCTTGCTTGAGAGAGCTTCTCGTCAGCCGCTTCAAAATCTTGTTCTCGAGATAAACGCAATGCCTCGTAGCTTAAACTTCTGGCTTCACCAGCATTGCAAATGATCTCCATCACAACCAATTCTTGTTCCATCATTTTCTCTCCGAAAATCGGGCCGCGGTAATTGCGGCCCATTAAGCACAGTTAAGCAGTAACGCCTTCGCCTGACGGCTGCGTGTCACCTTTAGTTTCCTTCGTCGTTGGTAGTTCTTGCTCCAACATTTGCTTCTCAAACATTTTGAAGAATGGGAAGTAGATGATTAGATCAAGAATCAATAAACCAATGACGAGCAATACTGGCGCAAAGGTCCAACCGCTACCCCACGAAGCACCTATCAGTGCCGGTGTTGTCCAAGGTGTTGTAGCGACCCCCATACCCACAAAGCCGACATGCACAGCAAAATACGCAATCGTAGCGTTGATGACTGGAGCGAAGACGAACGGGATAAACAAGGTCGGGTTCATCACAACTGGGCTACCGAAGATCACTGGTTCGTTGATTTGGAAAAAGCCAGGCACCGCACTCATTCGACCAATGCTCTTAAGGTGAACAGAACGGCTAAACGACATCAGCATAACAAGAGCAAGTGTTGCACCAGAGCCGCCAATAAAGATGTAAAAATCCCAGAACGGTTGAGTAAATACGTTTGGAATCGGTTCACCTGCAACAAAGGCTTCAATGTTGGCACCAATGTTGGTCAAAAAGATTGGAGAAAGCAGTCCAACAACAATTGCAGCACCATGAATACCCGCAAACCAAAGCAGCTGGCAAAGCAATAAAGCGCCAATAATGGCAGGCAATGAGTTAGACGCACTAATTAGCGGTTTAAAGATAGCCATAACAGCATCTGGAATCAGCATGTCGTACTGGGTTTGTACGAAAAGGCTAAGTGGATATAAGGTAATGAATATCGCTAAGACTGGTAGCAATACTTCAAATGATCGCGCAATCGCCGGTGGCACCTGCTCTGGCATGCGAATCGTAATATTGTGCTTTTTCATAAAACGGTAGAGCTCCACCGAGAAAAATGCACACATCACTGCGGTGAAGATCCCGGTTCCGCCCATGTGAGACATAGACAAAGCGCCATCTTTAGCTGGGGCCGCTATGAGTAAAAAAGACATTAGTGACAATACAGCACTCGTGATCCCATCCATCTTGTAAGCCTTCGCTAAACTATAAGCAACGCCCAGCGAAACAAAAATGGTCATGATCCCCATCGACATGTTGTAGGGCATCATTATGGTATCAAAATGTGTAGTGGCGAAATCGAGCCAAATTCGACCAAAAGTAAAGGTTGTATCTTCGGCAAATGGGGGGAATGCAAAAATCAAAATGAAACTACCAACAATAATAAACGGCATTGCGACAATAAAACCGTCTCTCATTGCGCGAACATGGGGCTGATTCCCCACTTTAGCTGCTATAGGGGCTATATGCTTTTCGACTGCGCCTATAATTGCGTCATAAAGCTTCATAGAATCCATCCTTATTTTAGGCAAAAGAATCCCGCATCAAATATTTATATTTGATGTACAGTTATCTTTTTTAATTTAAAACTATGGTTTAGTTAATTAATTCTAATGCTTGCTCTAGTACTTCCTCTCCCTTCATCATTCCATAATGCTGAGGGGAAATCGCGTCAATGTTTTTACCATGCTCTTGCGCCGTTTTTCTTAGCTCTTCTAGCTGAAAACGTACTTGAGGCCCGAGAAGACAAACATCGTACTCTTTAATTGCATCTTCAAATGCATTCACTGACATCGCATCAATTTTGCATTCAATTCCTTTATTTTCAGCAGCTTGCTCCATTTTCTTAACAAGCATACTGGTTGACATCCCTGCGCTACAGCATAAAAGGATCTTTTTCATAGCCTTACTCCCGTTGTGTAAATTTCAACCTGCAAAAACTGTAGCAAAAATAACCAAGACAAAAAAGCGCAACCGGTTGCATTATTCGTGAACACAATCCCAATTTAGAAAATACCACCTATTTTTTTATAATTATTTAGGTCTAGGATAAAAGTCATAAAATAATTTAAGACATCACATTAAGTTTCAAATTATCAATATTTTACTACTGACAACGTCGTTATTAATTTCTTAAAAGGAATAGAGAATGAAATTTAATAAATTGGCTATTGCAACGCTTGTAAGTTCCGCACTATCACAACACTCATTTGCTCAAACCGACTCTAAAGGCACAATTTATCTAACGTTTGATGATGGACCAATCAATGCATCTATTGACGTTATTCAAGTACTTAACCAGGAAGATATCAAAGCGACGTTTTACTTTAATGCTTGGCATTTAGATGGAATTGGTGATGAGAATGAAGACCGTTCCCTAGAAGCCTTAAAGCTCGCATTAGACACTGGTCATATTGTTGCGAACCACAGTTACGATCACATGGTGCACAACTGCGTGGATGAATTTGGACCGAACAGTGCTGCGGAGTGTAATGCGACCGGGGACCACCAGCTTAACTCGTATCAAGACCCTGTTTACGATGCCTCAATGTTTACGGAAAACTTATCTGTGTTAGCAAAGTATTTGCCGAACATTACAAGCTACCCGAACTACAAGGCAACAGAGTTTGCTAGACTGCCCTACACCAACGGTTGGCGCGTGACGAAAGACTTCAAAGCAGATGGGTTATGTGCCACGTCTGATGACCTGAAACCTTGGGAACCAGGATATGTATGCGATACATCCAACCCATCCAACAGTGTAAAAGCAGCTATCGAGGTTCAAAATATCCTAGCGAATAACGGCTATCAAACTCACGGTTGGGATGTGGACTGGGCACCTGAAAATTGGGGCATTGAAATGCCAGCAAACAGCCTTACAGAAGCAGAAGCATTTCTTGGATATGTGGATTCCGCGTTAAACACTTGTGCACCAACAACGATTAACCCGATCAACTCCAAAGCTCAAGAGTTCCCATGTGGTACACCTTTACACGCCGATAAAGTTATCGTATTAACTCACGAGTTCCTATTTGAAGATGGTAAGCGTGGCATGGGTGCAACGCAAAACCTACCTAAGCTCGCTAAGTTTATACAGTTAGCAAAACAAGCGGGTTATGACTTCGACACAATGGATAACTACACACCGAACTGGCAAGTTGGTCATAACTACGACGCTGGCGATTACGTCTTACACCTAGGTACTGTATACCAGGCTGTAACAAACCATGCTGCACAACAAGATTGGGCACCGTCTCCAACCTCTAACCTCTGGACAAATGCGGACCCAGCCACTAACTGGACTCAAAATGTTTCCTATAAACAAGGCGATGTGGTGACTTATCAAGGTTTGCGTTATCTAGTTGATGTACCGCACGTGTCCCAAGCAGACTGGACTCCGAACACTCAAAATACCTTGTTCACAGCTCTATAGGCTGTTCCTACTATCACCATGTAGTAGTTTGCGCGAGGCATACCCCTCGCGCTTTTTTGTTTTGAAGATCAAGATACAACAAAGCCCCGACTTTCATCGAGGCTCTGTCTTAAAATACGGTACCGGTGGACGGAGTTGATTGGACTGGCATCCCTGCCGCCACCGCGAAGGCAACGCTAACTTCCTTTTGATATTTACGAGCACCTAAAACGACGAAAGGCCGCTATAAAAGCGACCTTTCTAATATGGTACCGGTGGGCGGACTTGAACCGCCACGCCCGAAGGCAACGGATTTTGAATCCGTCGTGTATACCAATTTCACCACACCGGCATCTTTGGGCTATTGCCCTTTGATGGTTGGCATTATACGTAAGCTTTTGACCTGCGCAAGCATAAATACCTTAAATAACTATCGTTTGCTGATAATTTCGCCACAAAGTGTGACAAAGCTGTACTCATAAGAAACGTACGCTCCATTTTCTACTACTCTTCCAGATGAAAATGAGTATACGAAACTCTTTTTAAGTTCTATTCACTGTAATATCAGAAACATAACCATTCCCAATGCTCGACAACGCATTATGGAGCATCTCTGCGGCATCTTCTGCTTGCATGAAGTGACTCGTGTCCATCGTATTGCCGCTTGTTTTCCAGAATTCCGTATCCATTCCACCAGGATAAACCGCGATGATTTTCATAGGTTTTCCTTTTAGCTCCAAACGAACCGACTCAATTAATCCTTTGACGGCCCATTTCACTGCACAATACGTAGACTCTTGCGCTTTAGGTTGTTGCGCGGCTGTAGACATGATCATGACCACTTTTATTGGATGATCTTTGTAACGCTTTACTAACTCTCTTAACACATGAATCGCAGAATTCAGGTTGTTATCAATCAACTTTTGAATCTCTTCCGGGCTCCTGCTCTTCCAGTAAGCCAAAATAACCACTTCCCGCACTATGAATGACCATTTCAGGGGACTGTTTCACCCCATCAAAGAGCTGTTTCACATTTTGGTGCGATGAGAGGTTGCAAGCTTGATAACCAACGTTATGAGAGAGTTGTTTTGCTAGTGCGGATAGTTTTTCTGTATTTCTTCCTATTACATACGTCTCTTTGCCTTCCGCATCATAACGCTTTGCTAGTTCCGCCCCTAAACCGCTACTTGCACCTGTAATTACAATCATGCGCTACCTCTTTTCAATCACATACTTTTAATTCATCTATCAATTAAGGTAACAGAATCGTGGTAATTCACACCTCAAGAGCACCATTCTTTGAAGCAAGCAGCTTTCTTACTTTCGTGATGCATGAAATATCAAGCAGAACGACGGGCATTTAACCTATGCTTAAGCAAGAATAACTTTCTGAATTTTCTATCGACTTTCTAGTGAGAACTGAATAGGAGCAAAGAATGACTGGGTCAAAATGGCAGTGGTTACTGAAACAGATGACACGAAAACTGTGGGTCCGGACGTCACTCTACGCATTACTAGCTGTTGCTACCGCCTTAATGTCGATTGTTTTAAACCAGTTCATTACTCTGCCCCCTGCCATCAACGTCAGCAAGGATTTGTTGAACAACATATTAAATATCCTCGCAACCTCCATGCTTGCAGTGACTACATTCTCTCTCAATATTATGGTCTCAGCGTACAGTGCCGCTAGTGCAGGGGTAACGCCGCGAGCGACAAAACTGTTGATGGAAGACAGCACAACACAAAATGCCTTAGCAACCTTTCTTGGCTCTTTTCTATTTAGTTTGGTAGGAATTATCGCGCTAGGTATTGGGGCCTATCATCAACAAGCACAAATTTATCTATTCATCGTGACTATCGCCGTAATCGTGATGATCATACTCACTCTGCTACGTTGGATTCAGCACCTTTCCGTACTAGGAAGGGTCAGTGAAACCACTTCATACGTAGAGCAAGCCTTGTTAGATGCGATAAGAAAACGGGGTAAAGAGCGCTGGCTAGGTGCTCACCCGTGGAGCCACCCAGAACATAAACCCAGAGGAAGTAAACCTATTTTGAGCCAAGAAATTGGCTACTTACAGCATGTTGATATGCATCATCTCGATAGTATTGCTGAAGCAAACCAATGCACCATCTATCTTGAGCGACAACCGGGAAGTTTTGTGTACGTAGGTCAACCATTGGCTTGGGTTTGTGGAGAGTTGCCAGACGAAAGCGAAGTAACGGCAGCCTTCACGATTCGAACGGAGCGTTCATATGATCAGGACCCTCGCTTTGGTTTAGTCGTTATGGCGGAAATCGCCTCACGAGCACTATCTCCGGCTGTAAATGATAATGGCACCGCGATTGACGTTCTTGGGCGTTCTGTACGAGCACTTTCATTATGGGGAGACCTACTCAGCGAGCCGCCTACCAAAACTCGATACCCTAGACTATTTGTGCCCGCATTAAGCTGCCAGGATTTGTTCGATGATGTCTTTTTGCCGATAGCACACGATGGTGCAGCGCAACTCCAAATACAGATTCGCCTACAAAAGGCCTTGCTAGCTCTCTCTAGTATGCACCCTAAGTTATTTTTGTCACCAGCAATCAAGCTGTCAGAAAAAGCTTTAGAGCTTTCATTAAGCCAACATTATACCGAAGATGAGAAACACCAACTCTCTCAGCTATCTAATCTGGTCACAGACCAAAAAGCCAATGGTTAAGAGAGTCGAATTCAGTTGAAACATATTGCTGCACGGCCTCGTGTATCATGACATGTGCTGATAACGTAGGGCAGAAAAGTCTCTTCGTTTATACACAATTAAAGACTCTGTGCGTTAGGTCTCTTTTCTCTTGGTGAGGGAATCTATATTCTGACGCACAATTTTTAAGGTAAGTGATGGAATAATGACAACGTCTACAACTCTTCCACCTGCTGGTCTCTTTCGTCGACTTGCAGCGTTGATTTACGACACATTGATTATTATCGCAATTGAAATGATGGCCGCAGGTATTGTTATGGCCGTTGTGTTTGCACTAAATGCAGCAGGATTGTTGAGCTATGGCGAGTACGCTGATGCCGCAGATATGCTCGGAAAACACCCTGTATTGAGCCCTCTATTTACACTTTATCTTGCGGGTGTGTGGATATATTTCTTTGTGTTCTTCTGGACGCGAGCAGGACAAACTCTTGGGATGCGCGCTTGGAAACTTCGAGTTCGCAATGCCAAAGACGGAGCACCAATTACGGTAACTCAAGCTCTGATTCGTATTTCGACATCTGGCTTTGGCTTGGCAAATTTGACTGTACCGATTGATCCGAAGAGACGTGGTTTCCACGACATTTGGGCCAAAACAGAGGTTGTTGTATTACCCAAGGCAAACTAACTTGTCTAGGAACACAAAAAAGGAAGGCGTAATGCCTTCCTTTTACATTTGGTTCGGTAAAACTTGGTTTATTCGATGATGCTTCAGTTATAGCTTTCTTCGTAGTAGTGCAATCGCAATAGCTAAGAACACCAAACTCGGGGCCAAAGCACCAAACACTGGGGATATGCCATACACCAAGCTTAATGGGCCAAAGAACTCACTGGATATGTAAAAAGTAAACCCGGCAACCACGCCCGACAATACCCTTGCCCCCATGGTCACGCTTCTGAGTGGACCGAAAACAAAAGATAGCGCCATTAACATCATCACAGCAATTGAAAGCGGCTGAGTCAACTTACGCCAAAACGCCAACTCATAGCGAGATGCATCTTGTTCCGATGCTTTTAGGTAAGTCACATAATCATACAAACCGCTCAGTGACAGTTCTTCTGGCTTCACGGTCACCACAGCTAGCTTATCCGGTGCCAAAGAGGTGTGCCACTCCATCTGTTCGATGTCTTGCTTTGAAATTACGTTTTCATTTTCCATGTCCGTAATTTGTACGTAGCGCATCAGCCAGTTGTTATCTTGTTGGTAGTCGACTTCTTCGGCGAAAATAACTTTTTGTAGATTCTTATCATCATCAAAACGCCACATATTTAAAGCATAAAGCTTGTCGTCTTCGACTTTACCTATAAAGATAAAGTCGTTTGCGTCACGAGCCCACACACCTGAGCGCACAGACACAATGCTACCACCTGATATCGCAAACGCACGTAAGTCACGGGCCATCTTCTGGGCCTCAGGAGCGCCCCATTGACCTAACGCCATAACAACAATCATGAGCGGGACGGCCGTTTTGAGTACCGATAACCCGATATCCAGCTTAGAGAAACCAGCAGCTTGCATCACCACCAGCTCAGAGCTTGAAGCCAACATACCTAAGCCGATAAGGGCACCGAGTAATGCCGCCATTGGAAAGAACATTTCGATATCACGCGGCACACTGAGTAACACAAAGTACAACGCATGAGTGAGGTCGTACACACCTCGCCCTACTTTACGTAGCTGTTCTACATATTTGATGATGCCCGATAAGCCAACAAACGTCGCTAAAACCAAGGCAGTGGTAGAGATGATGGTTCTACCGATGTAAAGGTCTAAGATTTTGAACACAGCTTACGCGAGCCTCTTCTTGCGGAATTTGTCTTTTATTCGTCTAGCAGCAACGCTATCCATCATATTCGCCATGATAGCAACAATCAGCAACATCGCATTGATTGGCCACATACCAATAGCAGCCGGGATGTCACCATCTTCTAATGCAGATTTGGTTGCACTGATCGCCAAGAAATACGCTAGGTAGATCAGGATCGCAGGCCCCATTTTGGCAAACCGTCCCTGACGCGGATTCACCGCAGACAAAGGAATAACGAGCATTGTTAAGAGTGGAATGCACACAAATAACGAAATTCGCCATTGTAGCTCCGCTTGCGCCTCTGGATCTGGGTGACCTATCAAGTCAACCGTTGGGTATGCTTCCCAGTCTCGCCCTTTCTTTTTGACCTCACGTTGGCCGATAACACCTTCGTATTCATCGAATTTCGTGATCATATATTCAACGCGAGTAGGCACACCTTCATAACGCGTACCTTCTTTCATAGTGATGATCTGACGACCGTCCGAAAGCTCTTTTACTTCACCAGAAGATGAGAACATCACACTCGGTAACACTGAATCTCGAGGGCGCATCTGCGCAACAAAAACGTTGCTCAAGGTATTGTCTTTAATGTCATCGATGAACACAACCGATGAACCGTCTGGTGTACCTTGGAACTGACCTTTTTTAAGTAGGTCAACGCTGTTTTCTGACGCTACCTGCTCATAAAGCTGCTCAACGCGGTCTTGAGACCACGGCGATAGCCACAACGCATTGAAAGCCGCCACCGCTGAAGTAATCAACGCTAGGTATAAGGCCGCTTGAACCAAGAATTTATTACCAATACCTGTCGCGTTCATTACGACAATTTCGCTCTCTGCATACAGACGACCAAATGTGATCAATATGCCGATATACAGACTTAAAGGCAGCATTAACAGACCCATTGCTGGCATGTTCAAACCAACAATCGAGAAAATCAATCCAGCAGGAATATCCCCATCAGAAGCATCAGCAAGAACACTTATGAATTTCTGGCTTACAAACACCAAAAAAAGTACGAAAAAAATCGCAAATTGGCTCTTGAGTGTTTCGCGGATCAAATATCTAACAATAATCACGCTGAAATTACCTATACAAAACTTGTTTTTTTGGTCGAATCACTATAGTTTCCCGTTGAACCATTTATTTTTTTAAAAATTATAAACTAGATGTTAGTCGCTTAATCAGCTCTGCATGTAAGCCTGGAGCTAAAATTCAACAAGTAAGCGATCATTATCTAACATTTAGAGCAATTTGTCTTCAGGATGTAGGAGTACGCATGGAGTTCAGTGTAAAAAGTGGCAGTCCAGAGAAACAACGTAGCGCATGTATCGTTGTTGGTGTGTTTGAACCACGTCGCCTTTCTCCAGTAGCCGAACAACTTGATAAAATCAGTGACGGTTACATCAGTTCACTACTTCGCCGTGGTGATCTAGAGGGTAAACCTGGTCAGATGCTGCTACTGCATCAAGTACCAGGTGTTTTGTCAGAGCGCGTTTTACTTGTCGGTTGCGGCAAAGAGCGTGAACTTGGCGAGCGCCAGTACAAGGAAATCATTCAAAAGACGATCAGCACACTTAACGAGACAGGCTCAATGGAAGCGGTATGTTTCCTAACTGAACTGCATGTTAAGGGTCGTGATACATACTGGAAAGTGCGCCAGGCTGTAGAAGCGACTAAAGATGGTCTATACACATTTAATCAATTCAAGAGCGTGAAACCTGAGACTCGCCGCCCACTGCGCAAGCTTGTTTTCAACGTACCAACGCGTCGTGAATTGAACTTGGGTGAAAAAGCAATCACTCATGGTCTTGCTATCGCATCAGGTGTCAAAGCCTCAAAAGACCTTGGCAACATGCCGCCAAACGTAGCTAATCCAGCTTACCTTGCTTCTCAAGCTCGTCGTCTAGCGGACGATTACGAAACCGTAACCACCAAAATCATTGGTGAGCAAGAGATGGAAAAACTGGGTATGACCTCTTACCTAGCAGTAGGCCGTGGTTCTAAAAACGAATCTATGATGTCTATCATCGAGTACAAAGGTAACCCTGACTCAGATGCAAAACCGATTGTGCTCGTAGGTAAAGGTCTAACCTTCGACTCAGGCGGTATCTCTCTAAAGCCGGGCGAAGGTATGGATGAGATGAAGTACGACATGTGTGGTGCGGCATCGGTATTCGGTACAATGAAAGCGCTAGCGAAGCTAAACCTACCAATCAACGTTATTGGTGTTCTAGCGGGCTGTGAAAACATGCCTGGCAGCAACGCTTACCGTCCAGGTGACATCCTAACGACCATGTCTGGTCAAACTGTAGAAGTTCTGAACACGGATGCTGAAGGCCGTCTTGTTCTTTGTGACGCACTGACTTACGTAGAGCGTTTCGAACCAGACTGCGTGGTTGACGTTGCAACGCTAACTGGTGCTTGTGTTATCGCACTAGGCCACCATATCAGCGGCGTAATCTCTAACCACAACCCTCTTTCTCATGAGCTAGTAAACGCTTCTGAGCAAGCGAGTGACCGTGCATGGCGTCTACCAATGGCAGACGAGTACCACGAACAGTTGAAGAGCCCGTTTGCGGATATGGCAAACATTGGTGGTCGCCCTGGTGGCACAATTACTGCGGGTTGCTTCTTATCTAAGTTCGCGAAGAAGTACAACTGGGCACACGTCGATATCGCAGGTACCGCGTGGAAATCAGGCGCAGCGAAAGGCTCAACGGGCCGTCCTGTCTCAATGCTTGTCCAATTCCTTTTGAACCGCAGCGGCCAAGAGACAGAAGAGTAATTTCTGAACAGAATCTAAAAGGGCCGCAAGGCCCTTTTTTATTATCCTAATTTTCTAAAATGAAAGTGGGACTTAAGATGGTCTTAGGAAGAGACCCAAGGCAAGTGAGAGAATGATGCAAACTGCAACCTTCTACATCATTAACGAAGAGAGCCCGCAAGCAACGGTGGCTGGCTTTGAAGAATACATCGTGTTTTTGGCTCAGCACTTTGCTCGCCAAGGCGCTAAAGTGTATTTAAACTGCCAAGACAAACCACACGCCGAGCAGCTCGCTGAAGCCTTTTGGCAAGTTGATGCAGACAAGTTCATGGCACATAACCTCGTAGGCGAGGGACCGAAATACGCCACCAATATTGAAATCGGCCATGAAGGTGTAAAACCTAATTGGAACCGTCAGCTGGTAATTAATTTGGCGGAAAATGAGACAACCTTTGCGAACAAGTTTGCTCAAGTGGTAGACTTCGTGCCCTGCGAAGAAAAAGCTAAACAACTCGCAAGAGAAAGATATAAAATTTACCGTCAAGCAGGTTACCAGCTGCAAACGATCGAAATTCAATATCCTTAACGGTCAATCCTTATAGTTAAGGCGATCTTGTTAAGATCCCTCACTTATAAAGATTGACTAAGATTCAACCATCAACGTATCCATTAAAAGAGCGCTATGGAAAAGACATACAACCCAACTTCAATCGAACAAGCTCTGTATCAGACTTGGGAAGAGAAAGGCTACTTTAAGCCACACGGTGACACTACTAAAGAATCATACAGCATCATGATCCCGCCACCGAACGTCACTGGTAGCCTACACATGGGCCACGCGTTCCAAGATACGATCATGGATACGCTTATCCGTTGTGAACGTATGAAGGGTAAAAACACCCTTTGGCAAGTAGGTACTGACCACGCTGGTATCGCAACTCAGATGGTTGTTGAGCGTAAGATCGCTGCAGAAGAAGGCAAAACAAAACACGATTACGGTCGTGAAGCTTTCATCGACAAAATCTGGGAATGGAAAGGCGAATCTGGCGGCACTATCACTAAGCAGCTTCGTCGTCTTGGCGCATCTGTAGACTGGGATCGTGAACGCTTCACGATGGACGATGGTCTATCTAACGCCGTTCAAGAAGTGTTCGTACGTCTATACGAAGACGATCTAATCTACCGCGGTAAGCGTCTAGTTAACTGGGATCCAAAGCTACACACAGCGATTTCAGATCTAGAAGTAGAGAACAAAGACACTAAAGGCCACATGTGGCACTTCCGCTACCCACTAGCAGATGGCGCTAAAACAGCGGATGGCAAAGACTACATCGTTGTTGCAACGACTCGTCCAGAGACCGTGCTAGGCGATACGGGTGTTGCAGTTAACCCAGAAGATCCACGTTACAAAGATCTTATCGGTAAAGAAATCATCCTTCCTATCGTTGATCGTCGCATCCCAATCGTGGGCGATGAGCACGCAGATATGGAAAAAGGTACTGGCTGTGTGAAAATCACACCTGCGCACGACTTCAACGACTACGAAGTAGGTAAGCGCCACCAGCTACCAATGATCAACATTCTGACTTTCGACGCGAACATCCGCGACTCAGCAGAAGTATTCAACACTAACGGCGAAGCAAGCGAAGCTTACAGCACTGAACTACCAGATAAATACCACGGTATGGAGCGTTTTGCCGCTCGTAAAGCTATCGTTGCTGAATTCGACGAGCTAGGTCTACTTGAAGAAGTGAAAGATCACGATCTACAAGTTCCTTACGGCGACCGTGGTGGCGTGGTTATCGAACCAATGCTAACTGACCAATGGTACGTGCGTACTGCGCCTCTAGCGAAAACTGCAGTTGAAGCAGTAGAAAACGGCGACATCCAATTCGTTCCTAAGCAATACGAAAACATGTACTTCTCTTGGATGCGTGACGTTCAAGACTGGTGTATCTCTCGTCAGCTATGGTGGGGTCACCGCATCCCAGCTTGGTACGACAACCAAGGTAATGTTTACGTAGGTCGCACTGAAGAAGAAGTTCGTAAGAACAACAACCTAGAGTCAGTCATTGAACTGCACCAAGACGAAGACGTACTGGATACGTGGTTCTCTTCTGCACTATGGACGTTCGGTACTCAAGGTTGGCCAGAGCAAACTGACGACCTGAAAGTATTCCACCCTTCAGACGTTCTAGTAACTGGTTTCGACATCATCTTCTTCTGGGTTGCGCGCATGATCATGATGACCATGCACTTCGTGAAAGACGAAAACGGCAATCCACAAGTACCATTTAAAACGGTTTACGTTACTGGTCTAATCCGTGACGAAAACGGCGACAAGATGTCCAAGTCGAAAGGTAACGTACTTGACCCAATCGACATGATTGATGGTATCGACCTAGAGTCTCTCGTAGAGAAGCGTTGTGGCAACATGATGCAGCCTCAACTAGCGAAGAAGATCGAGAAGAACACTCGTAAGACGTTTGAAAACGGTATCGAAGCATACGGTACAGACGCACTGCGTTTCACTCTTGCAGCAATGGCATCAACAGGTCGTGATATCAACTGGGATATGAAACGTCTTGAGGGTTACCGTAACTTCTGTAACAAACTATGGAACGCAAGCCGTTACGTAATGATGAACACAGAAGAGCAAGATTGTGGCTTCAACGGTGGTGAGATTGAATACTCACTAGCAGACAAGTGGATCGAGTCTCAGTTTGAACTCGCAGCGAAAGCGTTTAACAACCATATCGACAACTTCCGTCTAGATATGGCTGCGAACACGCTTTACGAATTCATCTGGAACCAATTCTGTGACTGGTACCTAGAGCTTACTAAGCCAGTTCTATGGAAAGGTACTGAAGCACAACAGCGTGGTACTCGTCGTACATTAATCACGGTTCTTGAGAAGACTCTACGTCTAGCTCACCCAGTGATTCCTTACATCACTGAAACTATCTGGCAAAGCATCAAGCCATTAGTTGAAGGTGTAGAAGGCGAGACAATCATGCTGCAAGCACTGCCTCAATTCGACGAAGCAAACTTCAACCAAGAAGCGCTAGACGACATTGAATGGGTGAAAGCGTTTATTACCAGCATCCGTAACCTACGTGCTGAATACGACATCAACCCTGGTAAGCCGCTTGACGTTATGCTGAAAGCAGCAAATGCAGAAGATGCCTCTCGTCTAGAAGCAAGCAAGCAAGTACTGATGTCACTAGCGAAGCTAGAAGCAGTACGCGTGCTTGAAACTGGCGAACAAACTCCTGCATGTGCGACAGCACTGGTTGGTAAGTCTGAGTTGATGATCCCAATGGCAGGTCTGATCGACAAAGATGCTGAGCTTGCTCGTCTAGATGGCGAAATCAAGAAGACTCACGGCGAAATCAAGCGTATCGAAGGCAAACTAGGTAACGAAGGCTTCGTAGCGAAAGCACCTGAAGCAGTTGTTGCTAAAGAGCGTGAGAAGCTTGAAGGCTACAAAGAGACACTAGCTAAGCTAGAAGAGCAGAAGACAACGATCGCTGCGCTTTAAGCCTCAGTGAAAGAGAAGAATTAACACTTCTCACTTTTGGTTCAAAAGGTTGGTCATCATGGCCAACCTTTTTTGTATACATTTCACCAAAACCATCATCAATAGCTTCCCCCTATCACAACAATACTCATTACCCATTAGCATTAATGAGAATTATTATCGATAATGGACTCATCGAAACAAACACGATTGAGTAATTATCATGAAAAAGACACTAACTTTCGCAGCACTGCATTTTACTATCGCATTTAGTGTCGCTTACGTACTCACAGGCGACATTCTAATTGGTAGTTTAATTGCCATGATTGAGCCTTCAGTGAACACCGTAGCCTTCTACTTTCATGAAAAGGCATGGGCAAAAGTCCCAGCACTTAAAGCTCGTCAGTGGATGACCAAATTAAAAACCGCAAGCTTTGCGACCGTGCACTTCAGCGTCGCTTTTACCGTGGTTTACTTACTAACAGGTGATGCATTTGTCGGCGGCGTAATGGCGATGTTAGAGCCAAGTTTGAACACGGTGGCTTACTACTTCCACGAGAAAGTATGGATGCGTAAATCATCAGAAAAAGCTCCAGCACCGCAGTTTTGTTTACATCACCACGCTTAAACATGGAGGCTCACTACGTCTCCTAACGAGCAAAATGACATTTACCATTGACAAGGTTGCGCACCGCAATTAATTTAATTGCGGTGCGCAACTTTATTTTTAGAGGTAAGTGATAATGAACGCTCGTCAACTTCGACACTACTCCCGTCAAGCCGTCCGATTGCTTGGTATGCTTGATAAACAATGCGGCGATGTCGCTCTCACTCCAGTGCAAGCGCACGCATTGGGTGAAATCCAATTGCAGCCATTGACCATCAATCAGCTGGCACAGCAGCTTAATGTCGACAAGTCCAACGCGAGCCGAACCGTTACTGGTTTGATTAAATTAGGTTTGGTCGAGAGCATCGAAAACCCAAAAGACAAACGTAGTCAACTCGTCGCGATTACAGAGCAAGGCCAACTGGCGTTATCGCAACTGGACCAACAGCAAAACCACTTCTTTGAACAACTGCTTACCCAACTCGATGACAGCGAGCAAGAGCAACTCAAACTTGGTCTAGAGACTTACCTAAAAGGGCTAACAATAGTGTGTCAGTCTGAGGAATACGTTCTTCGACCTCTTACTAAAGCAGACAACCCGCAAGTCGCAGATGTGATTCGTAAAGTCTCTGCTGAATACGGCTTAACCGCAGACAAAGGTTATGGTGTGGCCGATCCAACGCTTGATGATATGTATTCGGTGTACAATCAAAACAGGGCCGCCTATTGGGTCATTGAACATCGCGGAGAGATCGTTGGTGGCGGTGGCTTTGCCCCTTTAGCTGGCGAGCCAAATGTGTGTGAACTACAAAAGATGTACTTCTTACCTCAAACACGAGGACACGGTTTAGCCAAACGCATCGTCGCATTGAGCTTACAATTGGCGAAACAATTTGGGTATCAGCAGTGCTATTTAGAGACAACTGAATGTCTGAGAGAAGCGGTAAGCTTGTATGAAAAGCTAGGCTTTGAGCATCTCGATGCCCCGCTTGGACAAACAGGGCATGATGCATGTGAAGTCGTAATGCTTAAGATGCTGTAATAGATAATATTATTAGATGTTAGAGCACAACATGGGTAACACAAAGCTCCTGGCTCAAGGCAACAGTGAAGTTTTGGTGCTGCCCATCCAACTCAACAGACAACTGGTAGAGATCACTTGGATCAGGATCAGTAAGATCGGCATACTTTGGCGCTTCGATCTGGAATAAAGCGCTCGCATGCTCCGCTCGGACATCAATAGGAATATGGTAAGTCATGCCATTGAACTTAACCGATGCCGATACTAAACCCGGCGCAAAAGTTTGGTAGTACAAATCCACCTTAAACTCACAACCACCACCGTGGTGCCAAATCTGCTCGGTTGCCACGCGGTCTAAACGTACATTGCGAATGAACTGCAGATACGGTTCTTGCCATACCCCTAAGCGCTCATCACTTTTTTTATATTCATGATCGGACAGAGAGCACAGCTCAGGTTTATCTTCATCAAACAGAAGATCCTCTTCTTCCTCTAAGAACAAGATTTCAAAGCGGTTACGCCCCATTTGCATGAACGGGCGAATGTCTTTCTTGTAGACATTTTGAGAACCGTCACAGTCAAACAATGCTACTCCGTTCAAACGCACTTCTGCATGGTAATCCACACCACCCAACACCATTTCTACCGCTGGGAATGCCATCATGGATTCATCCACTTCAATGTCATGCATCAGGTGCCACTCTTGCTGACGAATTGCTTCTTCTGTCATTTCAACTGGCAATACCTGACTCAAAGGAGCAGGGAAAGTAATGTCATCCTGTGGGATAGAAAGGTCCGTCAGTGGAGAGACTTGCCATAAACCGGCGAGTGAGAGTTGCATATACACCTTGAGCTAGATCAATTTTCACGCATTATAGGGAGAAATCCCCTATAAACTCAATGTGAATTATTTATCGCCTCCACATTCGTCAGTTTTTCAAGGTATAAAAAAACCAGCGTTAAACGCTGGTTTTTCCAAAAGTAGTGAGCTTTGATTACTCGTCGTCTTCATCTTCTTCAGGGTAAAGCGCATCTTCGCCTTCGTAGTACGTACCCCAACCGTCATAGATGATGTCGTATTTTTCTGCCAAGTGAATCAATTTTTCAACTTGCGCATCAATCGCTTCTGCATCTAGTGCGGACTCCATAGTCGCATCACAGCAAAGCAACTTGTTACCATCTTCATCTTCAGTTTCTTCTGCTTCAAGAACTTCAAAGCCCATCTTGAATGCTTCAACTACCGCTTTTTCTAGCGTGTCAAAATCTTCTGCAAACAGGTGGTGCTCAATTTCGTATAGCGAATCTGGATCGCTGCCATCTTCTAGCAATGCTGCAATGATATCGCGAGTCTCTTCCTTTTGAATCTCAATTAATTCTTCTACTGATAGATATTCATCTTCGTGAGACATGTTTTGGCTCCAGATTAGTTACTTGATGGAAACACAATACCCTATACTGAGTATGCTGATCCGGTGAAATATGGCATGGATTGCGATGAAAAGCCACAAACAAACATCATACCACTGCGATTCTTATCGGTTATTTGAATCTAAATATTAAACCGACCACACAAAGAAACAAAAAATTAACAAAGAATGGCGTTTTTTAATATTCAGAACATCCTAATTGACACTTAATGTGGTTATTTTCTCTTTCTATGCGTGTTTATGATGCTTTCTTGAATACACTCACGTGTAAAACGAAGATGCATAACGAATAAATTCACTTTAATAATGCATAATTTAGAATAAAAATGCACGTTTTATGCACTGTGCATGTATTCTTTCTCAACGGGAAAATTAGAATAAAAACGCACGCACTCTAATTTTAGTAAAATAGCATTTATATCTAATAATAAATTTCATAAGAATAAAAATAAAAATAAAAAACTCACAAAACCAGAAATACCAGAATATAAACAAAGCTTGATAACTTGCATCTTTCTAGGAAGCTTGTCATAACTAATGGCTGGAAAATTTGTAAGGATACAAAATGAGCAAGCTGTACGTTGGATCAGAAGTTGGTCAACTTCGACGAGTTCTATTAAATCGCCCTGAACGCGCCCTAACCCACTTAACTCCGTCAAACTGTCATGAGTTGCTATTTGATGACGTTCTTGCTGTAGAAGCGGCAGGTGAAGAGCACGATGCATTCGCACGTACGCTGCGCGAGCAAGACGTTGAAGTGCTTCTCCTCCACGATTTACTGGTCGAAACCCTCGCTGTTCCAAAAGCAAAACAATGGCTGCTGAACACTCAGATTTCTGACTTTCGTTACGGGCCAACCTTTGCGCGAGACCTACGCCAATACTTTTCAGAAATGGATGATGAACATCTTGCCTGCATCTTTTTAGGTGGCTTAGCTTACTCAGAGCTACCGATCTCCTCATCTTCTATGCTGCCAAAAATGAAGCGTCCTCTCGACTTTGTTATTGAGCCACTGCCCAATCACCTCTTCACTCGTGATACCTCATGTTGGGTTTATGGTGGTGTATCGCTCAACCCAATGATGATGCCTGCACGCCAACGTGAAACAAACCACTTACGTGCGATTTATCGTTGGCACCCAATTTTTGCTGGCCAAGATTTTATCAAATACTTCGGTGACGATGATCTGCATTATGATAATGCGAATGTCGAAGGCGGTGATGTGTTGGTTATTGGTAAAGGTGCAGTTCTTATCGGTATGTCTGAGCGTACGACTGCTCAAGGTGTAGAGAACCTTGCAGCGAGCCTATTTAAAGCAGGCCAAGCTACCGAAGTTATTGCAATTGATCTGCCTAAACACCGTTCATGTATGCATTTAGACACTGTGATGACCCATATGGATGTAGATACTTTCTCTGTCTACCCAGAGATCATGCGCAAAGATCTCGACACATGGCGCTTAACACCAAAAGGCAACGGTGAAATGCATGTTGAAGCCTCACATAACTATCTGCACGCGATTGAGTCCGCTCTTGGCTTAGATCAGCTGAAAATCATCACCACGGGTGGTGACAGCTATGAAGCGGAACGCGAACAATGGAATGATGCCAATAACGTTCTAACTGTAAAACCGGGCGTAGTAATTGGTTACGAACGCAATGTATACACCAACGAAAAATACGATAAAGCTGGCATCAAAGTACTGACAGTACCTGGTAACGAGCTTGGTCGTGGTCGCGGTGGCGCTCGCTGTATGAGCTGTCCAATAGAACGAGACGATATATAACTTACTCGTCCCTTTACATTAGGTGAATCAAAACTAAGGTTGATGTGAATACATCAACCTTTTTTAGCTTTAATTAAAAATAATTATTCACAATAAAAGCATTTATATGTTTTAATGAATTCTATTAATCTAATCACATGTACTAAGGGACGAGCTATGGCTTTCAATTTACGTAACCGCAACTTTTTGAAGCTATTGGACTTCTCAACCAAAGAAATCCAGTTTTTGCTCGAACTGTCTGCAGAGCTAAAAAAAGCTAAATATGCAGGAACAGAGCAGAAGAAACTTCAAGGTAAAAACATCGCACTAATCTTTGAGAAATCTTCGACTCGTACCCGATGTGCGTTTGAAGTCGCTGCCTTTGACCAAGGTGCTCAAGTCTCTTACATCGGCCCTTCTGGCTCGCAAATCGGTCATAAGGAATCGATGAAAGACACCGCTCGTGTTCTTGGTCGTATGTACGACGGGATTGAATACCGAGGCTTTGGCCAATCCATTGTTGAAGAGCTTGGTACTTATGCTGGTGTTCCAGTGTGGAATGGTTTAACGGATGAGTTCCACCCAACCCAGATCCTTGCTGACTTCCTGACTATGCAAGAGCACGGCCGTGGTAAACAGCTACATGAAGTAACCTTCGCTTACCTAGGTGATGCGCGCAACAACATGGGTAACTCACTTATGGTGGGCGCAGCGAAAATGGGCATGGATATTCGCCTTGTCGCGCCAAAAGCGTTCTGGCCTGAAGAAGATCTCGTGGCAACTTGTCAAACTATCGCGCAACAAACCGGTGCAAAAATCACGTTAACAGAAAGCGTTGAGGAAGGTGTGAAAGGTTGTGACTTCCTATACACCGACGTTTGGGTGTCTATGGGTGAGTCTGCCGAGGCATGGGATGAACGTGTAGCGTTAATGACACCTTATCAAATCAATATGGACGTGATTAAGCAAACGGGTAATCCACATGTGAAATTCATGCACTGCCTTCCAGCTTTCCACAATGATGAAACCACCGTCGGCAAAGAAGTCGCTGAAAAATACGGTATGAAAGGCCTTGAAGTAACAGAAGAGGTATTTGAATCGGAATACTCCATCGTATTCGACGAAGCTGAAAACCGTATGCATACCATCAAAGCCGTGATGGTTGCGACGCTAGGAAGCTAAACCAGCGCGCAAAAACAGCCGATAAAAACCATGATGTAATCGCTTGCGCTCACGAAAGTTAAGCGTATAATGCTCGGCAATTTGTCTGAGGATTAAGAAATGACCACGCTGATTGCTGACATAAAAACGCGATTTGCTCTCGCTAAGCGACTACGCTTACGTGGTGTTATTTTCGTTAATTCTATTGAATTTTAAAACCTCCCCATTGGGGAGGTTTTTTTATGTCCAAAATTCCTTTCGGTTATTTGGATGTAGTCATCAATGTTATAGGGAAGAAGATCATGGCGAACTCGCTTTACCAGAAGCACATCATCTCTATTCCAGAGCTTTCACGCGAAGAACTGGAACTTATCGTAGAAACAGCAGGTAGCCTTAAAAAAGCACCTCGACCAGAACTGATTAAAAACAAAGTCGTTGCAAGTTGTTTCTTTGAACCATCAACACGTACACGTTTATCGTTTGAAACAGCGATTCAGCGCATTGGTGGTGACGTGATTGGCTTTGATAATGATGGTAATACCTCTCTGGCGAAAAAAGGCGAAACACTCGCAGATTCAGTACAAGTCATCTCTTCTTACGTCGATGCCTTTGTGATGCGTCATCCACAAGAAGGCGCCGCTCGCTTGGCCTCTGAATTTTCAAATGGCGTGCCAGTGATCAACGCGGGCGACGGTGCAAACCAACACCCAACTCAAACGCTACTCGACCTATACACCATCGCGGAAACACAAGGGCGTCTAGACAACCTGAACGTCGCATTCGTAGGTGACCTAAAATATGGCCGCACAGTGCACTCACTGACTCAAGCCTTAGCAAAGTTTAACAACATCCGCTTCTTCTTTGTTGCACCAGATGCGCTGGCAATGCCAGATTACATCTGCGAAGAACTAGATGAAGCTGGAATTCAATATAGCCTACACACAGACATGGAAAGTGTGATTCCTGAACTGGATATTCTGTACATGACACGCGTACAGAAAGAACGTTTTGACGAATCGGAATACGCACATATTAAGTCGGCTTACATCCTAACGGCGGCACTACTAGAAGGCGCGCGTGAGAACTTGAAAGTGCTGCACCCACTACCACGTGTGGATGAAATTACAACTGATGTTGATAAAACGCCTCATGCTTACTTCTTCCAGCAAGCTCAAAATGGCGTGTATGCTCGCCAAGCACTGCTGGCGCTTGTTCTAAACGAAACACTGTAATCGAGGGGAAAAATCATGGCTAAAGAAACTCAATTGCAGGTAGAAGCAATCAAAAATGGTACGGTCATCGACCACATCCCTGCGCAAATCGGCATCAAAGTATTAAGACTGTTCGATATGCACAATTCATCACAACGCGTAACGATTGGACTGAACTTGCCATCATCAGCACTCGGTCATAAAGATCTACTCAAAATCGAAAATGTGTTTATCAATGAAGAGCAAGCGAGCAAGCTAGCGTTGTATGCTCCTCACGCGACCGTGAATCAAATCGAGAATTATGAAGTGGTGAAAAAGCTCGCGTTAGAGCTTCCTGAGCGCATCAATGATGTATTTGAATGCCCGAATTCAAACTGTATTTCTCATAATGAACCAGTAGAAAGCAGCTTTAGCGTGTTCGAGAAGAAACAAGAAATCCGCCTAAAGTGTAAATACTGCGAGAAAGTGTTCTCACGCGAGATCGTAACCGAGCGATAAACACGCCGCACGACTAGGCTGTGATACGTTTAAAATACCCTGCAATGTCAGGGTATTTTGCTCTTTACCTACCGAGGGTTTAGAGGCAAACTGAGAATCTTTATTCCCTACAACTGATGGAAAAAATCAAATGACGAAAGTACTTCACACTGAGTCTGCACCAGCAGCAATCGGTCCTTACGTTCAAGGCGTAGATCTAGGTAACATGGTTCTTACTTCAGGCCAAATCCCAGTAAACCCAGCGACAGGTGAAGTGTCTGCTGATATCGCAGAACAAGCTCGTCAGTCTCTAGAAAACGTAAAGGCTGTAGTTGAATCTTCAGGTCTTAAAGTATCTGATATTGTAAAGCTAACGGTTTTTGTTAAAGACCTAAATGACTTTGGCACAGTGAACGAAGTTTACGGCAAGTTCTTTGATGAGCACGGCGTAGCAAACTACCCTGCACGCTCTTGTGTAGAAGTGGCTCGCCTACCAAAAGATGTTGGCATCGAGATTGAAGCAATCGCTGTTCGCAAATAATTGCACTTGCTGACAAACATAAAAAAACGGGTAGCTCAGGCTACCCGTTTTTTATTGTCTTTTCGTGATGATATCGCAGTAAAACTTAAGCAGCATTACGCTGTTTGACTTCTTCATCTAACGATTCAAGCTTCTCTTTCATCTGTTCACGACAGATATTCGCTAACTCGCGAATGCCCTCTTTACCATAGCCTTCAGTGCTGATTGGAGGTAGCATTTCAACAATCACATGACCATTGTTCCAACGGTTCAGCTTAATTTTATTCGTCGAGCTACATACGATAGGAATGATTGGCACACCTGCTCCAATTGCCGCATGAAAAGCACCTGTTTTGAATGGCAGCAAACCACGCCCACGAGAACGCGTGCCTTCTGGGAACATCCACACCGAAACATCACTTTCTTTCATGCTGCTCACGACCTGATCGATAGTACCTTTTGCTTTAGAGCGATTCGCTCGGTCAATCAGAATGTTACCCGTAAGCCAGTAAAGCTGACCAAACAGTGGCATCCAAGCCAAGCTCTTTTTACCTACTGTCACAACTTTCGGAGTCACAGCCGCAGAAACAGTAAACATGTCCCAGTTGTTCTGGTGGTTAGCAATGTAAACATGTTGGCCGCGTGAATACGCATCTTCAGGGATACGCAACTCTAACTTAATCCCAAACACACGAGACATCTTGGCAAACAAACGGCCAAAAGTGAAAACGTGCTTAGGGTTTCTAGGGCTTAATAGGCAGTAACCACAACCACCAATAAACATAACAATCGCAAAGATAGCGACAGCAAATACACGTAACAGTGCAATCATTCTTGTTCTCCAGGAACCGGCTTTTGCCAGATACAGCTATTAATATCTCTCTTTCCATAAAGGGAAAATATGGTCATGAGAGTGATATAAAAAAGCCGAAACTCAGGTTTCGGCTCTCTTGATATCCAAGTTACCTGCGGTGCAGTTTAACTTGCCTAGCTCACTCGCTCAATATTTGCGCCAAGTGCAGCCAGTTTATTTTCGATTTTGTCGTAACCACGGTCGATATGGTAAATACGATCAACGACGGTTTCGCCTTTAGCAATGCAACCTGCAATAACCAAACTAGCCGAAGCTCGTAGATCGGTTGCCATCACTTGCGCACCGCTGAGTGACTCAACATCACCACAGATAACCGTATTGCCTTCGATCTCAGCTTTAGCGCCCATACGCATGAGTTCTGGTACGTGCATAAAGCGGTTTTCAAAGATAGTCTCAGTGATTACGCCGCCACCTTTCGCCATCATGTTCAGTAGCGTAAATTGAGCTTGCATATCCGTCGGGAAACCAGGATGTGGCGCAGTACGTACACTTACCGCTTTTAGCTCGCGGTCGGTCATATCAACGGAGATCCAATCTTCACCCGTTTCGACAAGCGCGCCAGCTTCTTCCAGCTTGGCGAGAACCGCTTCAAGCAAATGAGCATTAGTGTTGCGACATACCACTTTACCGCCAGATACTGCTGCTGCGACAAGGAATGTTCCCGTCTCAATACGGTCAGCAACCACGTTGTGTTTACAACCGCCTAGGCGCTCAACACCTTCAATCGTAATGGTATCTGTGCCAGCGCCAGAGATTTTTGCGCCAAGCTTATTTAGGAAATCAGCGGTATCGACGATTTCAGGCTCACGCGCAGCGTTATCTAGTGTTGTTGTGCCTTCCGCCAGCGCTGCGGCACACATGATGGTGATCGTCGCGCCTACGCTGACTTTATCCATCACGATGTGCGCGCCTTTTAGACGACCATCCACTTCTGCTTTCACATAACCATCTTCTAATGTAATGGTTGCGCCAAGCTGCTCTAAACCAGAAATATGCAGATCCACAGGACGAGCGCCAATAGCACAACCGCCTGGTAAAGAAACCTGACCTTGACCAAAGCGCGCCACCAAAGGACCCAAAGCCCAAATAGAAGCACGCATGGTTTTCACCAAATCATAAGGCGCGCAGTATTCTGTAATACTGCTTGGATCAACATGAACAGAGCCATTGCGGCTTACTTTCGCGCCTAAACGCTTAAGCAATTCCATGGTTGTATCGATATCACGAAGGTGTGGTACGTTTGCCACTTCTACTGGCTCTTCCGCCAAGATAGACGCAAATAAAATCGGCAGTGCTGCGTTTTTTGCACCTGAAATGGTCACTTCACCAACTAGTGGTTTATCTGACCCAATAACTCGAAACTTTTCCATCAATAAACCTTAAAGCGACATCAATTTCTTATCACGAGCCCACTCTTCTGGTGTGAACGCTTTGATTGATAATGCGTGAATGTCGTTACGCTGGATGTATTCCATCAGAGGAGCATAAATTAGCTGCTGCTTCTTAACGCGGCTCATTCCATCGAAACAAGCATCAACAGCAACCACTTCATAGTGGCTACCTTCACCTTTCACATGCACTTCTTGAAGGTTTAGTGCTTCTTCTAATAACTGTTGTACTTTTGCGCTATCCACAATTTACCCCTGATAATTCTGTATGTGTTTGGCCACTAAAGATTCAACATTGCTCAGTTGAAACAAAGTGCGCAGTTGCGCCGGCACGAAACTGAGCATTATATGACAGTTTTGCTTTTTTGCATGCTCTAATAAGTGGATTAACATCACCATTCCTGCAGAGTCGACGCGCTCTATCTCTTTTAGCGAGCATTCCAGCTCCGATTGAGCAGGTTGCCATTGCTGTGCATACGCCCACAATGAAGGCACTGTATCTCTATCAAGTGCCCCTGTTAGCTTAAGAATGTTTTGATCCAATTGCCACTGAGCGGGAGTCTGGGCCATTATTTCTTCGCCTCGAAGCGGATCGGTTCTGCGGCCAATTTTTCTAGGTCTTTAGCAACAGATAGAATGCCTTCTTGACGAATTTTACTGTTCCATTCGGATTGTTTACTAGAAAGCAAACTAATGCCCTCTGCAATCATATCGAATGCTTCCCACTCACCAGACTGGTTGTCTTTACGCAGTTTAAACTCAAGTTTGATGTTTGGACGCGGAGTATCGATGATATCAACTTTAATGCTTGTAATACGCTTAGAGTCATCAATGCTAGGCTCAGGACCAAACTCAATTTTTTGGTCAGAGTATTGCGTCAACACTTGTGCATAAGACGCAATCAGGTACGCACGAAATGCATCGATAAACTCAAGTACATCTTCACGCTTAGCACCTTTTAAGTTTGGACCAAGAAGTTTTAACCCTGCATAGCGGTAGTTGACGTAAGGCATTAGCTCTTCTTCAACGATCACTTTAAGTAAATTTGGATCTTGTTTGATTTTCGGCTGTTCGGCTTTCAATCTTTCGAACGTGACTTCAGCTACCTGCTTCATCATCTTATAAGGTTCAGTTTTATCCACCTCTGCTGCTATTGCTCCAAAGACGCTAAACACAGCACAAACTGAAAGTAGTAATCTCGCTAACATAGTTATTCCTTACTTGAGTCGTCTGAACCACCTACGCTGTATAGTACTTGACCAATTAAGTCTTCAAGCACAAGCGCCGATTTGGTGTCTTCGATGGTATCACCATCCACCAGCATGACTTCATCATCAAAAACGAAGCCAGGTACTAAACCAATGTATTGCTCACCAATCAGGCCAGATGTCAAAATTTGTACGCTCGACGTTTCTGGGAACTGATTGTATTTGCTATTGATAGATAGTGTTACAACTGGCAATAAGTTGTCTGGGTTAAGCGAAATACTACTTACTCGACCAATCACAACGCCCCCCACTTTTACGGGAGAACGAACTTTTAAACTGCCAATATTATCGAACTCGGCTTTGAGGGTATAAGTATCACCAGAGCCAATGCTTTTTACGTCAGCAACTTGAAAAATCATCACAAGAATCGCGCAAATTCCCGCTAATACAAAGCTGCCAACCCATAATTCAGTTTTACGTGTTTGTTGCATGATTAATTCCCAAACATCAATGCGGTCAGTACAAAGTCTAATCCTAGTACTGCTAAAGAAGAATGCACAACAGTGCGCGTAGTTGCTCGGCTGATCCCTTCCGATGTTGGAATAGCATCATAACCGTTAAATAGAGCGACCCAAGTAACCGTAATTGCAAACGCAAAACATTTGATCATACTGTTACCAATGTCTTGCCCTAGCTCAACAGAGGACTGCATCGCTGACCAAAAACTGCCGTGATCAACGCCTTTCCAGTCAACACCAACAAGCTGAGCGCCCCAAATTCCCACAGCCATGAAAATCATAGCCAGTAAAGGCATTGAGATAACCCCAGCCCAAAACCGTGGTGCAATCACTCGTTTCAATGGGTCTACCGCCATCATTTCAAGGCTAGACAGTTGTTCCGTTGCTTTCATTAGACCTATCTCTGCGGTTAACGCAGAACCGGCACGACCAGCAAACAAAAGTGCAGTAACAACGGGTCCTAATTCACGGAGTAACGAAAGCGCTACCATTTGCCCCAAACTGCCTTCTGCGCCGTAATCCACCAACACAACATAGCCTTGTAGACTCAAAACCATTCCAATGAACAGACCAGATACGACGATGATCGCCAGCGACTGAACACCAACAGAATAAAGTTGCTTAACAAGCAGAGGAAAGCTTCTGATCGGTTGTGGCTTAGAAAATAGCGCCCCAATCAACATGAAAGTCGCACGACCAAATGCTCCGCAAATAGAAAGCGTGCGTCGACCCAGCGAGGCGACAAAGTGAATGAAGTTATCGACCATCAAATAAGTCCTTTTCGATACTTTGAGAAGGGAAACGAAACGGTACAGGACCGTCGGCATCACCTTGTAAGAACTGCTGGACACGAGGATCAGAGTTTTGAGTCAGCTCTTCTGGCGTACCATAGGCGATGATTTTTCCATCGGCCATCAGGTATACCCAGTCAGCAATACTCATGACTTCAGGTACGTCGTGAGAAACCACAATAGAGGTCAAACCTAACGCTTGGTTTAGATTGCTAATTAGCTCAACCAAAACGCCCATAGTGATTGGGTCTTGCCCCACAAACGGCTCATCGTACATGATCAGGTCAGGATCAAGTGCGATTGCACGAGCCAAAGCAGCGCGTCTTGCCATACCACCTGAAAGCTCACTCGGCATTAATTGCGCCGCGCCGCGTAGACCGACAGCTTCGAGCTTGAGTAACACCATGGTGCGAATCAAATCTTCCGATAAATCGGTATGCTCTCTCAATGGAAAGGCGACATTATCAAAAACATTCAAATCAGTGAATAAAGCCCCTGACTGGAACAACATGCTCATTTTCTTTCGAGCATGGTAGAGTTTTTTACGCGAGAGAGAGGGAATATTGTCGCCATCAAACCAGATCTCTCCTTGCTCGGGATACAACTGACCACCAATCAAACGCAGCAGTGTTGTTTTACCAATTCCCGATGGTCCCATAATGGCCGTCACTTTGCCTTCAGGAACATGCAGATCAATATCATCAAAGATCATGCGTTCTCCCCGTGAAAAAGTGAGGTTGTTCACGGTGACTAAATCGTTGTTCGACATATCATCTCTTCTACTGTAGGAGCGTTGCAACTCACGGAATCATCAAGCAGATACTCATCGGAGTTGAATTCTACGTTTAATAAAGTAACGTCGGTACATTTATTAGGCTGCAATCATAAGCACATTGGCGTTGAATTTAAAGCACTGTTCAATTAAATAAAGTCGAGTATATCCCTGCAATTTCTCATGGTTTATGACCTAATTAGCACGAAGTGTTTAAATCCTAGACCAGAATTGCTCATTTAAATGAGTGAGATTTACATACATTTTCGTTACTAACCTTTAATTTATTCTTCGTTTATCTTCCATTTTAGGCCGCAAAAGGTCAAAATTAGCGGTTATTCATTTTACTTATTTAATACTTAGGAATTCTCATGCTCGAAGCCGTTGCGTTGCTTATAGTCGGTCTTGTTTTGCTTGTTTGGAGTGCAGATAAACTTGTTTTTGGCTCTGCAGCGATAGCCCGCAACGTCGGTATTTCCCCGCTTGTCATCGGCATGACAATCCTTGCGATGGGCTCATCCGCCCCTGAGATGATGGTATCTGCAACCGCCGCTTGGGATGGCAAAACAGATACAGCGGTGGGTAACGTATTAGGCTCAAACATAGCGAACATTGCGTTAATCCTAGGTATTACAGCGCTGATCAAGCCTTTGTCGATTAGCTCCGCCGTCATCCGCCGAGAACTTCCACTCATGATAGCCGTAACCGTACTCGCTGGTATTCTGCTTTGGAATAGCCATCTCGGTTTTTATGAGGGTGTCTTATTGTTTGTACTCTTTGGGGCATTTTTATTTGCTATGTTGCAAATCAGCCGCAAAGAGCAAAAATCAGGTGATGTTTTTCTTGATGACCAAGAGTCAGAGATCCCTGAAGGCGTCAGTAACCCTAAAGCAATCATGTGGGTGGTTATTGGCTTGATACTGCTTCCTTTGGCAGCCAGCATGCTGGTTGATAACGCGGTAATTATTGCTAAACACTTTGGTATGAGCGACCTTGTTATCGGTCTAACTATTATCGCCATTGGCACTAGCCTGCCTGAACTGGCCGCATCACTTGCGGGAGTTTTAAAGGGTGAAGACGACATGGCTGTCGGTAACATTATCGGTTCGAATGTGTTTAACATTCTGGCGGTAATGGGGATTCCTGGCATCATTAATCCATCGGTGCTCAGTGAGTACGCGATGGGACGTGACTTCTGGGTCATGTTAGGCGTTTCATTGTTACTTGTCGCGATGTGTTTGGGTAAATCACGCAGTATTAACCGTATTGAAGGTGCCATCTTGTTTGTGTGCTTCTTAGGTTACCAAGTGTACTTATTCGCAAACATGACCGCTTAATTACCACGATCAATAAGTAGAGATCTGATATGTCCAATCAATTTGATTTTCGCGCTGCTGCTAAACAAGTTCTTGATATCGAAGTTGCTGCTCTGCAAGAGCTAGATACCTACTTTGATGATCAATTTGAAAAAGCGTGTGAACTTATCCTTTCCAACAACGGCAAAGTTGTCGTTATGGGTATTGGCAAATCAGGCCATATTGGTAACAAGATTGCCGCCACTCTGGCAAGCACTGGGACTTCGGCGTTTTTCGTTCATCCAGGCGAAGCCGCACATGGTGACTTGGGTATGATTAGCCCTGGTGACATTGTGCTGGCAATTTCTAACTCTGGTGAATCAAACGAAATTCTATCTCTATTTCCAGTATTAAAGCGCCTGAATATTAAGATAATCAGCATGACAGGTAAGCCAGAATCAAATATGGCCAAGCTGTCTGACTTACACCTGCAAATTACGGTACCTCAAGAAGCTTGTCCGTTAGGCCTGGCGCCGACTAGCAGTACGACTGCCACATTGGTAATGGGAGATGCATTAGCCGTAGCTCTGCTTCAAGCTCGTGGTTTTTCTGCCGAAGATTTTGCCCTGTCTCACCCAGGTGGTGCACTGGGGAGAAAACTGCTACTTAAGTTGTCTGATATTATGCACTTTGGAGAAGCGTTACCTAAAGTTTCTCCTGACGCATTAATTCGCGATGCCCTGCTTGAAATTTCAGAAAAGGGGTTAGGCATGACAGCCATCGTCGATGAGCACGATGCTATGCTTGGTATATTCACCGATGGTGATTTACGTCGTACCTTAGACAAGCGTATCGATATTCATACGACGGCAATTGGCGAGGTCATGACGACAAACCCAACCACAGCACACCCTGATATGCTGGCGGTTGAAGGTTTGAACTTGATGCAGAATAAAAACATTAACGCTCTGATTTTATGTAAAGACGAAAAAATTGTGGGTGCACTGAACATGCACGATTTACTAAAAGCTGGCGTGATGTAATATCAGCACAAACATTTAAATCATTTATTAGACGAATAAAGGCAATGGTCAGGGAAGTACTGAGCTAAACGATAGGCCTTCATTATATGAGTTTTACTCGCCTTATTTATTTGCTCTTGATCTTCGTTGTAGCGTGGTGCGGTTATTACCTACTAACCCCTAAAGGCAACGACGCAATTCAAGTAGCACCAGATTCTGAACTGCCCATGTTCAGTGGTTCTGGATTAGAAAACATCACCTACGGTGAAGATGGTGTCCGCAGTTACATCATTCGCTCCACTAACTTAGACCATTATGCTAAGAGTGGAGATACTATTTTTAATAACCCGACTTTGATGGTTTACCGTGAAGGTAGCGTCATTGAATGGAAGGTGACTGCCACAAGAGCAGTGTTAGATGAAGACCAAGTTTTGACTTTATATGACAAAGTCTTAATGCAAAATCTTCTGCCTGGTGCGAGTTTTGATACCATGGCAACAGACAAACTGGTCATTAATCTAACCAATCGTGATTTTAAAGCTGACCAACAAGTGATGTTGGTTGGACCACAATTTGAAACTACTGGAGGCGCAATGCAAGGCAACTTAAAACAGCATACTGCGACTCTGACAGATGAAGTTCAAGGTCGATATGAAACCGTTACACCTTAGCCTACTGGCACTGGTATTGGCGGCGCCTCAAGCGCTGGCACTCAAGTCGGATACTCAACAGCCGGTTTACATAAACTCTGACACCCAACAGGTTGATATGAAGAGTAACCAGGTTGTTTTTGAAGGCGATGTATCTCTTAAGCAAGGGAGCATCAATATCGATGCTGATAGAATCGTGGTAACTCGCGATCCTAAAACCGAAGCAATTAAACAGATTCAAGCATTTGGTAAACCTGCGAAGTTTTCTCAGCTGATGGACGATGGTAAAACACTTAGTGGTCAAGCTACGGAGTTGGATTACCGTATTTCTACAGACGAACTGACCATGAAAGGTCAAGCGCAGCTGGCACAAGACAACAACACCATCAAAGGTTCTTCGATTCGTTACCAAATTGGTAAACAAAAGCTAGTCGCAGATAGCTCTAAGGAAGAGCGCGTTACGACCATTTTGCAACCCAATCAGATAGAGAACTAATATGGCAGTACTGAGTGCGAAAAACTTGGCGAAAAGCTACAAAAAACGCAAAGTCGTCACTGATGTTAGCTTAGAAGTTGAATCTGGTCAGATTGTTGGGCTACTCGGTCCAAACGGTGCGGGTAAAACCACCTCGTTTTACATGATTGTCGGCTTAGTACCTCGTGATGAGGGCACCATTACCATTGACGACAATGACATCAGTATTTTACCGATGCATAGCCGTTCACGCCTTGGCATTGGCTATCTTCCGCAAGAAGCGTCGATTTTCCGTAAGCTTTCAGTAGAAGATAACATCATGGCCGTACTTGAAACTCGTCAAGAAATGACGAGGGAAGAGCGCCAAGATAAACTGGAAGATTTGTTGGAAGAATTCCACATCCAGCACATCAGAACCAGTGCTGGTATGGCACTATCAGGGGGTGAGCGACGCAGGGTGGAAATCGCTCGAGCTTTAGCGGCCAACCCTCAGTTCATTTTATTGGATGAACCTTTCGCTGGTGTTGACCCAATTTCGGTTAATGACATCAAGAAAATCATTGAGCATCTGCGCGATCGTGGTCTCGGAGTGTTAATCACTGACCATAATGTACGTGAAACACTGGACGTATGTGAAAAAGCCTATATCGTGAGCCAAGGGCACCTAATTGCATCGGGAACTCCGGCAGAAGTTCTCAATAATGAACAGGTGAAACAAGTTTATCTCGGAGAACAATTCCGTCTATGATTATATTAGGAACGGTAAGATTCTGAGCATTACAAGGTAAGTAACACTGAATGAAACCTTCATTACAACTCAAGCTAGGTCAGCAGTTAGCCATGACGCCACAGTTGCAGCAAGCGATTCGCTTATTGCAATTGTCGACACTCGATCTTCAACAAGAAATCCAAGAAGCGTTGGACTCAAACCCATTATTGGAAGTTGAAGAAGGCCAAGACGAGCCTCTAGCAAACGGTGAAGATAAGTCAGCGGTCGAGGCTGCTGATAGCAACAGTGCTAGCGAACCAACAGAAATTGACGTTCCAGATAGCTCCGATGTGATAGAGAAATCAGAAATTAGCTCTGAACTTGAAATCGACACGACTTGGGATGACGTCTACAGCGCGAATACTGGTAGCACTGGCTTAGCTCTTGATGATGATATGCCCGTCTACCAAGGCGAAACCACTGAATCATTACATGATTACCTCATGTGGCAGCTTGACCTAACACCATTCAGTGAAACCGACCGCACGATTGCATTAGCGATTATTGACGCTGTTGACGACTACGGCTATTTAACTTTGTCGCCTGAAGAGATTCATGAGAGCTTCGATAATGAAGAGATAGAGTTAGACGAAGTAGAAGCCGTTCGTAAACGCATTCAACAATTCGATCCTCTTGGCGTTGCATCGCGTAACTTACAAGAATGTTTGTTACTGCAACTGACGACCTTCCCAGAAGACACGCCGTGGCTTGCTGAAGCCAAAATGATACTTGCGGATCACATTGATCACCTAGGCAACCGAGACTACAAGCTCGTCATCAAAGAGACTAAGCTGAAAGAAGCCGATCTTCGTGAAGTCTTAAAGCTTATCCAACAGTTAGATCCTCGTCCAGGTAGTCGCATCACTCCTGATGATACCGAGTACGTAATCCCAGACGTATCCGTTTTTAAAGACAATGGCAAATGGACCGTTTCTATAAACCCGGATAGCGTGCCAAAATTAAAAGTAAATCAACAATATGCTCAATTAGGCAAAGGTAATAGCGCGGATAGCCAGTACATCCGCAGCAATTTGCAAGAGGCAAAATGGTTAATTAAGAGCTTAGAGAGTAGAAACGAGACGCTACTCAAAGTTGCAAGATGTATTGTTGAACATCAACAAGATTTCTTCGAGTATGGTGAGGAAGCCATGAAGCCAATGGTGCTCAATGATGTCGCTTTGGCTGTGGACATGCATGAATCCACGATTTCTCGTGTAACAACGCAAAAATTTATGCATACACCACGTGGTATTTTTGAATTGAAGTACTTCTTCTCTAGCCATGTTAGTACTGACAACGGCGGAGAATGTTCGTCAACAGCAATTCGTGCACTCATTAAAAAACTGGTCGCAGCAGAGAATACTGCCAAACCACTGAGTGATAGCAAGATTGCTGCTCTTCTGGCTGACCAAGGGATTCAGGTCGCAAGACGTACGATAGCCAAATATCGCGAATCCTTGGGAATTGCCCCTTCAAGTCAGCGTAAACGCCTATTATAAGGCACTAACTGAAAAGGAAAGTCTATGCAAATCAATATTCAAGGCCATCACGTTGATCTTACCGATTCAATGCAAGACTATGTAAATTCTAAGTTTCAGAAGCTCGAAAGGTTCTTCGACCACATCAATCAAGTGCATGTTGTACTAAAAGTTGAAAAAATTACTCAAATCGCGGAAGCTACGCTTCACATAAATCAAGGCGAAATCCACGCATCAGCCGATGACGAAAATATGTATGCCGCGATCGATTCGCTGGTAGATAAATTGGTTCGCCAACTTAATAAGCACAAAGAAAAACTAAACAGTCATTAATCATGCAACTGAGCGAAATACTGTCATTGGACTGCACCAAAAGTGCGGTCCACTGCACGAGTAAAAAACGCGCCCTTGAAATGATCAGCCGTATCGTGGCTGATCAAACGGGCCAAGATTCTACCGAGCTGTTCGAATGCATGCTCAATAGAGAAAAAATGGGCAGTACCGGTATCGGAAACGGTATTGCGATCCCTCACGCGAGAATGCAATCAAGCGACAAGGCCATTGCTGTCTTACTGCAATGTGATGAAGCAATCGAATTTGATGCGATTGACAATCGACCTGTCGATCTTCTTTTTGCGCTCCTTGTACCAGAAGAACAGTGCAAAGAGCACCTCAAGACTCTATCCTCTATGGCAGAACGTCTGAGCGATAAGCAAGTATTAAAACTACTGCGTAATGCTCAGAGTGATGAAGAACTTTACGACATCATGATTCACCAATAAGCAGGACTAACTCCATGCGACTAATCGTTGTTAGCGGGCACTCAGGTGCCGGTAAAAGTATTGCGCTTCGTGTACTGGAAGACTTAGGTTACTACTGTGTTGATAACCTACCAGTTAACTTGCTGGACGCATTTGTTCATTCTGTTGCTGACAGCAAACAGAATGTTGCAGTCAGCATTGATATTCGCAATATTCCTAAAAAGCTAAAAGAACTGACGAGTACACTAGAACAGTTAAAAACTGAGCTTGATGTGACCGTGCTTTTCTTGGACGCCAATAAAGAAACGCTACTCAAACGCTACAGCGAAACACGCCGAATTCACCCGTTATCTTTAGGTGGCACCTCCCTCTCGCTCGATCAAGCCATCGAGCGTGAGAAACAAATTTTGACGCCACTCAAAGCGCATGCAGATCTGGTCCTAAATAGTAGTGGGCAGTCTTTGCATGAATTGAGTGAAACCGTGCGTATGCGCGTTGAAGGCAGAGATCGCAAAGGGCTCGTTATGGTATTTGAGTCTTTTGGTTTTAAATACGGCCTGCCTTCCGATGCCGATTACGTATTCGACGTTCGCTTCTTACCTAACCCACATTGGGAACCAGCGCTACGCCCGCTTACAGGTCTGGATGCTCCTATCGCCGCATTTTTAGAGCAACACCAATCGGTGTTAAGTTTGAAATATCAAATTGAAAGCTTTATAGAGAATTGGTTACCTCTGCTTGAGAAAAACAACCGCAGCTACCTGACCGTTGCAATCGGTTGTACTGGTGGTAAGCACCGCTCGGTGTACTTAACTCAGCAAATCGGTGAATACTTCGCCAACAAAGGACACCAAGTACAAATTCGCCATACCTCACTAGAGAAAAACGCTAAGGAGTAGCCGTGGAGTTAAGTCGTAAAGTATTGATTCAAAACCGCCTTGGCTTACATGCTCGTGCAGCAGTCAAACTGGTCGAACTGGCACAGAGCTTTGAAGCGGTCATCACCATCGACAATGAAGAAGACAAAACCGCCACAGCAGACAGCGTAATGGGCCTGTTAATGCTAGAGTCCGCTCAAGGACAATACGTCACGATCCACGCAACGGGTGGGCAAGCGGAAGAAGCACTGGATGCCGTTTGCCACTTGATCGAAGATAAATTTGATGAAGGCGAGTAGTTTACTCGCTTTTTTCTTACCTCCCATTATCTTTCTCTTCCCTGACCTAATAAATAAATTTGCTTAGTATCATAAGTTGTTATTAAAAGGCGCCTAGAATTAAGTTATTATTCAACGCATTGTAAATATCAGGAATTGGGAGGAATGAATGGCAGAGCAAATTGAATTCGACCAAGCTCACCAAGCCCTCCAAGAAGTCACAGAAGCGCTAGAAAATGGTCGCTTCGTCCATGTTCGTCGTCAATTACAGGACATGGAACCTGAGGATATCGCTCACCTTTTAGAAGCCTCCCCACGGAAGAGCCGTGAAGTTCTTTGGCAACTCACCGACCCTGAAGATTATGGTGAAATCCTTGACGAGCTGAACGAAGATGTCAAAGACAGCCTCGTATCCAAAATGGCACCAGAAGCGCTTGCAGAAGCGACAGAAGGCATGGATACCGATGACGTGGCTTACGTACTGCGTAGCTTGCCTGACAACCTGTCACGCGAAGTCCTGTCGCAAATGGACTCCTCTGACCGTCTACGGGTCGAAACCGCCCTATCCTACCCAGAAGACACTGCGGGTGGACTGATGAACACCGACGTCATCACAATTCGTGGTGACGTCGATGTGGACGTAGTTTTGCGTTATCTACGTATGAAAGGCGAGCTTCCAGAAGCTACGGATGCCCTGTATGTGATCGATGAAGAGAGTAAGCTCATCGGTGAACTGCCGATCACGACGCTTATTACCACTCAGCCAGACGTAAAAATCATTGATGTAATGGAAGACGCGGACGAGGCCATCACCGTCGATACTAGCGACTCAGATGTTGCGAGTCTGTTCGAACGCCGTAATTGGGTATCTGCACCTGTTGTTGATGAAAACTTGCATTTGGTCGGTCGTATCACCATCGATGACGTGGTTGACGTTATTCGTGAAGACGCGGAACACTCGATGATGAGTATGGCGGGTATGGACGATGACGAAGATACTTTCGCGCCTGTTGTAAAATCAGCTCGCAAACGCAGTATCTGGCTTGGCGCTAACGTATTAGCCGCCCTTGCTGCTGCTTCCGTTTCTAATATGTTTGAGGCCACATTAGATCAAATGGCGGCCATTGCAGTATTGATGACGATTGTTCCGTCCATGGGTGGTGTCGCTGGTAACCAAACCGTCGCACTAGTGATTCGTGGTCTTGCTCTTGGTCATATCGGTGACTCAAACAAACGCGAACTGTTAATGAAAGAAGCTTCGATCGGCTTACTCAACGGTATCATGTGGGCGCTGATTATTGGTGGTATTGTTGTTGCTTGGAAAGGTAACTGGATGCTCGGAGGAATCATTTCCGCCGCCATGCTGACCAACTTATTGGTCGCAGGTATTGCAGGAGTAACGATTCCAATCCTATTGAAAAAAATGAACATCGATCCTGCTTTAGCTGGTGGTATGGCATTAACAACGGTGACGGATGTGATTGGTTTATCTGTCTTCTTAGGGCTTGCCACAATACTGATTACCTAACAGAAAAAGCCTGATGAACACATCAGGCTTTTTTGATTCTGAATTGCTAGAAAAGCTTATTCACCCGCCACTTTCATGGTATCCAGTAGGATAGAGCCCGTTTGGATTTGTGAGCGCGTTTCAATATCACTACCAACCGCCACAATCTTGGTGAACATGTCTTTTAGATTACCTGCGATGGTAATTTCTGATACTGGGTATTGGATTTCGCCATTCTCAACCCAGAAGCCTGCGGCACCGCGAGAGTAATCCCCCGTTACCACGTTCACACCTTGTCCCATGACTTCTGTCACTAGAAGACCAGTACCGAGCTCTTTAAGCATTTGTTCGAAGTTTTGGCCTGTCGACTTCACGTACCAGTTATGAATCCCACCAGCGTGACCTGTCGGCGTCATCTTCATTTTACGTGCGGCATAACTGGTTAACAGATAAGTTGCTAGTACACCGTCGGTAATGATTTCACGGTCTTGAGTGTACACACCTTCACTATCGAATGGACTTGATGCCAAACCACGCAATACATGCGGACGTTCTGAGATATTGAACCATTCAGGAAGCACTTGTTTGCCTAGATGGTCAAGTAAGAAAGAAGATTTTCGGTACAGGTTACCACCGCTAATCGCCATAACGAGATGGCCAATCAAGCCTGTCGCAACATCAGCCGCAAACATGATTGGGTATTGACCAGTTTTTAGACGCTGCGCATCTAAGCGGTTAACCGTATTCTCTGCCGCCTTACGACCCACCGTTTCTGGGGTCCATAAGTCATCACGATGACGTGCCACAGTGTAGCTGTAATCACGTTCCATCTCGCCGTTTTGACCAACGCCAATTACACAACAGCTAGTACTATGGCGGCTAGATGCATAACTAGCTAATAAGCCATGGCTATTGCCATACACTTTCACGCCATAATGACTATCATAACTCGCGCCATCACTTTGCTTGATTGCACTATTATAATTTAGCGCCTCTTTTTCTGCTGCAATCGCCACATTGGCAGCATAGTCTGGATCGGGTGCGTCTGGGTGGAAAAGATCAAGCTCAGGGATCTCTTGCACCATGTATTCTTTTGCTGCAGGGCCTGCAAATGGGTCTTCAGATGTGTAATGTGCAATATCTAGCGCCGCTATAACGGTTTGCTCGATTGCAGCTTCACTTAAATCAGACGTGGAAGCACTGCCTTTGCGTTGACCTCGGTAAACGGTAATGCCCAGCGCACCATCGCTGTTGAACTCGACATTTTCTACTTCACCCATACGAGTTGAAACACTTAAACCAGTGCTTTTAGTAATTGCGACTTCGGCGGCGTCAGATTTTGCCGATGCAAGCTTTAAGGCTCTTGCGACGGCTTGCTCTAGCTCGGTACGTTGCTCAGCAACCTGCTGTTTAATATCCATTGTCTTTCACATCTTGTCTTTGATGAACAATAGGATAACAAGAATTTCGCTTTCTCCCCATGATTCTTGTTAAAATAGTCATAATATTAATCAAAACACAGGCAACTGAAATGGCACGTAAGAATCAAAAAGCGCCATGGGAACCAGAAGAAGAGATCATCTGGGTAAGTAAATCCGAGATGAAGCGAGACATGGAAGAACTGCAAAAGCTAGGTGAGGAGCTTGTCGGCCTCAAACCTTCAGTTCTAGAAAAGTTTCCATTGAGTGAAGATTTGCGAGAAGCAATTGCTGACGCGCAACGCTTTAAAAATGAAGCGCGTCGTCGCCAATTACAACGTATTGGTAAATTGATGCGTTACGAAGATCCAGAGCCAATCCAAGCCGCACTGGATAAAATTCGTAATAAGCACTCTCAATTAACGGCTGTATTCCACAAACTTGAAGCGTTGCGTGATCGCGTAGTGGAAGAAGGTGACAAAGCCATTGATGACGTAATGGAAATGTACCCAGAAGCGGATCGTCAGCGTCTACGCCAACTTGCTCGCCAAGCAGCGAAAGAGAAAAAAGCTGGGAAACCAGCAAAAGCGTACCGCGAAATCTTTCAGATCCTTAAAGGTCTAAACGAAGAAGAGTTTTAATTCGAGGGCTCACGCAATGAGCATTCGATTTAAACGCAAAAAGCAGACGTCAATGTCTGCTTTTTTTATCTTTGGTTTTACAGTCAGCGTTACACTAAGCGATTCACGCGGTCTCCGCGCTCGAAAGCGTTAATGTTCTCAATCAAGATTTCCGCTAAACGTTGAATAGATGAGTCGCTGCCCCATGCAACATGCGGTGTCAGTAACAAATTAGGTAAACTCATATTGGCAATCAGCGGATTGCTCTCATCAGCCGGTTCTTGTGTAAAAACATCAAAACCAGCCGCTGCAATTTCTTGCTGTTTTAAGGCATCCACCAGTGCGCTCTCATCCACCAAACCTCCACGCCCTGTATTAATCAAAATGGAGTTGGACTTCATTTGTTGCAACTCTGCTTGACCAATTAAATTCTGAGTATGATCGTTGAGCGGGCAATGCAAGGTCAGCGCATCGGAGCGTTTTAATACTTCCTCAAACGGCACATAACCAGGCCGACATTCTGCCGCCCCTTTACGCTCAGAAAACAACACGGTCATTCCTAACGCTTGAGCCAGATTCGCCGTCGCTTGCCCTAGTGCCCCGCTACCAACAACACCTAACGTGCTACCACCAATATCCCCGATTGGGTGCGTAAAAAAACAAAACTGCTGGTTACGCTGCCACTCACCTGCGGCAATATCTTGGTGGTACCCAAATAAATTCCGTCTTAAAGCGAATAACATTGACATCACATGCTCGGGCACCGAACGCGTCGCGTAACCACGTACATTAGCAACCGCAATATCATGATTAGCACAGTAGTTCACATCGACGTTGTTAAAACCAGTTGCGGCAACCGCGATCATCCGTAATTTTGGTAGTTGCTCTAATACATGTTGGTCAAGCAGGACTTTATTGCTAATCACGATATCGGCATCTGCTAACCTTTCTATTACCTGCTCAGGCGCAGTTAGGTCGTACTCACGCCAGTGGTGCGGAAAGCCAGGTCGTGGGACCTCAATATGTTCTGGGATGGTCGCTCGGTCTAAAAATACGATGCTTGGCAAAGACATAACAACTCCTTGTTCACGGCTGAAAGACAGGATACATCAACCACAGTAACGAAATAGCCAAAAATAGCGAACTAGAAAGAACCGCTGTTGAGTGCAATTGGCATTAAGGGTGTGGCAACGTTTTATAATCAGGCAATGTACGCTCTGGCGAAAAATAGTTAAAGATCATCGCCTCGGCTTCAGAATAAAAGTCACAGGGTACAAAAATACTGCTCAGCTGATCCGTAGCTGGATGATAAAAACTTAGCTCCGCTGCGTGCAACTCTAAACGTTCTGAAAACTGATACGCCTCTTCGCTTGCATAAAACTCATCACCCACAATCGCATGACCAATCGCCATCAAATGCACGCGTAACTGATGCGATCGACCAGTAATGGGGAGTAACCGCACAAAGGTCGTATGGGCGCCATCAGGGTGCACTTCACGCTTCACCACTTGGAATAAAGTTTGAGATAGCTTGCCGTCGTCGAAGCATACTTTTTGTCGTGGACGATTTGGCCAATCACAAATTAATGGAAGATCAATATTCCCTTCTTGCGGCTCAACATGCCCCCAAACACGTGCGTAATACACCTTGTGAGTGAGGCGATATTGGAACTGCTTTTTTAATGCTCGCTCCGCGGGTTTGTTTTTCGCCAGCAGCATCAACCCTGATGTCGACATATCCAAGCGATGCACAACTTGAATTTCTGGATGCAACTCTTTGAGGCGGCTCCACATGCTGTCGTAATGCTCTGCAAGGCGACCAGGGACAGACAGCAGCCCTGATGGCTTATTCACTGCCAGAATGTCGTCATCCTCAAAAACGATATCAACCCAAGGGTCGGTGGGAGGGGTATATTCAAGCATTGCCATGGGAGATCTCTACAAAATAAAAACGCCGCGATTATATACCCAAATAGCACCCAGATGCAGGATTCTGAAGAAAAGTTCAACCCAATAAAACAAAGTCAATCCTTTAGCATAAAAACTAAAAATAGCACGTTGTAAATTTAGTTTGACAACAAGACGCATAACTGAATAGAGTGCTAGATGCACACAGCATGGTATTCGCAAAGAATACTTAAAATAAATACACCAAAACACAGCATTTAAAAGACATTACCGTTGCGCAGTATAGGGCGAGCGCTCAGCTTGTCATGTACTGCGGTATGTATCTCTTTAGAAAGATACATAAGATAAAAAGGACAATAAGCAATGGACTCCGCCGTTATAGATAAACCCCAATCCAAACTTTCCTTATTTTTTCGTTCGCTAGGCCCCGGCATATTAATGGCATCTGCTGCGGTCGGTGGCTCTCACCTCGTGGCATCAACCAAGGCTGGTGCGATTTATGGTTGGCAATTGGCTGCACTGATTCTGCTCGTAAACCTGTTTAAATACCCTTTTTTCCGAGCGGGCGTACAGTACACCATGGGGACAGGGCTCACCTTGGTTGAGGGCTACGCGAAATTAGGTCGGCCTTATCTATGGCTATTTCTATTTCTTAGCGTGGTATCGGCCGTCATCAATACCGCCGCTTTGTTGATGTTTAGCGCTAGCTTGCTGGGCTACTTCATTCCGTTTTCACTATCAATGGCATCACTCAGCATCATTGTGATTGTCACCTGCCTGATCATATTATTTGCTGGCCATTACAAAGCGCTCGATACGCTATCTAAGGTGATCATGTCGGTGTTAACCATCGCGACTTTACTCGCTGTTTCTATCGCCTTTGGTAACCCTGTTGAGCAAGTAGCCAACTTCGAGCCGCCGTCACCTTGGTCTATTGCGGCTATTGGTTTTATCGTTGTGACAATGGGGTGGATGCCTGCACCGATAGAGATCTCCTGTTTAACCTCAGCATGGCTAAAACGCCAATCAAGCCAGCAAGAAGTAACATACCGCTCTGCTCTATTTGACTTTAATGTCGGTTATATTGGCACGGCGTTTCTTGCCATTATCTTTGTATCGCTAGGCTCTTTGATGCTTTATGGATCTGGCGTTGCGCTTGAAAGCTCTGGTGTTGGCTTCTCCCACCAATTGGTTGGCTTATATGCGGCAACGATTGGCGAATGGTCTCGTTACTTGATCGCGGTAATTGCGTTTTTCTGTATCTTTGGCAGCACGATTACCGTTATTGATGGCTACTCGCGCGTTATTTCGGATTCTCAACGCCTACTGCGCTCGCAACCAGACACTAACCCTAAAACCACTTCAGCGATCATGCTGGTAGTCTCCTTACTTGCATTGGGTATTGTGGTTTTCTGGGCTTCTGCGTTATTGCCTATGCTGAACTTTGCGATGATCCTCGCCTTTATGACCACGCCATTCTTTGCTCTGCTAAATTACACCTTAGTGAGCAAAACTGAGTTACCGGAGCCTTTGGCTGTTGGACCTAAACTAAAGTGGTTATCGATTGCGGGCCTGATTTACTTGTTTGGCTTCTTGGCTGTGTTTATCTGGTGGAAGTGGTTGATGTAAATGAGGTAGCTATCAGTGATTAATGCATTCCGCATAAAGAAACTAAACCGTAAATAAAGAAAAAGGTCTTCAACTGAAGACCTTTTTAATGAGCAATAAATACTTACTTAGTTGTGGCTCACCACAATCAAACGCAGCGAGTCGAGCTGAACCTGAGCTTGGTTGATGTAACCAGTGAGCTCTTTAATTTGTGCGTCGATAGCTTCAATTTCTTCGTCACGAATATTTGGGTTCACCGCTTTCAGTGCTTGCAAACGCTCAAGCTCTGCATTCAAACTGTGCTGCATATCTTGATGAGCTTGTTTGCGTACTTCTTCAACCTTCTCTTCAATAAGAACATCACCGGCTTCAATTAAGCGGTGTACATCTTTCTGTACCGACGTAACCAACTTGCTACCTAAGTGACGGTTTACAGGGCTGAGCTGGCGGTTAAAGCTTTCAAACTCCACTTGAGCAGACAAATCATTACCACGCGAGTCCATCATTAAACGGATTGGCGTTTTCGGTAAGAAGCGCGCGATACCACTGCGTTTTGGCGCTTGCGCATCTACCGCGTAAATCAACTCAAGAAGAATAGTCCCGACTGGTAACGCTTTGTTTTTCAATAGAGATACCGCAGACGTCCCCACCCCTTCACTCATAAGAAGATCGATACCACCCTGGATCATTGGGTGTTCCCAACTGATAAAGTGCATATCTTCACGAGATAACGCTGTATCACGATCAAACGTGATCGTCGCTCCTTCGTATGGCAGACCTGGGTAGCTTGGCACCATCATGTGCTCAGATGGGGTCACAATCAGGGCGTTTTCACCTTTATCGTCTTGATTCAAGCCAATCGTGTCAAAAAGAGAAAGTGCGAAGGTGACCAGATTGGTATCGCCGTCAGTTGATTCAATTTTCTCAACGATTTGTTGTGCTTTTTCTCCGCCATTCGAATGCATTTCTAATAGGCGATCACGGCCTTGCTCCAATTGGGATTTCAGCTCTTTATTCATTTTTGCTGACGCTTCAATGATCTCATCTAGCGTGCTGGTATCACCAGAGGCAAGAATTTCAATCAGATCATCGGAGTACTTATCGTAAACAGCACGGCCTGTTGGGCAGGTTTCCGAAAAAGCGTTCAGGCCTTCATCGAACCAACGTGCTAGGATCGCTTGCGATGTGCCTTTCAGGTAAGGAACATGAATGTCGATATCGCGATTTTGACCGATACGGTCCAAACGACCAATACGTTGCTCAAGCAAGTCTGGGTTAAATGGCAAGTCGAACATGACAAGTTGGTTGGCAAACTGGAAGTTACGACCTTCAGAGCCGATTTCGCTACAGATAAGAACTTGTGCTCCACCTTCTTCTTGCGCAAAGTAAGCCGCCGCTTTATCACGTTCAAGAATCGACATACCTTCGTGGAAAACAGTGGCGCGGATACCTTCACGCTCACGCAGTGCTTGCTCCAATTGCAGCGCGGTACTCGCACGAGAAGCAATCACGAGGATTTTCTCGCTGCGCTTCTCTTTTACTTTTTCAAGCAACCAATTCACACGCGAGTCAAACTGCCACCAGCTCGCGTCATCGCCTTCAAATTCTTGGAAAATTTCTTCCGGGTAAAGGTTCTTCATCGCACGTGCTTCAGAACTCATCTTACCGCCAATCATCCCAGCAACACGCATTGATGTAGTGTATTGCGGTGGAATATCCATTGGCATCAGATGCACGTTACGCGTAGGGAAGCCTTTGATGGCCGCGCGCGTGTTACGGAACAGAACACGCCCTGTACCATGGCGATCCATCAAGTTATCGATCAGCTCTTGGCGTGCCGACGCTTTAGCTTCTTCGTCCGCTTCACTTTCGATAATGCGGAAAAGTGGTTCTACGTCTTGTTCAGACAATAACTCAGTGATCTGGTTTTTTGCTTCATTAGGTAGCTTTTCACCGGAAAAGAGTGAAGTAATCGCATCAGCTACGGGCGCGTATTGCTCTTCTTCCTCAACGAATGCTTCGTAATCATAGAAGCGGTCTGGATCCAACAAACGCAGACGAGCAAAGTGACTCTCACGACCAAGCTGCTCTGGCGTTGCAGTCAGTAGCAACACACCTGGAGTACGTTCAGCCAAGCCTTCTACCACTTGGTATTCACGGCTCGGTTTATCTTGGCTCCATTCAAGGTGATGCGCTTCATCAACAACCAGTAGGTCCCATTCACCTTCCAGTGCTTGTTCAAAACGCTTGCGGCTCTTGCGTAGGAAATCCAAAGAACACAGCACATATTGCTGAGTATCAAATGGGTTTTCTGCATCCGCAAACGCTTCGATACAGCGCTCTTCGTCAAAGATAGAGAAATGCAGATTGAAACGACGCATCATCTCAACCAGCCATTGATGCTGCAGTGTTTCAGGCACCACAATCAAAATGCGTTCGGCACGACCAGACAGAACTTGTTGGTGGATGATCATACCCGCTTCAATGGTTTTACCCAAACCTACCTCATCCGCCAACAAGACGCGTGGCGCGTGACGACGGCCAACTTCGTGCGCGATGTAAAGCTGATGAGGGATCAAACCTGCACGCATACCGCATAGGCCACGCATTGGGCTCTTATGCTGCTCAAACTGGTTGGTTAGCGCACGGTAACGCAGAACAAAGTTGTCCATACGGTCGATTTGACCGGCGTACAACTTATCTTGAGGTTTGTTAAAACGAATTTGGTTGCTAAGGAAAATCTCACGCAGAACAACAGCGGTTTCTTGCGTGTCTTCACGAGTACCGAAATAGGTGTAAAGACCTTCATCTTCCAGTACTTCTTCTACTTTTAGAGACCAACCTTCTTGGCAATCGATGACATCCCCAACATTAAAGGTGACTCGGGTAACAGGTGCATCGTTACGTGCGTAAACTCGGTTTTCCTCTGACGCTGCAAACATCAATGTCACAGTACGAGCATCCATTGCTACAACGGTACCTAAACCTAAATCGCTTTCCGTATCGCTAATCCAGCGCTGCCCCAAAGCAAATGTCATGAATTGACTACCTCGTTATTAGTTCTTGATTCGTATTTCTTGTTGGTCTACTCATGCCCGTGGGCATGGATAATAGTTTAGATCTGATTCTGGCTTCTGCTATGCCGATAGCATTCGTCATTTCAGTATGAACTGAGTATTTTTTAAGCCAGCTCAACATGATAAATCGGACGTAGCCTATACGCAGAAAAAGGTCGCTAATCTTACTTGAAGCTGTGATTTAGGTCACGCCGAAACCGCACCAAGCAGAAACTTTTTTTCCCAAACTCTAAATGCAATCAAATTGTAAAATACTCATGCCAATTATTAAGTTGTAGAACGTAAATATTACGTATACTTCTAATGAGGGGCGTTTAAAACCATTGCATATGATTTAAGCGCGTTAGTACACGATTAGGATCAACACGGGTTTGCAGTAAGTTGTCTTGCTACTCGGTTGCACACTAGCCGACATCAGCCCGACAACCTCTATTGCAAGCAATCAGAGTTAGGTCACTTCACACTTATTTGGAAACGACCTAACAACTCGCATGCAGAGCCGTACTACGGCAAGGAGACGCTATGGGCGATACCGATCGGAAACTGTTTGTACTCGATACCAACATTCTTCTTCATGAACCCTTTGCCATCTTCTCTTTCCAAGAACACGATGTCGTTATCCCCATGACCGTGTTGGAAGAACTCGACCGAATCAAAGACAGTAAGCGCGACGTTGCAAGAGATGCGCGCGTGGCTATTCGCACCTTGGAAGATTTGTTTAAAGAAGCAACGCCAGATGAAATCTCTGAAGGCATTCCTGTTTCTAAAGACAACCCCGACCAGGGTACCATTTCCATTTTGGCGGATTTTGAACTGCAGGAAACCGTCAAAGCCTTCGCCGACAAAGCCGGTGACAACCGTATTCTCAACGCGGTGCTTTATCTGCAAAATAAACGTGCACCACGTGAAGTGGTACTGATCACGAAAGACATCAACATGCGTCTGCGAGCCAAAGGGGCTGGTGTGCGTTTTGTTGAGGACTATAGAACCGACCAACTAATTGATGACATTCAATACCTAACCAAAGGCTTTCAATTGCGTGAAGGTGATTTCTGGAGCGGTATTGAGGAAGTAGAAAGCTATGCACTGGGCGGAAAAACTTACCACAAACTCAGTCGCGAGCCCTTCGACCCAACCTTTATCAACCAATACGTCATTGATGAAGACAGTGACTTTGCTGGTCGCGTAGAAACCATCAATGAAGACAAGTTAACGCTTCTCGACCTGAGCCGCGAACGTCTAATGCATCGCAAGGCTTGGGACATCACACCTAAAAATATCTACCAGGGAATGGCGTTAGATGCCTTACTCGATCCAGAAATTGACTTGGTGATTCTAACGGGTGCGGCGGGTAGTGGTAAGACATTACTGGCAATGGCTGCAGCATTGGAACAAACCATTGAAAAAAGCATGTTCGATAAAATTATCGTAACACGTAACACGCCAGATATCGGTGAATCCATCGGCTTCTTACCCGGCTCCGAAGAGGAGAAAATGATGCCGTGGTTAGCGGCGGTGACCGATACCTTGGAAGCACTACATAAACACGATCACTGCACTGAAGGCTCATTGAAGTACATCTGCGATAAAGCCAACATTCAATTTAAATCGATCAACTTTATGCGTGGCCGTTCGATTCAAAATGCGTTTGTACTGCTTGATGAGTGTCAAAACCTCACTGCATCACAAATCAAAACCATCATTACCCGCTGTGGCGAAGGAACCAAAATCGTCTGCTCCGGTAACTTGGCGCAGATTGACTCTCATTACCTCACCCCAGTGACATCAGGGTTGACGTACATGGTTGAGCGCTTCAAGAACTTTGAAGGCAGCGCAAATATTCACCTCAACGGCGTGGTTCGTAGCCGCTTGGCGGAATTTGCTGAAGAAAACCTGTAATTGACACCGACTCGCAAAGCAAAAGAGCGCTCTAATGAGCGCTCTTTTTATAACGATTCGACTGAGTTACTCAGTGCCACCCACTGTCAGTGAGTCCAGCTTCAAGGTCGGCTGACCAACACCAACTGGCACACTTTGACCTGCTTTACCACATACGCCAACGCCCTTGTCGATACTTAGGTCGTTACCGACCATAGAGACTTGCTGCATTGCTTCGATACCTGAGCCAATCAACGTCGCACCTTTAACAGGGCGCGTAATTTTACCGTTTTCAATCAAGTATGCTTCGGATGCAGAGAACACAAACTTACCCGAAGTAATGTCCACCTGGCCGCCACCAAAGTTTGGCGCATACAACCCTTTCTCGACCGTCGAGATTATTTCTTCTGGCGTATGTTCACCTGGTAGCATGTAGGTGTTGGTCATACGCGGCATTGGTAAATGTGCATAAGACTCACGACGACCGTTACCTGTTGGGTTCACACCCATTAACCGCGCGTTTAGCTTGTCTTGCATGTAACCTTTCAGCACACCATTTTCGATAAGCGTGTTGTACTGGCCGTTTACCCCTTCATCATCCACATTCAGTGAACCACGAAGGTCTTTTAACGTGCCATCATCGACGATGGTACACAGCGAAGACGTCACTTGTTGACCCATTTTGCCAGAGAAAACCGAAGATTCCTTCCGGTTAAAATCACCTTCTAGGCCATGACCTACCGCTTCGTGTAGCAACACGCCAGGCCAGCCAGAACCCAATACCACTGGCATCATGCCCGCTGGTGCTGCTTCTGCTTCAAGGTTGATTAACGCCATGCGAATCGCTTCGTCTGCGTAATGGAAAGCTTGTTTCACACCATTGCTTTCCGTTAAAAAGAAATCGTAACCGAAACGGCCTCCGCCCCCCGCACTACCGCGTTCACGTCGTTCACCTTTTTGTGCAAGCACACTAATAGACAAACGCACCAAAGGACGAATGTCGCCTGCATAAGTACCGTCTGTTGCCGCAACAAGCATCTGCTCATGCACACCGCTGATGCTAATCGAAACTTCTTTAATCAATGGTTCTTTAGTGCGGATGTAAGCATCTAGAGATTTGAGCAATTCTGTTTTTTGCTGCTTTTCCCATTCAGCTAGTGGATTCACAGCCGCGTAGTACGCTTGGTTTTCGGTGCGTTTAAACGCTTGGACTTTGCCATTTTTCCCTTGCTGAGCAATACCGCGCGCCGCCATTGCACTCTGCTTCAGGCCTTCAGGCTGGATTTGATCAGAGTAGGCAAAGCCTGTTTTCTCGCCAGTTACTGCACGGACACCAACACCACAATCAATGTTAAAAGAGCCATCTTTGATGATGCTATCTTCTAGAACCAGAGACTCATGCCAGCTGGACTGAAAGTAAATGTCCGCATAATCGATCTGGCGCGTCGCAATGCTGGCAAGCGTGTCAGCAATGTCTTGTTCTGTCAGACCATTTGGGGCAAGGAGTGCCTGTTCTATTTGGTTTGTGCTCATAGTTAGCTCTTTTATTTCCGTCTCAATTCATTTTGAAAGCGACTGTGTTGAGTCAGCGGCATATTCTGCCTTACTTGTTGGCTTTGTGACAAATCTATCTCTGTCACCAATAAGCCTACTTCATCCTGAAGCTGTTTATGGATACGTCCCCAAGGGTCAACGACCATTGAGTGTCCCCATGTTTTTCGTCCACATGGATGCGTTCCAGTTTGTCCGCTTGCCAAAATCCAACATTGTGTCTCAATCGCTCTAGCTCGCAATAATACTTCCCAGTGAGCTTGCCCCGTCACAGCGGTAAACGCAGCAGGCACCACAATGATATCCGCTCCTTCTTGACGTAATACTTTATAAAGTTCTGGGAAACGTAAATCATAACAAATGCTCAATCCAACACTGCCGATATCAGTTTCCGCAACGACTATTTGATTACCCGCCATAAACGTATCCGACTCACGATAACTACCATAACCATCGGCTACGTCGACATCAAACATATGCAGTTTGTCATAGTGAGCAATGCATTTACCGTGCGGCGGCAATACAAGTGTTGTTGTCGTGACACCTTTTGCGGTTTGAATGGGCATGCTTCCGACAATCAGTGTTAACTGGTTCTTTCTTGCGATTTCACAGAGCCGCTGTTGAATCATGCCACTGCCAAGTGGCTCTGCATGTTGATGATAAGCTTCGCGACTGGCAAATAGCACTGTATTTTCAGGAGTAAGGACAAGTTTGGCACCTTGCTTGCTCGCTAAAGCACACTGTTTTTCGATGAAGTCCAAATTCGCGTTAATATCCGGACCAGAAGTCATTTGAATAATGCCAACACGTTCCATGTGTTTCCTCCCTATTCCATTATATTCGGTGAATTATTTGGCCTGTTCACGCAGTTTTTCTGGTAGCTTGTATTCACCTTTACTTCGCGAAATTTCTTTCACCGTTGGTGAATCTAGTGGGCCTTTCACTTCATAATTGACTTGAGTGAAGACCTCAACCACCGGAGATATCACCGTAGAGATGGCCAAGACATACAAAGCAGTTTGAGGCGCAACGGCAAACGCGGTCAGCATTGGTAGGCCTGATGTGATGTCTGGTGTGAATTTCACTTCCGCATCAACCATTCTGCTGTTCATATTAGCGATGCCGCGGATTTGCATTTCCCCTGCTAACGCATCCATTACGATATCATTGGTGATAAACACACCGTCTTGGATTTTGCCCGTTCCCGTGATCGAGTTGAATGCCATGCCTTTATCGAATACGTCGGTAAAGTCGAGCTGCATCTTACGGATGATAGAATCCAAGCTAAACAAGCCTAACAAGCGTGCCGCACCACTAACTTCACTGATCACGCCTTTACCAAATTCCGTTGAGACGTTTCCTTGCAAGGTTTGTGTCTTCATTGACCAAGGTGCGCCGTCCCATTCCATATTGGCATTGATCTCAAATGGTGCTTGTTGAATGCCTGATGTAATACCAAAGCGCTCCATAAGATCGGTGTTGTTATCACCTTTCATTTTCATGGTTAAGTTGGAATGACTACTCTCTTTCGTCAGGTCCCACCAACCACTCATATCAATGCGGTTTTTGCCGCTACTAAAGGTGATATTTTTCCACTCCAAGCGGTTCTCGCGACGCTGCAAATCAACATTCACTTTGCCCACTTTGTAGCCTTGCAGCCAAAAATCATCAATATTCAAAGTTAAGTTTGGCATCTCAGCGTGAAACTTGCGGTCAAAATTGGTAATCAAAGGTGCGTTTTGATCTTCACTCGCAAAGATTGAACTGCGCTCTTTGGTCATCTCTTCAAACCCTGGGATGTACAGATGCAAGTGCTCTAGAGAGACCGATAGATCATAGGGTTTCAGATAGTTAGCTTTCCCTTTAACCTCTTGACTGTCCACATCGAGTTGCCAACTCAAATTTTTCTTGCTTGCTGAAAAATCCACATCATGAAACTCAATCCCACCGAGCTGTAAGTTTGGCGTTTCAACTTCAATGCGTGTCGGCAATGGAATGGTCGGCGTTTTCATGCTTGCCAAAACAGACGATGAAGGCTTGCTCTCAGAGACCTGCGCAAGCTCCGCCCATTGGTCTAAATTCAGTTCTTCGACACGCACCGAAGCATCGTGCCCGACAATAGGACTAATCCGGAAGCCACCTTTGCCAACCATTAAATGAGTCGCAGTCAGAACCGGGACATCGCCAGCGATATCTATCTCAGTTTGATACTTCACATTTGGGATCTGTAGTCGTGCTGAAATACTCTCTTGGTTGCCGGATGCTTGCAGTTTCGCTTGCCCAGACTCACCAATTTTTTTCGCTAAAGGGTAAGGATATTGACTAGCCAGACGATTTAGCTGCGCCAGCACTTCAAGCTGATAAGTGAAACCAACATCATTGAGTTGCAAGTCAATATCCATTTGCCACGGCGCATGGCCAGAAACAAGGTTTAACCAACGCTCACCGACATAGGGTTTGAGCGGCTCGACATCCCAATCTCCTAGTGTATTAATTGTCACGTTGTAGCCTTGCTCCGCACTCTCTCCATGGAAATCAAGAGAGATAGGCTGTTGTAATAATTCGGCCGACAAACCCGATGTGGTAACCACATCATTGTCGAAGGTGATACGTCCTGTGGCGTTTTCAAGCGTCATTGGCGGCGCTTCAATATCAACACGATTTTCTGTTAAATCGGCATAACCCCAAGCGCGAGAGTCTTTCTCAAAATCAAACGGTATGTTGAGTTGAAACTCAGAGTAAACGGGCCCACTCACTTGCAGCGCTGTCAATGCGGCACCGACTGAATCCACTAATGGCGTCGCCATCATGTAGTCACGGACTTCATTACCCGGCGCGCTTGCTTTCGCTTCAATCTCGATGTGTCCACCTTCTGCCAACTCAGGGATTCGCCCAGTGATACGCTTGGCATGAACGCCATTTAGTGTGGCTGATTTTGAATCCAAATACATGGCATCATTTTCAAACAGCAAGTCTAGCTGCAAATCCGTGATGGTTGGCCATGCCGTATCAAAGCTAAATTTCGCGTCTTTTAATCCAACCCAAGCTTGGAACATGCCATTATGTTCTTTGTAAGGAAAATCACCTAACTCGCCATACCACAACAATTTCGCTGTGTTCACTTTACCGCCCTGAATCGCGGTCGAAAGATAGTCGGTCAAGTCTTGTCCAAGTGCCAGAGTCGGTAGATAGCGCCATGTCTCACCCGCGTTGTAGAGATCCGCTTCGGCATAGAACGATAAAAATGGGCTTTGTTCTTTTGGAAAATCAAGACGGAATGCCCCCAAGACTTGAAGATCAGGCGTTGCTGCCGTCACTTTATCCGCCCACAAACGCCAACCCGCATCATCTTGCTGCCAGATAATATCGACTTCACCTTGTTTGATATTCAGCGGAGCTTGGAATACATCGCCGTACGGAAAGACATCATCAATGACGGTGACTTTTGCTTTAGCTTGATTCACATCCCCCGATACGCTGCCCTGTACGTGATGAAACCCGGGTAGGAGCTCCCATTGTGTCATCGCGAGTTCATCCAGTTCAGCCGAGTAGCGTAAGGTGTCTAAACCACCGTTCATTGACAATCGGACATCTTCGACCCGACCTTTCGGTGCTAGTTTGTTAATAAGGTCACTGGTCGACTCTGACTCTGGAGCCAACTTGATGAGCGGAATGAGTGCTTCGATGTCGATTTGAGAGAGATTGAGCATCCAGCCGTTTGGTTGCCAATCAAACGCGACGTCTAGCTCTGGCCAAGGGGTGTTGTCGGTTCTGATCTGAAGTGAGTGGCCATTTACTTTCCAGCCTTGTTTATCTGGTCGAAGATTGAAAATTCCAGACTCAATAAACAGCTCATGATGTCCATCTTCATTCCACACCAACTCGGAAGGCAGTAATTCAACATAAGCATCATGCGGTTGGCTATGCTTGAGCGTTAGCCAAGTATTTAAGCTGACTTTACCCGACTCTGCTCCTGACTCTTCTTGCATGTAAGTGGTCAGCCAAGGTGTGACCGAGACATCTTGAGCACTCACGTAAAACTCACCAGATACATCGCGCAACGAGCCATGATCTTTAAAGTTAGCGCTTACTAACAATGAGTTCAGGCGAACATCGGCAATGCTAACCGTGCCTTCGGCTACGTGACGCTTCCCTTGATTACTCCAACGAAGCTGCTCAATATCTAAACGGCGAGTTTCACCTGACACAGACTTATACCAAATCCGTGAATCGCTAATAGTGAAGTCTTCGAACTGACGTAAAAGAAGTGAGTCGAGTTGGTCAATGAGTTTCACTTCGCTCTTATCCACTTCAGGCTTCGGATCTTGACGATGAGAAGTTGGCAGAATGTCTACCGTGTGAATGTCTAAAGCGAGGTTATGAATGGTAAGGTCTGCAACTACAGGTTTAAGTTGAAAAAGAGATTGAATAAGGTCGAACTCAATTTGGACTTCTTCAACAGCGAAGCGTGCATCTTGCACGTTTGGTAGATTTGCCTCTAAACCCAGTAACGCAATTGAGGGATGATTATTGCGCCACGTCCCTGCGACATTGGCAATAGAAACGTCAAAACCTGTGCCTTGTTTGACCCAGGTTTTGATCTCATCTTGGAAATGGTTAAGTTGCGGCAGTGTGACGCGAAGCGTGGTTACTAATATGGCTAATAACACCAATACAGTAACTAAACTCCACGCACAAAAACGCCCAAAACGGTTAACACCAGAATTCACAAATGTTCCAAATTACATCATTACGACGTCAAACTGTTCCTGAATGTACAGGGGTTCAGCCTGAACTCGCACTTGCTTGCCAATAAATACTTCGAGCTCAGCCAACGCATGAGACTCATCGCCCAATAGCGCTTCAGCAACAAACGGCGATGCGTACACGACAAAATTATCGGCGTCGTAAGCACGGTTCACACGAGTAATCTCGCGTAATATCTCAAAGCATACAGTTTCGACCGTTTTCACGCTGCCACGGCCTTCACAAGTAGGACAGCCAGAACACAAGATATGTTCAATACTTTCTCGTGTGCGCTTACGTGTCATTTCAACTAAGCCAAGCTGGGTAAAGCCGTTGATGTTGGTTTTTACTCGGTCTTTCGCCAGCGCCGTTTCCAGTGAGGTAAGTACTCGCTGACGATGCTCTTCGGATGCCATATCGATAAAATCAATAATGATGATACCGCCGAGGTTACGTAAACGTAGCTGACGCGCAATAGCTTGCGTTGCCTCTATATTGGTATTGAAGATAGTCTCTTCGAGATTACGACGACCAACAAATGCACCCGTGTTGATGTCGATGGTGGTCATGGCTTCGGTTTGATCGATGATCAAATAGCCGCCCGATTTTAGCTCGACCTTGCGCTCTAAAGAACGCTGAATTTCGTTTTCGGTGTCGTACATGTCAAAGATTGGCTTGTCACCTTCGTAAAGCTCAAGCTTATCTGTTAACTCCGGTACATACTCAGAAGTGAATTCTTTCAGGTTTTCATATTCAAGGCGGGAGTCGACCATGATCTTATCGAGCTCTGTGCCAACAAAGTCACGCAGAATGCGTTGAGCTAAGCCGAGTTCACCGTAAAGTGTTGAACGCGTTTTGTATTTTGAGCGACGCTCCATGACTTTTAGCCACAAACGCTTTAGAAATGCCGCATCTTGAGAGAGCTCTTTTTCATCAGCGCCTTCTGCCGCGGTACGAATGATAAAACCACCGTGCTCATCGCAGTAATGGTTCACCACCTTTTTCAAACGCTCGCGCTCTTTTTCACTTTCAATACGCTGCGAAACACCGACATGGCTGGCCCCCGGCATAAAAACAAGATAACGCGAAGGTAAGGTGATATCCGTCGTTAAACGCGCACCTTTTGTGCCGAGCGGATCTTTGACCACTTGCACAACAATGTCTTGTCCCTGGCGTACCAGCTCAGAGATATCACGGACTTGAAACTGCTGTTTTTCGTTTTCTGCCACACATTCGGTATGAGGAACAATATCTGACGCATGTAAAAACGCCGCTTTATCTAAACCAATGTCGACGAAAGCCGCCTGCATGCCTGGTAACACTCGGCTTACTTTGCCTTTGTATATATTGCCCACAATACCGCGACGCGATTCGCGCTCGATATGTATTTCTTGTAGTACTCCACCTTCAATCATGGCCACACGAGTTTCACTCGGGGTCACGTTAAGCAGCAATTCTGCACTCATGTGCACACCTCAAAACAATTATAAAAATTCTTGAATTAGCTGATCGGTTTCGAACAAAGGTAAGCCTACTACAGCGTGATAACTGCCTTCGATTCGGGTGACAAATCGCCCTCCGAGTCCCTGAATACCATAACTTCCAGCTTTATCGCATGGCTCTCCTGACTGCCAATATTGTTCGATTTCTTCGTGAGTCAGTGGTTTGAACCACACGTCAGTGGTAACGACCACTGAATGTTGTTGTTCCGATGATACAACGCTCACCGCAGTCATCACTTGATGGCGACGACCCGATAAGTCAGTAAGCATACGCTTTGAATCTTCAAAACTTTTTGGTTTTTCTAGCACACGGTCATCGCATACTACGACCGTATCAGAGCCCAATACAACGGAATCAGGCTTAGCCAACGCTAAGCCTGCCTGAGCTTTTTCCAAAGAAAGACGCAACACGTAATCTCGTGCTTGCTCATGAGCCTGTTTGGCTTCCTCAACATCAGGCAATACGATCTCAAAATCATAACCCAGTTGAGCAAGCAGCTCTTTTCTTCTCGGAGAACCCGATGCGAGAACGAGAGATAAGCTTTTCTTCACCGCTTTACCTTACGTGCCATGCACGACGAACTCGTCGCATTAATAAAAACATCCATGGCCAAAGTATACAGTTTATTGCCGCCGTCCACAGAGATAATGGATTAAATACTACGTCTTGGTTCAAATATTCCCCACAGAATATCAGAACTTCCAATAACGCAGTAAAAAAGGCAATTAAAATCGACTGTTGCCACAAAGCCATGTTGCGAATCAACAGGAAATTCAGCGCCACGAGGTAGATAACGATCGACATCATCATGCCACGAATTCCAAGCGTTGAGCCGATCAAAATGTCCCATAATAAGCCCAACACTAGCGCAGTTCCGACGTTCACTCGGTGCGGTAGTGCCAACACCCAATAACACGTAACAAGGAACAACCATGAAGGGCGTAACACATCTAACACACCTGGCCATGGAATGGTTTGCAGTACCAGCGCAACGAAGAAACTGACGCCAATCACCATTCGGCTACTCAATACATTATTGGCCATCGGTTACCTCTTGTTCTTGCTCTAACCCTTCATCTACATTGGACCGCAGTACTTTGTGTTGACGGTCTTCATTCGGCCAAATCAGCAGTAGGTAGCGTAAGCGATCAAACTCCACAACCGGCTCAGCCTTGATTGAGGCGAACTCTTGACGCGTATCGTGATCCACATTGGTAACCGTCGCGACTGGATATCCCTCAGGGTAAATGCCACCTAAACCGGATGTCACCAATAAATCACCAACCTGAATATCTGTGCTGGTTGGAATGTGCTCCAGTTGGATTTCATCCATTTCACCATTGCCCGATGCGATCACTCGGATATCATTGCGGATCACCTGGACAGGAATTGCATTTTTCGCGTCCGTTAGCAGCAGAACACGTGCGTTGTGCGCTGCGACAAACGTGACCTGACCAACGATGCCTTTCTCATTGATAACAGGCTGACCAACGTAAACACCATCAATACGGCCTTTATCGATCACCACTTGATGACGATAAGGTGAAGTATCAACCGCCATTACTTCTGTCACGACTTTCTTTTCATCACGGACAAATGAAGATCCTAACAACTTACGTAAGCGTTGGTTTTCTTCTTTATATTGGTCGAGCAAGATAAGCTCGCTTTTCAGGCGTAGCACTTCTCGCTTTAAGCTGCGATTGCCTTCAACCAATGCCTGATGAGAATTAAAACGTTCAAATACGCCATCGAACATACTACGAGGCAAATTCGCTGCGTACTGAATCGGTGCAACCATACTGTTTAGTAGGTATCGAACGTTGGAAAACGTATCTAGACGACTATCGGCCAGCATTAAGCTCGCCGACACGATGACAGCAAAAAACAGACGTAATTGCAGAGACGGACCTCTGCCGAAAATCGGTTTCATCTTGTTTTTGACCTGATTGCTTCCATGATTATTGAGCCTTACTTGGCAACCTAAAAATACTTAACTAAATACTTTTAGGTATGGAGCATGTTTGAATTACAGAGAGAGCAGAAATGAAGGTGAAGCCCGACATGAGCTTCACCTAAACCTTTATTCTTCAGAGAACAGATCGCCACCGTGCATGTCGATCATTTCTAGTGCTTTACCGCCACCACGCGCAACACACGTTAGTGGATCTTCCGCGATAACCACAGGAATACCAGTTTCTTCCATTAGTAGACGGTCTAGGTCTTTAAGTAGTGCACCACCACCGGTTAGTACCATACCGTTTTCAGAAATGTCTGAAGCAAGCTCTGGTGGACACTGTTCTAGTGCAACCATGACTGCTGATACGATGCCAGATAGCGGCTCTTGAAGCGCTTCTAGGATCTCGTTTGAGTTCAAGCTAAAGCTGCGTGGCACACCCTCCGCAAGGTTACGACCGCGAACTTCAATCTCTTGAACTTCATCACCAGGGTAAGCAGAACCGATTTCGTGTTTGATCTTTTCAGCCGTTGCTTCACCAATCAAGCTGCCGTAGTTACGACGTACGTAGTTGATCACCGCTTCATCAAAGCGGTCACCACCGATACGTACAGACGATGAGTAAACCACACCGTTTAGAGAGATAACGGCAACTTCAGTTGTACCACCACCGATATCGACCACCATTGAACCTGTCGGCTCAGATACGCGTAAACCAGCACCAATTGCCGCCGCCATTGGCTCGTCGATTAGGTAAACTTCACGCGCACCAGCACCAAGTGCTGATTCACGAATTGCGCGACGCTCAACTTGGGTAGAACCACAAGGAACACAAACAAGAACACGTGGGCTTGGCTTTAGGATGCTGTTATCGTGCACTTGCTTGATAAAGTGCTGAAGCATTTTTTCGGTTACGTAGAAGTCAGCGATTACGCCGTCTTTCATTGGGCGAATAGCGGAAATGTTGCCAGGTGTACGACCAAGCATCTGTTTTGCTGCGTGACCGACTGCAGCAACGCTTTTTGCAGAACCTACACGATCTTGACGAATAGCAACTACAGAAGGTTCATCAAGGACAATTCCTTGCCCTTTTACGTAAATTAGAGTGTTGGCTGTACCTAAATCGATAGATAGATCGTTAGAAAACATGCCACGAAGTTTCTTAAACATACTCTTCGCTCATCCTGCAAAAATATAGAAGACAAAAATTGCTCTAAATGTACCAATGCCTCGCTGTCACAGCAAGGTATTGGTACACAAACATGAGCAGAAAGCCTCAATTTCTTGCAGTTTCCTAACTTAAGGGCAAAAACCTAAGTTGTTACTGTCCGGTTAACCCTGGCTCACCACGGTAAATCACGCGATCGTTACCTCGATGAATACCAAAGGTGACGACGGAGGATGGGTTTTCTTCGGCAGGAGCTTTTCCGGCAGGTTCTTTTACCCAGTCGTATTTGAGCCATGGGAGATGATTAGATCCCGCGGTAAGATCTAGCCACAATTCCGTTTGCTGACGGTTTGATTCGCTTTCGACCGCGACAATGCTTCTTGAAGTACCTTTGGTAACGACACCTCCACCGTTCAAGCTCACATCTACATACTTAGAGTCAGGCTCATTACCTTTCCATTTATGCTCGAATTTCTCTCTCACACCATAAATAGTAGTTTGACTATCAGAAATGTTTGTCACGAATCGACCATCTTTCCAATATTCCACTGTTAGAGGTACCTGCAATTTAAGTGAATCGGGTTTGTTGTTATCACCTTGCTTACCGCCGACATCAGCCAAATTAACTCGGCCAAAGCGTAAATCCGGCTGGACAAATAGCTCCTTGGTACCAATAGTCACACCAACCTTATCTACTGATGATGAGGAAAGATCAATAGAAATAGACGTATCTGAAGAATTCTCTAAGTAATTTAATGGGCCGTCAGGTTTAGTGACTACTTTATTCCACACCAGTCCACTCGCGCTATATTTCCCGACACTTTGCCCTGAAACATAGGGACCTTTACTACCGTTCAACCAGTTACCAGTGTACGTGCCCGGCGCACTGAACCTATTAACATTGGCATAGTTATCTTCGTACAAGTTAAATTTAGCTTGGTGTCGTGCATCAAAATACGCGTAATTATGTAAGGCACCGTCTCCTTTCGACAATGCTTCAACGTAGAACTGTTTTAACCCAAAAGGCTGTCCCATATAAGCAAATGCTTGGCCATTTGGGTAATCCCATATGTTGTTGTACGAAGTTGTTTGATCGCTACTGTAAACATTGAATTTACTAGGGTAGAAACGTCCAACATTGAGCGTTGCATCGGCAATCTTATACGTGCTGCTTCCCAGATAGGTAGAGAATGCTTCCCCTTCACCACCAACAGGGGCAGTAGCGGTAAACTCGAATGAGCCTACTTCATCAACAGACTGCTTGAAAGACACGGAACCACTAACCCACTTAGCGTCTTCTGGTAGCTTTTCTGTTAGTAACGAGCCATTCACAACATTACCCTTGTTCACACTCGTTGTCGGGTCTGGATAAGTCACTACATGATCAATACTAATATGCGACTCTTGGTAATTTCGGGCAACTTCTCCGTCTGATTGATATGCTGTTACCTGCATTGTGAACTCTTGTCCTGCTGGAATATAGCTTTTGCAATCAGGTAAACACGCACCATTACCACTTACGTTCAGACTTAACTTCTCAGGGAAACTCACAAATGATGCAAAGCCCGCCGAATCCTTCACGTCGTTAACTTTCGCATCGATACGGATTTTACCAACCTCTTTATAATTAACTTTGAGGTAAGCTTTACCATTTGAATCAAAGTAGACATCGGACAAAGACTTAGCAACTTGAGGTTGCAATACGGTATGACCACTCCATTTAGCATTGCTGTCACCCGCTTTTTTGTACCATACCTCAACAGATTTCGTTTTATCGACGGGTGCAATCTCGTGAGTCACTTTCATAGTAACATCTCGGCTTTCGCCCCCAGCTTTTACATGTGATGAGCAGAATGAAAGATGATCTGTACCGGCAGATTGTCTAGCCGAAACCACATCCCCTATGTTTACTCCGAGTACGTTTTGAGAAAACAACACATTACAGTTCTCGACGGACAATTCATCACCGTTATTGATGCGACAACGCGCTCCTTCAAAACCAAACTGAGGTACCGAACTATTCGCGACTCCCATCGTAACCGTACCGGCTTTATACCCCTGTAATAGAAGATCAACTGAATTGTTGAAAGTAATGTCCGTGAGCTTTTCTTGCTCTCCATTTACCCAGTTAGCGACGCTATTGGTGGATGATGGCAGTAAAGTAACTGTCAATGGTTCTAACTCGCCTTCGCTTGCGGCTGCATCTTCTGGATAGGTTTGAGTACACCTTTCATTCATACATGCTTTTAGCGTGACTTTCGAAGGCTGGCACGTACTACCGGATCCTGAATAGTCAAATTCAAAGTGATGGATACCATCCGTTAACTTCTTGTATTTATCTGCACAAACTTGGAAATCATCAATTTCGTGGATATTGGTATATGACCCCGTCGATGCAGTTACAGAAATACGGAAGTTTTCTGGAGCAATAGACTGTCCATAACCATTCATAACATTGAATGATTTGATTAACGTTTCCCAGCGACCACCATCAATTTGACGCTCAATAGAAACCCAAACTCCGCTCGCTCGGTTTTTAACGGTTTTGCGAGAGTCTACAGTCATTCTGTAACGGTGGACCTCATCTTCACCTCGGCCATTGTAATAAGTTCCGAATACATCAAGTGCACCAACATCTGTATTATTTTTAATAAATTTATAGCCCCCAAACCAACCTTCTTTGGACTGACCGTTGTACTGGATTGTCTTCTTATAACCTGCTCCGCGAATAGCAATAGATTGTTGGCTACGACCTGGACGGCCATAGTCATTCTCATAATAACTGCCTTCATTCGAGAAGTTACCATACTCATCGATACCAAATGCTAACCAACCGCCGGCAAAACCTTCTAAACCGGGTTTTACACCAAAACCTAAAGGTCCACCAAATGCACCTGTCGCTGGTGGGACATTTGCGTCAGAAAAAACGATACCAACCCCATCTGCACCAGGTCGTGTGGTATTTGAATGAGCATAGTGATTAAACTCCACCTGCATAACGTTATCATCAGATGGGAAGATATAGTTGTAGGCTGATGCTGTTGCTTGATTATATTGGTTGCTTGATAACCTAAACTTGCCACCAGTAATGCTCGGTTTAGCACTATTCTTAAAGCCCATCACAGACCAGTTTGTAAGAGAGCCTGAGTCAAAATCTTCAGGTGGCAACGATTCACATTGAATAGGCTCTGGGTCAGGGCCTGGTGGCGTCATTCCACAATAGTCGTAGAAATCTTTGTATTGAGAGCTCTCACCAACTTCAACGGGACATGTACCTCGAGTTTGAGATGTATCACAGCTCGTATCATTTAGACCGCAATAACCAACCAATTTACCGTTATAAGAGTATGAAGAGTTTGCGGTTCCGCAAAGCGTTGAGTTACTGGCAATACTTACGTCTTTGTGAGTAGGGAAACCAATCGCTTTGGCGTCCGCAAGAATTTTAGCCGACGATAACGCCATTCCCTCATTTTTCACACTCGCAGTACCAAAAACAGAAGAGTTAGTCACGTGCAAGTATTTCTTGGTAGAGACGTCATCACCTACATATGAATTACTAATATTTGCCCCTTCATGCGAGCTGGAAGCGACACCACATACGTAGGAACTTTCGATCACATGAAGATATTTCTTAACATCAACATTACCTTTGATTTTTGAGTTCTTGACCTGACCACCTTCATTAGTGCTCGACACAACACCTGAAACTTGAGAGTACTGAATGTCGACATAGCCTTTCGCTGTAATGTTGCCTCCAACTCGACTGCTGACGATAGCCATGCTCTGGTTACTGCCCTGTGTATTATCAACATTCCCATCCACACTTGAATGAGAAACACTAACGTAGCCTTTAGTAAGAATATCACCAGAAATCGACGAGTTATTGGACACAGCAATCGAAGAACTTCCGTTGCTTTGAGAAGTCAGGCTTCCAGTGACGTTTGAGTTATTTAACTCAATATAGTCACCAGCAGAGATAGACTGGTTAACTTTATAGTTGGTCACCTTAACCGCCTCTTTAGCGCTTATATAACCATCTATTAGTTTGGTAGCACCTGATGTTGTAATTTCCACACCACCATTAGAGGACAATATATACCCTCCTATGGATCCATCTGTAACTGTTATTTGATTCTTAGCCTCGATATATGAACCAACATTAACGGCACTAAATGTTACGCCGCCATTGTCACTTACAACATATCCGCTAATATTGCTTGCGCTGCCACTTATTTGCGCTTTTGCTAAAACGTTCTGCCCAATGTTAGCATTTGTAAGTTTGATTCCATTGGTAGAACTTCTTAATGAGCCTAATATCGTTGATTGATTTAGTTCAATATAACTGCCGTTATCCACGTGACCATAAACGTATAGTCCATTGGCAGTGAAAGAGTTCCTTTCCAGATCTAAAGAAAGGTTCCTACCAGCACTACCAATCGTATTATTTCCCTTAAACGTAGAGTAACCTTCCAAATATAACTGTGATGTGGGGCCTCCGGTAATAATGCTATCGCCATCATTCAACGTAACATTACTTGAACACTTATAAGAAGACAGCCGCCTGCCAGTATAAGAACCGCTATTTGGGCATGGACTATTAGTAGCGACCCATTTCCAGCCCCAGCCTTCCCTAATCAATGTCGGAGTAATATCGTACTCTTTCGCGAGGACGTTAGCCGTACTCGTCATCCATATCAAGGCTAAGAAAATCAGTTTTTTCATTCTTATTATTACTCCCTTACCCAAATCTCTTGCTGTCGCTGAACTTTTGATAAGCCCGAGCCACAAACGGCCAGACTTCTAACAACATATAAACTTATATCTTTACCACTATTGGTATCCGGTAACTGACCAACAGACTTGCATTTTAGAGTCGCCTCACATTTCGGATCTATCAGACTGCTAGGAATAGTGACACTGCCGCTACTTATAGCGGCACAGTTAACAGAAACCGCTGGCGAAAGACCCAGTGGATAAAACTTTGTTAACACCCAATCATTACTCGATTGGGCTGTAAACCATGCTTTTGTACCCAAAAAATCACGAGTTAAACCACTTTGATTAGACCAAGTCACTTTCATTAGTGACGCAGCCAAATACCCCATTACGATAATGACAAAGAGCGTCACAATTAACACATTGCCTTTTTGCTTATTATGGAACATTCAGCACCTGCACATCTTGTTGGTACACACTACTTTCACCGGACTGTTCAAACACGAACCTCAGATGCACGAGCCCGCCTCGATGAAGCGATGTATCGTCATATTTGAAATAACTCTGAGATTGATCATCAACATAAATAAGATTGTCGGCAATTATTTCGCCGTTACGCTGTATCTGTGTGCCTACAAAGCAATATTTCACTGACTTAGATGGATCATAGAGATAGTGTCGATTAGAAACGGAGCGACTAGTTACTGAACTAGCGCCGTTAATGATCTTGTATGATTTATTCGAATCTGGAGAAAGGGCTCCGACATCAACACTATGAGTGGATGAGGTTAAATCACTTAACCGTGTTGGGTTAATCACCATTTTCAAGCCACTATCAAATTCGGGAGCATTATTACCAAAAAAACCCACCACAAACTGTATATCATTACCAGAAATCGCATAAAAACCAGAGTGCTCTATAGGCATAAAAATCAGGCAGTTTTTTTCACTCTCATCAATAAAAAAGCTATTCGGCACCGCATGACGAATCTCTCGAGATATTTTCTCAATAACGAATTGCGCCTGAGTTTGTAGTCTCTGCCTATCAATAGTATCAGCATAGCCCTTTGCTCCTAACTGCAAATAACCAGCAATTCCGAGCATGATAAAACTACTAATCACAATAGTGATGACCATTTCTATTAAAGTGAAACCACAATTTTTCATTAGTAATTTCCCCTTATCGCAGACAGTGTTAAAGGCTGTGTTTGTCCGGCGTAAATAGTCATAGTGACTCGTTTATAAGGCGTGATATCTTCCTGTGAAGGATTATTGACACCCGTTCCATCTGATTCAACGTATTGCACTTTCACTTCAACTCGAAAGTTCTTGTAATCATTTGCCATAGACGTGCCAAGAACGTTACTCAGCTCGTATAACGGCGTAGAGTTACAGCTGGCCTTTGTACCTTGTGTATACCAGCAACCGATATAGTCATCGACATCATTAAAACTAGCTGGGTTTGATTCACCGCTATCTGCCCCAAGACTTGTGGAACAATCCTTACCACCAAGGACAGTCTCACTACAGCGTACTAAACCACCATCAAAGTCGCTGTTTTCATCGAAGCCTCGCGCCAATATCTGAGACATGAAACCTTGGCCTAATGCGGCCGCGCGGGTTTGATAATGAGGGATGGCGGAATCTCGAATTTGAGGGACAAGAAAAGAAGTAAACGCCACCATCGCAATGCCCATTAAAACAATCGCGATGATCATTTCTATTAAAGTCATGCCACTAGATTTCTTCATGAGCATGTTCCTTTAGAAACATAGCCTTGAGTATTAATTTCAACTTGGCAGCGGCTTCGACCATGTTTATCTTCAATTAAGATGTTTACAGCACCACTTACAGGATTGCCGAGAAGGTTAAAATTAATTGTATTTGCGGCACCGCTGATAACGGAAAACTTTGCGGACTTATCGATAACCACGTCACTACGGGCATCTTGTGCACTACCTATTAGTGCGCAGGCAGCAACTGAACCAACACATGAGCTAGAAACTTGCAAACGAAAGTTATCATCAGGTTTCTCAACATTCGACTGCATACGATTCACCTGCACTTGGCGAATCACAGAAATCACACGTTCTTGTAATGCATATGCAGAAAAACTGCCAGAGCCCATAAAACGGCTGGCTGCAAAAAGTGAAAGGATAGAGAGGAGAACAATCACGAGGATTAACTCCATTAACGTGAACCCTAATGCAGAGCTGCGAATTTTCATAACCCAACCTTAGGCTTAGAACAAGCGAGATAAGTATACGATGAAATTATGAGATTAATGATAGGTTTATAATTTTTCGATTCGAAGTGTGAACAGACGAACAAATAACCAATGTCTAGTTATTTTGCCCTTTTGAACGACCAATCTCTTCTTCAATTCGATCGTAAGTTTCTTTATTGCTCAGCGTTTCAGAAACGTGCTCAGCGGTTTGCTTGGTTTGCTCCCACTTTGCTTCGTAAGTTTCTGGCTCGAAGCTGATAAATCTTGGTAATACCACATAACCGATCACACCTAAGATAATCAGCACAACTACAAACTCTATTGCACTAAGACCCGATGATTTACGCATATGAATTATTCCGAGATTAATCAAAATAAAGAGACAAAGGCCAGCCAAAACGACTGACCTTTACAGAATAATCTAGCACTTGTCGCTAGCAATTACAGTTTTGGCAGCCTTATCTGCTGTTGTACCTGTTGCTTCAATGTAACCAACGTAACAACCTACATTTTCCTTAGTACCTGTTGGGTCATATACCCAATCACTATCCGCTTTTTTACCTTTAAATGTATATGCTTTATTGTTATTTACAGTAATTTCATCCCAATCATCAGACAAACCTGTTACAGCAGTTTTTAAGCCTTCAAACGTTGGATAACCAAAAGTTATTTTAATTCCTTCTACTTCAGGCTTATCATCTTCATCAGCTTTACTAGCGTCGATAGTCTCTTTACCTTCTACTGCAGCCTTACCATACGCAATACCGGACGCACCATCAATGGCACCTTTCAAACCTTGCAATGAAGCTTTGCGAGCATCATCTTGCAGGTTAAGGAAACGTGGTGCTGCAGTGACCGCTAGAATACCTAGGATTACAATTACCACTACCAATTCGATAAGGGTGAAACCACCTTGTCTTTTCATTGTTTACTCTCTCTATGTAAGCATGCAGTACAACTGCAAAGTTTTGTTTAGGTCACGCGACCATTTTGGATATTGTCAAAACGGTTTGGGGCAGCAACGTTCACTAAAACTGACCGTGAAGTGGATACTGTATCTACCGCTTGAGCAGAATGACGATTCGCCATTATTCAGTTCATGCTGCAATGAGAAAAACACATTATTGTTTACCCACTATTACAGCCTGTTACTTATGGTAATGATTGCATTATACCGACTTTCATTACCAATTATAGTGCTTAGGTGTCAAAAAATTCACTCCGCCGACATTTCGACGTCTATTTTCAGTTGATTAGCAGTTGAGATAACTACAATCGACTGACCATTTTCATAAGTGTAGTGACATACATAACGATCAGTTTTGATGGCTCCACTGATATCTATTAACTTGTTGGTCATTATTTTACGTTGGGGGTAATGCACCGCTAGCCAATAACCACAATCTAATACACCTTGCTGAGTAAAAGGAGACACTAACCCGCCCTCAGTCATAGTAAGGTTTAAGCCATCCATCAGCATATGTTCTGGCTCGCCTTGTACTAGCCAAGCTTGACGATAACGCTGAACACTATCTTGCATCCAAACTCTCGCTAACTTCGCTCCAGTTACTTGTGCTTGCTCGGTCACAGGACGTAATTTGACCGCCAAACCCACCGCCATAATCGTAGCAATAACCCCAAACACAATAAGCGTTGCTCGGCTTTGATTTTCAACCACCTATTAGCCGCCTTTGATGATATCGAGCATTCCCCACATTGGTAAGAAGATACCCAATGCCAGCACCATGACCATGCCTGCGACAATCACCAAAAGTAATGGTTCTATTCTTGCGGTCAGTGTTTTTAGATCGTAATCGACTTCTCGATCGTAAAAGTCCGACACTTCCAGCAGCAACTCATCAATACGACCAGTTTCTTCACCTACTGCAATCATCTGAATCACCAATGGGGTGAATATTTTGCTGTTGATGGCCGTCACTGAAATGGTGCTACCCGCTTCAATCGCGGACTTCATCTCAAGAATTCGGTTTTCTAAAAAACGGTTCCCTAATGCTTCCCCGGCCAAAGCCAAAGACTGGTTAAGTGGCACACCTGATTTCAGCATCAACGAAAAGGTTCTGGCAAAACGAGAAAGCTGCGCACGATTAACGATATCGCCTACAATTGGCAGCCGAAGGCGAAACTTATCAAACTTCTCCCGACCATCAGCCGTCGCCACCCACGCTCTGAACACCGTAAACGCGCCAATCATTGCCACAACCAGCAACACCCAATAATTAACAAAGAAATTAGAAGTCGCGATCAAAATACGCGTCGGCAATGGTAGCTCAACCCCAAAGCGCGTGAACATCGATGCAAACTCAGGGATCACCAAGATATTCAATACAAACATGGCGATGGTGATAAAGATAATGACAAACGTTGGATAACGCATCGCCGCTTTAATGCGTTTGCGAGTCTCAAGTTCCTGTTCGTAGTAATTCGCCAGTTGCAATAGCGCTTGGTCAAGCCGACCCGTATTCTCACCGACGTTGATCATAGAAACGAACAGTGGGCTGAATACTTTACTGTGTTGCTGCATCGCAGAAGACAAACCTCGACCATTACTCAGTTCAGAAACGACATCTTCTAGCGCCTCTTTGAGCTGTTTGTTTTCGCAATTTTGCAACAAGCCACGCATAGAGCGCAGCAAAGGTACGCCAGCTTTAGTCAAACTAAACAACTGGCGAGAGAAAAGAATAATTACTTCCAACGGAATAGCAGGCACAAACAGCTTAGACAAGCTCACTTGACTTTTTGCCGACTCTTTCTCTAAACGTACATTGAGCGGGATGACCCCTTTATTCATCAATGCTTCCGCCGCAGCTTCTGAGTTCACTGCTTCGATTTTGCCGTTAGTGGATGAGCCGTCTAGCGTGCGGCCTTGATAACGAAAAGTTGGCATTCACTTACCTATATGAAAATGGGATCAGTCTTACCAGAAGCATCACCCTCACCTAGGGTCATCACTTCATCCAAACTGACGGTGCCTTGTAGCGCCAGTTCCATTGCAGAAGCAAGCAGTGGCTTATAGTTTTCTGAGCGGCGCGCGGCTTGCGCAAAGCCAACCGCATCATTGGCGCGCAATTTATCCATCATCTCTTGCTCAAGTTCGAGCATTTCAAACACACCGATTCGGCCTCGATAACCAGTCAAGTTACAGTTTTGGCAACCTGCGCCTTTATAAAAAATGGTGCTAACTTGATTTGGGAAACGCCCAGCTAACCACTGCTGGCGAGACTCATCTAAGTGGTCTTCTGTTTTACAATCGGGGCAAACTCGGCGCACAAGACGCTGCGCCACCACAGCTCTGACTGCACTAGCAACCAAGTAACCCGGCGCACCCATGTCGATCATACGTAACGCACTGTCGACAGCATCGTTGGTGTGGAGAGTACTCAATACTAAGTGACCCGTTAGTGCAGCTCGCAGACCAATTTCTACCGTCTCTTGGTCACGCATCTCACCAACAAGAATGATGTCTGGGTCTTGACGTAAAAAGGTTCTAAGAACACGCGAGAAAGTTAGATCGATCTTGCTGTTAACCTGTACCTGAGTGATGCGAGGCAGACGATATTCAACCGGGTCCTCTGCTGTAATGATCTTTTTCCCAGGTTCGTTGAGCTCACTCAATGCGCCGTAAAGCGTGGTGGTTTTACCGGAACCTGTCGGCCCGGTAACCAAAATCATTCCGTGCGGACGCGCCAACTGTCGACGCAAGCGAGCAAGCAAGTCTGGCGGCAAGCCTGACTCTTCTAACGGACGCAAACCAGCGGACTGGTTAAGCAGACGCATTACCACAGATTCTCCGTACTGCGTTGGTAACGTCGACATACGAATATCAATTGATTGGCCACGAACTTTGATATTGAATCGGCCATCTTGTGGCAAGCGCTTTTCAGAAATATCTAGGTGTGCCATCAACTTCAGTCGAAGAACCAAAGCCGATGCAATATTCACTTCATTTAAGAGCGTTTCATGCAATACGCCATCAATACGCTGGCGCAAACGCAATACTTGATCGTCTGGCTCAATATGAATATCCGAAGCTCCAACCTGTACCGCATCTTCAAACATGGAATTAACCAGCTTTACAACGGTAACCTCTTCACTATCGGCTTCATCAATACCGTAATCAAAGCTTTGTACATCTTTATGCTCTTCATGCAGCTGCTCAGCAAAGGAGGCTATTTCTTTAGTACGGCGGTAATAGCGGTCAAAGCTTGAAATGAGCTGACGCTCTGAAGCCACAATGAACTCAAGGTTGTATTGGCCCAACAAGTTCATCAATGATTCTTGGATGAACAAGTCCGCAGGGTCGCTCATAGCAACGCGCAGGGTGTCCCCATTTCGAGCAACGACCATCGCACGTAAGCGACGAGCGTGTACCTCAGGTAAAATCTGCACGGCTTCGGCATCCACAGGTGCACGACCAAGATCGATCAGTGGCAAACCAAGCTGCTGAGACAAGAAGTCCAACATTTGCTTTTCAGTAATAAAGCCAAGGTCAATTAACGCATCCCCTAACTTCTGCCCGGTACTGCGTTGTGCGTTTAGTGCTTGCTGGATTTGTTCTTCAGAGACGATACCTTCCTCAACCAGAAGATCGCCCAAGCGTTTTCTCAACTGAATTTTCATTGTGCGCTCTCCAACTCTTTCAAGATGTTCAAACGGTCACGGATAAATGCTTGCGATTGATTCGAAATGCCAACTTTACCCAGAGCTTGGTTGTAAGAGTTAATCGCGGCAGTAAAAGCCAGGGCGCGCTCTTGTTGAATAGCCAAACCTAACCACCAGCGCGCGTTTTCCGGCTCACGCTGAGTGAGGAGTTGATAGCTCTCAAGCGCAATGTCATTTTGCTTGTGTTTTTGTGCCAATGCCGCACGCATCGCCAAGTAATCTCGACTTGGTACTGGAGGCAAATGAACAAGCGGGCTCAGCGCCGCTTCAGGTTGATTAGCTTTCACTAACAACTTAGACAAGGCCAAGCGGAGTACTTGGTTGTTCGTATCTAGGTTGATACCTTCTTGAATAATCTCATATGCTTTACGCGTGTCACCTTTACCAAAGTACAACGCTGATAACTTTTGACGCGTGTCTGCATTCATTGGCTCATAACGCAACGCCTCGGCATAAGCCGATAACGCCGTTTGCATATCGTTAGCATCCAGTGCTTTTTCCGCTCGGCTAACCGCTTTAAGAGATAATTGGCGGTGAGTAAGCTCAACCTGCTCAATACGCATTGAGCTGTTTTCTGATGTTGTGTGGGTTACGTGATCGTATTGCTCCTCGCTCGGCATCGTTGCTAACTGCGCGAGTAAAACTGCATCATCAGAGGCGATATTTATCTCAGATCTTGGCGTGAACCTATCAGTCTCTTGCATGTGAGGCTGTTGCGCTACCGGCTGTGTGGCTAGTTTGGTGTAAACCACTTGAGTTGTATCGGGCGTCATTTTACTCGTTGGCGAGTGAGTGCGCTCCGATGAAACAATTGGTGAGACATTCACAGACGACAGTGGCATAGCGTCGGTTTGAAACTGTGATAGCTCGCCTGAAGGGACAGGACCGCGAGAGACCGCCCAGCTACCAACCGCAAGGCTTAACGAAAAACCGGCGACAAGCCAAAGCCAAGGTTTACTGCGTGAGACACTTGGAATCTCCGCACGAGTAAGCTCTGACGGCGATGTTTTTTCAGCAAGTTCTGATAATGCTTTATTGATGGCACTCAAGGTTGACTCCATCCCCAAAATACGGGTGTTTTAAACTTAGGTTTACGGGCATCAAACGTATCGTGCATAGCGGCGTAAACGTGATGATTTTTCAATAGTGTGCAACGCTCATTAAATGCAGCAAGCAACGACTTGTGGCTAATTTGGTTTATCAAGCGCGGAATCCCCATGGATGAACGCCAAATCGCTTTTTTCTGTTCAATAGAAAAAATGTGCGCCCCATTGCCTGCTTTATCTAAACGATTATTGATGTAAGCCACGCCTTCATCGATAGAGAGAGGACGTAACTGGCAACTAAACGTAATGCGTTGACGAAATTGCCTTAGCTCATGGTTAGCCAATCTTTCATCCAACTCAGGTTGTCCGAATAACACCAATTGAATGAGCTTATCTTGTTCCGTTTCTAGATTGCCAAATAGACGTAATGTTTCTAAAGCTTGTGGGGAAAGAGCTTGCGCTTCATCAACGATCAAGACGGTTTTCTTTCCCAAGTAATGTACTTGAATCAAGTGCTCTTGAATGAGGGAAACGATGCGCAGCGGATCATCGTTCTCGATACCCAACTCTCTGGCGACAGCAAACTGCAACTGTTCCCCATTCAACACTGGATTGGGTAAGTAAATAAGCTCAACTTCAGATTCAATCTGCTCGATCAGCTTACGGCATACCATGGTTTTTCCAGTGCCGACTTCTCCCGTCACCTTAATCACCCCTTCTCCCATTTGCACGGCAGCTAGGATGGTTTGGATCGCCTCATAGTGAGGGACTAACCCCAAGAACATTTCTGTATTTGGGGTTAACGAAAAAGGCTGAACTCGGAATCCAAAGTGTGACAAGTACATACTCGAATCACAAACCTATTGAAAAACAGAACCTTTCCCAGCGCTTATTGCGCATCTGGGAACCACTCTTGCAGCAGATCACGAGAGCGCTCTAGCTCTTTCTGCCAAGAGTTCACGCCAACTACGGTCGGTTTTAGCAAGATGACCAATTCTGTTTTCTCAGTTACGTTATTCACGTTGCGGAACAAATGCCCCAGTGCTGGTACATCGCCCAAAAATGGGACTTTAGAAACAAGCTCACGATTTTGCTGTTTCATCAACCCGCCGATAACCACAACATCGCCATCTTTAGCACGAATAACCGAGTCTGATTCACGAATAGAGCTTTTCGCTAATGGCAGTTGGATGTTTTGGAAATCTCCGCCCAAGTTCAATTGCTTCACTTCTTCCGTGACTTCAATAACTGCGGGGTGAACATGCAGGAACACATTGCCTTTGTTATCAATTTGCGGAGTTACATCGAGGGAAATACCCGAGAAGAATGGCGTCAGTTCCACTTCAGGAACTGCATTTGAGTTTTCACCGTTGCCTGCATTGCTCGATAGCTCGGTAACAAAGTACTCATCGGTACCGACCTTGATGACAGATTTTTGGTTGTTGGCAGCGGTAATACGAGGGCTCGAAAGGACGTTCAAGTCACCTTGCGTAGACATAAAGCTCAACACGGCATTGAAGTTACCATCCGAAATAGTCACGTTGGTTTGACCGCCCAATAGCGTGCCAATCGCATCCAATGGTGGTAATGTCGACGCAGGGCGGTTGACTACGATACTACCCGAGTTACCAATTGACGCCGATAAGTTTGACCAGTTGATGCCTTGTTGGTAGCCATCATTCAACGTCACTTCTAGGATTTTAGCTTCAAGAATGACCTGGCGCTGCATGCGCTCCTGCGATACACCTAAGAACTCGCGTACTTCGCGAATATCATCTGGAAATGCTCGAACCGTAATAACTCCCGCTTGTGGCGTTACAACCACACTTTGCCCTTTGCCTGAACCAATTAGATTCGCAACAGCTTGCTGCAGCATCGGCCAGAAATCACTTTCAGTGATGGTTTCAATGCGTGTACCACCCGTAGATGTGGTCGAGCTATCGTTGTTGTTTCCATTGTTAGAGTCTGACGAGTCAGAACTGTCTGAGCTACCACCAGAATTAGACGTACCAGCCGAGGTTACAGAGCCCGTAACAATGCTGGTTAATGAGCGACCAGAACGCTTGAACTGCAGGTAATCGACTGGAATGGTCACCGTACGCATACCTGCTGGGTAGATTTGAATAACTTTGCCAGACTTCACCACGTCATAGCCATACATATTCTGTACGACATTCAGAACTTCATCCAATGTCACATCTGACAAGTTGACAGTGATATTACCTTGTACCGATGGGTGAATCGCCACACTGTACTCTGTGCCTTTCACCAACGAAGCGAAAAAGCTTCTTGCATCGACCGCATTCGCTTGAATACGAAAACGCTTCGAGGTGCCTTGCTCTGATGCAACGTTCGAGTCTAAATTTGGCATCAAGTCTGCCTCAACAGAAGAAGGGATTTCTTCCAATGTGCGGCTGTTCGCTTGATTGATCGATTCATTGAGCGCTTCTTTAACTTCCACTGGATTCCGATGACCCATTGAACATCCCATTAAAGAAGCAATCGTTATTCCTACAACTAATTTGCGCATATCTGATCGGGCTCTGGTTATTATTGTTTTACGTTTAAATCAAAAAGCTCTAGGTCCCACTGACGGTTACCACGCTTTAAAGTTACAAATTCACTATTAATGCTCGCGACGCGATAACCCTTAAATAGCTCGCCTTTTTCGACAAGTTTGTTATCCATAATCGCGATACAATCAGTACTTGGCTTACACACAATACTGGTGAGCTTAGGCAGTCGATACCGTTTAACTTTTGGTTTCGCTGACGTTTCAACCGCTGGCTTTTCCCAACCAAGTGGGGCCGTTGGGTCCTGGTTTGCCCAAGCGGTTCCTGCCGCAGCCATAACAAGCAATGAGATGATGAGTTTGTTAACCACCAATAAACTCCTCTCTAGATCCTAGTGTGTAGACTTCTAACACAAGCTTCGCTTTCGGGTACTCTTCGACTTTATAACTAAAGCTGCGCCAGTAATAACTCGCAGGAAGGCTCTCCAATTTATTCAGATAATTAGCAATAGAAAAATAGTCACCAGTCAGTTCCATACGAACAGGATGCACGTAGTAACCAGAGTATTGCGATGCTTCTTTATCTTCCGTTATTGGCTCAGATGGCAAGGTTTGCAGAGACAAAAGGTGAATGCCACTTTGCTGCTCCAACACATTTTCAAGCAGCTCAGCCATTTGCGAAGGTGTAATAAGATGCTCGATGATCTCCGCTAATTGCATCGAAAGATGCTGACTCTCAGCTAACAGATTAGATATCGCGCGATCAATCTCAGCATTTGGATCTTTCTTAAGTTGCGCCTGAATACGTAGCGTATCGATTTCAATCTTTTGATTGGCTTGCTTTAAATTACTTAGTTGCCTCTCATTACTGATGATCTCGTTAAGCTTTGGCTCCAATACCAGCGTAAAGAGCAACATGATCACGACAACTAAACCGCACAATGCGGTGAGCACTTTTTCACGCGTACTCATTTCGCCAAAGCGCCCTTCTAATGAGAGCCAGAATTCGTTCATTTCTCTTTATCCTCGCGCGTTTTTAGTTCAAACGTCACAATATCCTTATCATTTCGACCTATTTTGACGTCGTCAAACGTTCGACCAACCAAGCTAATTTCGTTTTTAAATTGGCTAACCCAATTTGGCACTGAGCTCGGTTGTTTCGCTAGCCCCTTCAGGTCTAAGGTATGGGTATTGATTCGAATTTCGGACAAAGAAATTTCTTGGTTTCCTAGCTTCGCTAATGATTGCATCACGCCAGAGTAACCCGTGCGTTGCGAGTCATCGTATTTCCCGACAGCTTTAAGCGAGTCTCGCTTCGCCTTGACTTCACGCTCTAAGCGGGCTTTAGCTGCCAGCTTATTATTGTCAGGTTGATGTTTACGTAGCTTGACTTGATAACGTTCAAGCTCTGACTTCATGATATCGCCTTTACTTTTTACAATAGCAATCTCATCTTCCAAACCGCTGCTCTGCCAAGTGACATAACCGTAAGAAAATAGAATTGCAGCCGCCGCAACGCCCCAAGATAACGCGATATTTTTTAGCGTCAGGAGCTCTTTTTTCGGTTTTAAGTAATCGGGATATAAGTTGACGCGTCGAGTATTTGAAGTAGCCGCAGTGTCAGCCAAAACATGTCCTGATAGCTCATGTTCTGGTGGTAATAACGGTGAAACCTTAGTGCTTAAACGGTAATTAAGAGCCTGAACAAGCTCGCTCTCATCCTCTTCATCGCAGCACACTTTCAATTGATGTAATTGCACATGGCGTAACTGAGATGAAAGATAATCAATCGAACGTTGCAGTTCTAACGACAGACTGTCCATCTGTAAATCGCTAGACGGAACCCCCGTTAATGGTGGCGTCACACTGCGAATAGAGCGGTGGAACGCAATAGTATTTTCGACAAAAGCGCTTATACGGAAATGACCACGCACACTGCGTTGTAATAATAGGAAGTTTCCTAGTTCACCCGCAGTCTCTCCCCAAATATCGTCTTCAGGAAGAATGGCTTCTAGTGGTAACTGGGCTCGGCTGGCCAGTAACACAATCTTATCCAATATTTTTCGCGATAAGACGTATGCTTGCACTTTGGTTGAATTCGGTAACTCGACCGCATCGGCAATAATGTCGATGGCACGCTCAGAGATCAGTTCTTTCAACAAAAACGGTAATGCAGCTGGCCATTCTTGACGCGGCATGACCGGTTTGTCAATTTGGTACATCTGGTAATAGTTATGAGAAAGAATAACCGTTAATGAATCATACGCACTCGCTGCAACGCTCAATGCTTGCTCAACGGCTTTTTCCCAATTGGACTCAGAAATATCAAATTGGTATGGACGACTACTTTTGATTGAAGATGATAAATAAACGGCGTCTGGCTGAATAACCAAAAAGCAGGAGCGACCACCACTAGATGATCGCTTAAGCTTGTCGAATAGTGCTTTGAAATCCATGATTATTATCTTTATTTTTTCCGCCAGCGATTTCGTCTTCCCAATTTAACTTGGGATTCTGATTGAGAATTCGGCAACGCTTGGGGACGAGGAAGAAACTGCTGCTCCGCAGAAAAGTAACGCCCTTGCCCACCATAAACCCCGAGCTCAATTAATGTGTTGAGCTCGTTCTGATTCTCAATTCCCACTGCTATAATTTTAGTTTTACTGTTTGCCGCCGCACCTAGCATACTGCGGACAAATAGCTGGTTTTCATGTCGTTGGTCGATTTTTGCTACTAAACTGCGATGAAGTTTAAGGTAACGAATGTCCACTTCTTTTAAATAGTGAGTGCTGACGATGGTACGCCCAGCCTGCCCAACCATTAAGTGGCACCCTAAACCGGCCAGCATTTTAGCGACTGGTCGCATAAAGTCTAAGTGTCTTACAAATTGTGCTTCAACAAACTCAAAACTGAGACACTTTCTCTGCTCACGTGACAACTGTAAGAGTTCATCACGAAACCATTTAAAGTACTCTCGGTTAGAAAATGGCGTTACATTCAAATTGAGCGCATACGATCTTGAGTTATCAAAATTATCCTTAAACTCTCTTAAGAATTTATTAATAACCGACTTATCCATTTGCGCTTCATAACCAACCTGTCTGATCGCAGAAATGAACCGAGACGCTTTAACAATCCCATTCTCAGGATCGCGAATCCGACATGTTAACTCTTCATATAATGATTTTTTATGCGTCGCGTCACTTATTGGGTGCACAGATTGTGCGTAGAGTATCACACTTTCAGGTGTAAGTGCTGTGTCAAATAACGTTCTCCACCTCACACTTCCGCGAGCTTCTTCATCGTGGTTCCATTTTTTGAAGCGACTCCAATTATTGTTATTTTGTAGTTGCGCACTACGCAAAGCAGTCTCGGCTTCATCAATGATTTGGCTGTGTCGCTCACCTTCTTTATAAGTGGTGATGCCAATATGGCACCAGTTGTCTGGATCAAGTGGCTCTGGCGGCATTAACTTTTCTAACTGGCGAATGCATTGCGAGGCAAGGTTAGCCACATCTTTCGCACTTTGGTGCGGTAGAAAAAGCGCAAAATCAGCATCGTAATAACGGGAAAATACAACATCTGGGTATCGTTGAACTAAATTGGACAATAAACTCCCAACTTCAACAATAAACTCATCCGTAATTTGCTTATCTTGCTCTTCTTCAACCAGTTTCCAGTCTTGAATACGAACTAGCAACACGGCGCCGCGAGCCCCACTTTCTAGTAACGCCGATTCCAACTTGCTATCAAATAACACTCGGTTAGCGGTACCGGTTAGCTTATCAAGGAAGGTTTGAGTTCGAATAAAGGTATCAAATCGGCTTCGCTCTTGACGCGCATCTTGTAACTCTTCGATTAATACATCGAGCGCTTCACTGGCGGTGTAAGGCCATTCTTTTTTGTCACCTTTGGCATACTGCTCCACCCTACCAGCCAGGATCATTCTGCCTCGCTCTTCGAGCATTTCGGAGCCTTCTAATTGCTCCTTAAGCCATGCCACGCCGCGCATTAAGCAGAAGATGATCAATATCACGGCAAGCGTGATCGACCAAAGCGCCTGCATTGAGTAGCTGTAACCTAAGTAAGGGGGAATTGCTTTAAAGTGAATCGTGTAATCTTGATTGTGAGTCAGCTGGTACTCTGCCTCAAACAAGACTGACGCTTCCATTTGATGAGAAGTATCTTTGAAGCGATAAACAACGGCGTTGTTAGTCGACAACGTCATTTCGACAATATTGGAAGCCTGCAGCATTTTCGGCATCCAGCGCTGCATAGAATAAGCGGCGTCAGGATCTTCCATCTCCTTGTCGACCACCTCTACGATCCCTTCTAAATAATGGGTGAGATATTCCTGCCCAAGACGTTTAAAAGAGAGGGTGCCACCGACAAACAAGATAAACATGGCGCAGATAACGATCATGGTGACAAAGGCCACCAGCCGTGTGCTTAACTTAAGAGTTGGGGTATACCTCATGAATACCAAATTCCTTTTTTATTCATCATATACCTTATTGAAATATTTATACTTGATAAGAGTTCATCAAACAATCGGATTAGTCTGATAGTGAGAGGCTGGAGCATAAAGAAAATCACACTCATTGATAAGTTTTATTGTTACGCCTAACCTTGCCAAGATAAGCCTGTGAGATCATTAGATTGCGACAGTAAATTACCACCTTCTAAAGAAGGTGGCTTTGTGTGAGCCCCCTAAAAGGGGGCCTTTGTTTAGTCCAGCGCCAA